>NZ_JBATHY010000254.1:0-16113 GCF_049667325.1 Parasphingorhabdus sp. | reverse complement strand
TCTTGGTCATCTGCCGCAACTGGGACCGCAGATCGTTGAGATCGAACTGGCCCTTGAGCATTTTCTCGGCGAGCGCTTCGGATTCTTCCTTGTCGACGACCTGAGCCGCTTTTTCGACCAGGCTGACGACATCGCCCATGCCGAGTATCCGGCCCGCAACGCGTTCCGGATGAAATTCTTCCAGAGCGTCGATTTTTTCGCCAACACCGACGAACTTGATCGGCTTGCCGGTAACCGCGCGCATCGACAGCGCAGCACCGCCCCGCGCATCGCCGTCCATCCGGGTGAGGACAACGCCACTCAGATTGACCTGTTCGGAGAAGTTCTGGGCAACATTAACGGCGTCCTGACCGGTCAGTGCATCGACCACCAGCAGGATTTCCTGCGGCTGCGAAATATCGGCGACCGCCTTCATTTCGTCCATCAATTGCTGATCGACATGAAGACGTCCGGCAGTATCCAGCAGCAAGACATCAAATCCCTGCAATTTTGCCGCCTGCAATGCGCGCCTGGCGATCTCTACCGGCTGCTGCCCTACGACAATCGGCAAGGTGGCAGCGTTTATCTGCTCGCCCAATACCGCCAATTGTTCCTGCGCGGCTGGGCGATTGACATCGAGCGAGGCCATCATGACCTTTTTATTGTCTTTGTCTTTCAGCCGTTTGGCGATTTTCGCTGTCGTGGTTGTTTTACCCGATCCCTGCAGACCAACCATCATAATAATGGCAGGGGGAGCGACCGACAATTCCAACCCGCTGACTTCCGACCCGAGCATTTCGGCCAGACCGTCATTGACGATCTTGACCACATGCTGGCCGGGAGTGACAGATTTGAGTACCGACTGGCCGACGGCTTTCTCGGTGACTTTTTCGACGAATTCCTTGACCACCGGGAGCGCAACATCCGCTTCGAGCAGCGCGATCCGCACTTCCCGCATCGCGCCGCGAACATCATCTTCCCGCAGCGCGCCGCGGCCGCGCAGTTTGTCAAAGACTCCGCCAAGGCGGTCGCTCAATTTATCAAACATATACCCGCCTTTCCCTCGTCAAAATGGCCATTTTTCCGGCCAACGCAAAAAGCGCCGGTGGGCGAAACCTCGCTGACCGACGTGTGAGTTTTTCGAACTCTAAACTGATTCGGCAATGCAGTCATTGCCTCTATTGGCCGCTATTAGGCCAGTTCGCGGATTATCGCAAGTGTGGATTTTGTCTAATATTGAGTTGGTGTTAACCAGAAATTGAGAACTTTCGGGCTACAGCTATGACCGTAACAGTGGGATAACTATCATGGCTCGACCAGAAGCCGACCAGCGCGTCAAACTAAGAAAAACTAACTATAAAATTTCTATCGGTCGCGACGTCGTCACCGGAATCATTGTTATTTTCGCAACCCTCATGTTTATCGGCACGGGCGGAACGGTGATAACCGATGCTATCGCCTCCCTCTCCGGCCGGCCTCGGGGCGGCGACAATATGCTCGCTTCGGCATTTTTGCTCAATATTGCGCTTATCCTGTTTGGTTGGCGCCGCTACAAGGATCTTTCCACGGAAATCGAGGAAAGGGCCGTTGCTGAACAACGCGCACATTCCCTGGCGGCTACCGATCCATTGACCGGATTGCTCAATCGCAGGACCATTGGTGAGAAAACAACCGACTTGATTGAAGAGGCGCAGCGGAAGCACAAAAGCATCGCGTTCATGATGCTCGATCTCGACAATTTCAAGACTATCAATGATGTCCATGGTCATAGCGCCGGTGACATTGTGCTCAAACAGGTCGCGGCGCGCATCGCAAATACCGTGCCGGCCAACAACCTGCTCGCGCGGCTTGGCGGGGACGAATTTGCTTGCGCGTTTATTTTTGATCCCGAGCAACCGGAAATGGTAGAGAGGATCGCAGATGATCTGATTGACTCCATTGCTTGTCCAATCGTCGAAAATGGCACGCATCTGGTGGTGACCACATCCATCGGTATGTCACGCTACGAGCCCGACACAGAGGACGTGGATGCCTTGATGCGCCACGCAGACCTTGCCATGTACAGTTCAAAAAAGCAGGGGCGAAACCGCCATTGCTGGTTTGACGAGATCATGGAAAAAGAACTTCATATTCGCAATTCGCTCGAGACAGAAATGCGCGCAGCCATTCCCAAGAACGAGTTTGTACCATATTATGAACAACAGGTAGATCTTGCCACCGGCAAGCTGACCGGCTTCGAGATGCTTTGTCGCTGGGAATCCAAGACCCAAGGCCTGATATCTCCCGACGTATTTATCCCGATTGCCGAGGAAACCGGTATGATCGGCGACCTTTCCATGAGCGTATTGCGGCAGTCGTTCGAAGACGCCAAAAACTGGGATCCTGGCCTTACAATTTCTGTGAATATTTCACCGATACAGTTGCTCGATCCGTGGCTGGCTCAGAAAATTGTCAAACTCCTCGTCGAAACGGGATTTCCGGCAAACCGTCTCGAAATCGAAATTACCGAGAGCTCGCTGTTCGAGAATCTCAGCCTGGCGCAATCGATCATCGGTAGTTTAAAAAACCAGGGTATCAAGATTGCACTCGACGATTTCGGGACCGGCTATAGCTCGCTCGCTCACTTGCGCGCCCTGCCCTTTGACCGGATAAAGATAGACCGCAGCTTCGTAACGTCGATACTCCAGAATTCGGAGAGTAAGGCAATTGTCAAAGCGATAACCGGACTCGGTGAGAGTCTTGGCATGACGATAACGGCGGAAGGCGTCGAGGACAAAGAAACCGAGAATGAGTTGCGCAACATTGGATGCGCCAAAGGCCAGGGCTGGTATTACGGCCACCCGCTGTCGGCCGTGCAGACCCGGGAGATTTTGGCTGGACGCAATCTGTTGCCCGCCAACCGCGTCAAAGCAGCCGCTGCGGAGCAGACCGAAGCAAACACTTCAATTAGCGCCGAGAGCCGTCAGCAAAAAACCGCCTAGACTTGCTCGCCGATCGCGATGGCTAGCCGAATTGCTGGACTCGCGGGAACTGCATCCCTAAATCGCCTCTCATGTTGACTGGACGCTTTCACAAAATGCACGGATTGGGCAATGATTTTGTCATTGTCGATGCGCGCGAAAAACCGCTGGAAATGACTAGTGCGAAGGCAGCAGCTATCGCAAACCGGCACAGCGGGATTGGCTGTGACCAATTGATTATCTTGCAGCCCTCCAAGATCGCCGATGTCAGAATGCAAATATTCAACGCCGACGGCGGTGAAGTCGAAGCCTGCGGCAACGCAGCCCGATGCGTCGCCAAACTGATCGGCGACCAAACCCGGATCGAAACCAAAGGCGGCGTCATCATTGGCAATGCGACCGCAGATGGCGCGATCGTCGACATGGGCGAGCCCCGGTTCGAATGGCAGGCGATTCCGCTTGGATATGCGATGGACACGCTCAACATGCCGGTTGGCTGGGAGGATTTGCAAAACCCCGCCGCCGTCAATGTCGGCAATCCGCATGTGATTTTTTTCATCGACGATAGCGCGATTGTAGAACTTGACCGGTTGGGACCGATGATCGAGGTCGACCCGCTATTTCCCGAAAAAGTAAACGTCAATGTCGCCCATATTATCGACGGCGTGATCCATTTGCGTGTCTGGGAACGCGGCGTCGGCCTGACCCAGGCTTGCGGAACCGGAGCCTGCGCCACTGCGGTTGCCGCGATCAAGCGCGGCTTGGTCGACAGTCCGGTACAGGTCGAATTGCCTGGCGGATCGCTTGTCATCGGCTGGAAAGCTGGAAAATCGATCCAGATGCAAGGCCCCACGACCTATGTCTTTTCAGGCGAAGCCGACTGGAGCCAATTCGAATGAGTGCTCCGGAAATGATCAGCATGGGGTGCCGGCTCAATATAGCCGAAAGCGAGACCTTGCGGCAGCACCTAGCGGCCAGCAATATTGACGGTGATAATCTGATCATCGTCAACAGCTGCGCGGTGACCAATGAAGCGGTGAGACAGACTCGCCAGACCATCCGTCGGGCGAAGAAAGCAAATCCGGAAAAAAATATCATCGTTACAGGTTGCGCCGCACAAATAGATCCTGCGATGTTCGCGGCCATGCCGGAAACCAGCGCCGTGGTCGGCAATGGCGACAAATATGATGTTTCCAATTTCAAACTCGGCCTGCAAAGCAACCGTCCGGATATTCGCGTTTCCGATATCATGCGGATCACTGAAACCGCTCCGCACATGGTCAGCGCCTTTGCCGACCGCTCGCGCGCCTTTGTTGAAATCCAGAATGGTTGTGACCATCGCTGCACGTTCTGCATCATTCCTTTCGGTCGGGGTAACAGCCGATCGGTACCCGCCGGCCTGGTCGTCGATCAGGTTCAAGCCTTGGTTGACAAAGGCTTTCAGGAAGTGGTCCTGACCGGCGTCGATGTCACCAGCTATGGCCCTGACCTGCCCGGAGAGCCGACATTGGGCATGCTGATCGAACGGATTTTGAAACATGTCCCGGCCCTGCCGAGGCTTCGGCTTTCGTCTCTGGACGGTATCGAGATTGATGATCGGCTGTTTCAATTACTGACCGAGGAATCGCGGCTCATGCCGCATGTGCATCTGTCGCTGCAGTCGGGCGACAACATGATCCTGAAACGGATGAAGCGGCGGCACAGCCGGGAACAGGCAATCGCTCTGGTCGAGCGGCTCAAAGCCAAACGACCGGAAATTGCCATTGGCGCAGATATTATCGCCGGTTTTCCGACCGAAACCGATGCCATGTTTGCCAATAGCCGGTCGATCATCGAGCAATGCGATGTCGTTCATGGCCATATTTTTCCCTATTCGCCAAAACAGGGCACGCCAGCGGAAAAAATGCCGCAGGTTGACGGACAGGTGATCAAGAGCCGAGCAAAGACATTGCGCGAAACAGTAGCGCAACGTGCTCAGTCATGGCGCCGGTCCCTGGTTGGGTCTAGACAGTCGATACTCGCGGAGATGTCGGGTGATGCCGGTTACTCCGAGAATTTTGCCCGTATTCAGATCGAAGGCTCTGTCAGCAAAGGTCAGATTGTTGCAGTCGACATAACGGGCATCAACAATGAACAATTGATTGGCAGGGTGGCAGGGTGACCGAAAATAGCAGTTGGAAAGATCGTCTGTTTGGCGGTTTCGGGAAAACATCTTCGCGGCTGACGGAAAATCTGGCGGGCCTGGTAACCAAGGCCAAGCTGGATGAAGCGACGCTTGATGACATTGAAGATGCGCTGATCATGTCCGATCTCGGCCCGGCTACCGCAGCATCCATTCGGGAAAAGCTCGCAGTCGAGCGATTTGAAAAAGGTCTGAGCGAGCATGCCGTCAAGGAAATCATCCAGCGCGAAATAGCCGCGATATTGGAACCGGTCGCAATACCGCTGGAAATCGATGCATTTCCGCGCCCGCAGGTCATATTGGTGATCGGCGTCAATGGATCGGGCAAAACCACTACCATTGCCAAACTGGCCCATCTTTTTCTGGAACAGGATTATGGGGTCATGCTGGCGGCTGGCGACACGTTCCGTGCAGCGGCAATCGGCCAACTGAAAATCTGGGCGGAACGACTGGGGGTCCCGATCATCAGCGGGCCTCAGGGCGGCGACAGCGCCAGTATTGTATATGAGGGCGTCAAACAGGCCACTGCAACCGGGATCGATGTGTTAATCGTTGATACAGCAGGACGCCTGCAGAACCGAACCGAGTTGATGGACGAACTCGACAAGATCCGGCGCGTACTGGGTCGGCTCAATCCGGAAGCTCCGCATAATGTCGTATTGGTGCTGGACGCGACCACCGGACAAAATGCGCTCTCGCAGATAGAGGTGTTTCGCGACGTGGCCAAGGTTACCGGAATTGTGATGACCAAACTGGACGGTACCGCGCGCGGCGGGGTGCTGGTGGCTGCAGCGAAGCAATTTGGTTTGCCAATCCACGCGATCGGAATCGGCGAAACCGTAGAAGACTTGAGGCCATTCAAGGCCGAGGATTTGGCAGCAGCTATAGCCGGGACAGAAAAATGACCGAAGACACCGCGATTGAAGAAATTCCAAAAGAACACAGGGGCTTGAGCTTCGCGCTGGATTTCGGACCTCTGTTGATTTTCTTTCTGGTGTATAAATTTGGCGCGCCGGAAGGCAGTCCGGTCACTTCGGCTATCTATGGCACCGTCGCCTTCATGATTGCGATCGTCATCGCGATGATCGTGGCCAAATGGAAATTGGGCAAGATTTCACCGATGATGTGGATGTCGGCGATTTTGATCCTTGGGTTTGGCGCCCTGACGATATATTTTAACGATCCCCGTTTCATCCAGCACAAACCGACGATTATTTATACGGGATTCGCAGTGATATTGTTCGGTGGATTGTTGCGTGGCAAAGCCATGCTGAAAAGCCTGCTGCAGGCGGCTTTTGAAGGCCTGACCGATGAAGGCTGGCTGAAATTGTCCCGGAACTGGGCGATATTCTTTGCGTCTATGGCTGCGATAAACGAGTTGATGGTCGCGACACTGAGTTTTGACTGGTGGCTCACGCTCAAGGTTTGGGGCGTGCCTGCCCTCTCGTTCCTGTTCGCGATGGCCAATATTCCGATGCTGATCAAACATGGTTTCTCTGTCGAGGAAAAACCGCGTCCCGACGGTCAGGACGCGGCTTAAACTGCATATTTTTTGCTTCTAGCCCTGATCTGCGCGGCTGACGCCGTCACCATCCAGATTTAGGGCGACGAAGTCCCAGTCTATTGCATTATCGAGCAACGCTGAAACATAGTCCGGACGCGCATTCTGGTAATCCAGATAATAGGCATGTTCCCAGACATCGAGCGTCAGCACAGGTTTGACGCCGTGGGCAACCGGCGTATCGGCGTCATGGTAGGAGGTGATCTTCAGATCATCTCCGTCCAGTACCAGCCAGGCCCAGCCACTGGCGAAATGGCCGGTCGCCTCATCCTTGAATTTCGATTTGAAAGCGTCGATCGAACCAAATGTGCTTTCCAGACGGTCTTTCAGTCCGCCGGTAATTTGCTTTTTTTCGGGCGACAGGCAAAGCCAGTAGAAACTGTGGTTCCAGACCTGGGCTGCGTTGTTGAACAGACCTCCATCAGCGGCTTCGATGATCTGCGACAGTTTTTTGCCCTCATGATCCGTGCCTTTAATCGCGTCATTTGTCTTGCTGACGTAGGCATTATGATGCTTGCCGTGATGATAATTGAATGTTGCTTCGGAGATCAAATCTCCAAACGCGGATTTGTCGTAGGGAAGCGGGGGGAGTTCAAAAGCCATAGTATCTTTTCTCCATTGGTACGGGATATGTTTCCTCAACTCTTCAATAGTGAAAAAGATGCAAGGTCAATTGTCCTTTTGGGCATGTGGTCCCGTCAAAAATCCATTTTTTCGTGACATCGCGGGGTAGCGGTCATAATGTTGTGGCCTAATTACAAACATATCTTTGGGGGATGAAGAATGGCGAAGTTTTTTGGGAATCTGAATGCAGTGATGATTGTCGGCCTGATTGCCGCTTTTGCGCTGATGTTCGGAATGCATGGCGATATGGTGACGGGCAATGCGATCGGCCGCTGGCTTCACTTGTTCTTTGGCGTACTGTGGATCGGCCTGCTCTATTATCTGAACTTTGTTCAGGTGCCGCTGATGCCCACCATCCCGGACGAACTGAAACCCGCCGTCGGCAAACATATCGCACCGAAAGTCCTGTTCTACTTCCGCTGGGCTGCTTTGCTTACCGTGATTACCGGCCTCTACGTTGCTTGGGCAAGTGGATGGGTTCATCAGGCGATGACACTTCAAGCCCCGTTTCAGATGATCGGTGTCGGCATGTGGATTGCCATCATCATGGCCGCCAATGTCTGGTTCATTATCTGGCCCAAACAGAAAAAGGTTCTCGGCATCGTGGAAGCGACAGCCGACGAGAAAGCAGCAGCGGGAAAAATCGCGCTGATGGCCTCGCGGACCAATGTTCTACTTTCACTGCCGATGTTTTACGCAATGGTAAATGCCAACGCCGGATAAATCTGGAAGACATGGAAGCATGAAAGGGGGCTTTGCGGCCCCCTTTTTTATGATCCCAGCAGATCATGCCTTTTCAGGGAATGACGCAGCTGGTCATAGGTCAGGTTTAGCGCCTTGGCAGTCTGCCGCTGATTATAACGTGACTTGGCCAGTGCGGTCTCCAAAATCCGTTTTTCGTAAGCTTCTACCGCCGCTTTCATATCATCGACGCCAGGGAAGACCTCATCGGTAGCGACTGGCGCGGCGGGTACCGGCAGGGCATCCCCGGTCGGCTGCGCAGTCGGTTCGGTTTCAGACGTATCCTTGCGCTGCCTTGGCTTCCAGGGAGATTCAAAGGGATCGAATACGACATGATCAACCGATATTGAATGGTCATTCCATTGATAAACCGCACGTTCGACTACATTGCGCAATTCCCGGACATTGCCTGGCCAGTCGTGACGGTTCAGCGCTTCTGATGCGAGACGTCCGAAACCGGGCCAGGATGGCCACTCTAGTTCCGCTGCCATCCGGCGGCCGAAATAGTCGACCAGCACCGGAATATCGCCTTCCCGATATCGGAGCGGTGGTAGTGTGACGACTTCGAAGGACAGGCGGTCGAGCAAGTCAGCACGAAAGGATTTTTCGAGCGCCATTTTTGGCAAATCGGCGTTGGTTGCCGCGACGATGCGAACATCCACGCGCTGCGGTCTCGATGAACCGATCCTCGTGATCTCGCCATATTCGACCGCTCGCAGCAGTCTCTCCTGCGCCCCGGTTGACAGAGTTCCCAGTTCGTCGAGGAATAATGTACCACCATCAGCTTCCTCAAACCGCCCTGCCCGTGCCTTGGTTGCGCCTGTAAAGGCGCCTGCTTCATGGCCGAATAATTCCGCTTCGAGCAGGGTCTCCGGCATCGCCGCGCAATTGAGGGTGATGAACGGGCCATCCCAGCGCAAGCTGAGCCGGTGCAGACGTTCTGCGATGAGTTCCTTGCCGGTTCCGCGTTCACCGACTACAAGGACCGGGCGGTCCAATGGCGCCGCCCGGCTGGCTTTTTCTACTGCATCGAGAAACGCGCCCGATTCCCCGACAAATTGACCATCACGTTCCATGGCCAATATATAGCGTCAATTCCCATTAAATAGCAATTAATACCATGTTCATCTTGGTGACAAAATCACTATATCTATATTATTCAATACTTTAACTGGTTTGGCACGGCTTCTGCAATGTAGGCTTCATATACGAAACACACCACATACCGGAGGAAAACATGCCAGCACTGAACAAATTGAGCCGCACCGATGTTTCCGCGATCATCTCGATCCTGCTCTTCGGCGTGACAATCCTGATCAGTTCGGTCGGACCTGCACAGGCCGAAGGCACGATCCCCAGCACCCAAATCGCTTCCCCACCTGTCAGCGTGATCAACCTCGGTTATCGGGCATGACAGACAAAATGGCCGGGACCACTTCATTCCCCCTTGCCGAAGTCAAGTCCCGGCCACCTTTTGAAATTCAACAGGATGATGTAGAACAGGACTGGAGCGAAGGCTCCAACAAGTTTAAACACAACCACAGACGCAACCGGAGTATGTACATGGCTGGTATTTTTTCAAGAACACGCGATATCATCGCCGCCAATGTGACCGACATGCTGGACAAGGCGGAAGACCCTTCAAAAATGATCCGCATGATCATTCTGGAAATGGAGGAAACACTGGTTGAAGTTCGCGCCTCCGCTGCCCGTACGATTGCCGACCAGAAAGAAATGCGCCGCCATATCGACAAGCTCGATCACCTCACAGAGGACTGGAGCGAGAAAGCACAGCTGGCGCTGTCCAAGGATCGTGAAGATCTCGCCAAGGCCGCTCTGGTTGAAAGGCGCAAGGCTGCCGATATGGCGGATCAGCTGAAAGCAGAAATTCAGGTCCTTGATGATGCGCTCCGTGCGTCAGAGGGTGACATCGCGAAATTGCAGAAGAAACTGCAGGAAGCCCGCTCGCGCCAGAGCAGCCTGGTCAACCGTCTCGAAAGTGCTGAAAATCGCGTCAAGCTGCGCGAACTATATAATGGCGACAAGGTGCAGGATGCCTTCTCCCGCTTTGAATATCTCGAACGTCAGGTAGATTTTGCAGAAGGCCGGGCCGACTCGCTGAATATGGGCGGAGAACCGCAGAGCCTGGAAAACCAGATCGCTGCGCTCGAATCCAGCGACAAGGTCGACGAAGAACTGGAGGCCATGAAGGCCGCTATGAAAAAAGGTGACGCATAATGCAGGAAGAATTCATCATCATACCCATCGTCATGGGCACTTTGTTCATTGGTCTGCCATGGTTGATTTTCCACTATGTGACAAAATGGAAAACCGCGGCGACAATTACCAATGAAGATGAAAATCTGTTGGAAGAATTGCACCATATGGCACGTCGTCTGGATGACCGGATGGAAACCATCGAACGCATAATGGCAGCGGACAACCCTGACTGGCGTCAATCCGGTCTTCCGTCTCCAACCACTGACCCCGCCCCGTCGCTCGAAAATTTTGACGAGCTTCTGAAAAAAGAAAGGCACCCCTCATGAGCTCCTCTCGCACCAAATTCTATCTCGACAAAAAACGCGCAAAATGGAGCGGTGTCTGTGCCGGGATTGCCGACTACACCGGCATAAACGTAGCCTGGGTCCGTTTTGCAGCGATCGTGGCAACTGTAACCTTCGCCTTTCCGTGGACGCTGATAGCATATTGGATCGCAGCCAAAATATCCGACCCGAAGCCGGTAGGAATGTATTTGAGTGATCCTGAAGACACCAAGTTCTGGCAAGGCGTCAGACAATCGCCCCGTCGGACGAGCCGCGATATCAAGTCACGGGTCCGGGAAATTGACCGAAAGCTGGCCGATATGGAACTCTACTACACCAGCAAGAACACCACGCTGTCTAACGAAATAGAAAATCTGCGCTAAGCGCTGAAACGGGAGAATGGATATGGATTGGGGAAGCCCGCAATTTGTACTTGCGATCATCGCTCTGTCATATGGAGGTTGGATCATCAACAACTGGGTAAGAGCCAAACATGGCTATGAACTGGAAGATGAATGGGGCGGCAAAACCGCGAAGGCCAATCCGGACGAGCAACGCAAGATCGAACTGCTATCCAACGAGAATGAAGAACTGGTCGGAAAAATCGACCGGCTTCAGGAACGGCTTCAGGTGCTCGAACGGATCGCTACCGATCCCGCCAAACGCACCGCCGACGAAATTGAAGCCTTGCGGGAGAAGAACTGATGGATCCGGATAAAGTGGCGATGTTTGCCGAGATTGCTCCCTTTTTGGCGCTTGGTGCCATCGCGATCACCGTCGGCTGGGTTGCAACCACCTGGATGCGGATCAAGAACGGCTATCCCCTGGAAACCCAATGGGGCAAGTCCGTCTATCCCAAGACCGATCAGGAAGCCGTGGAACGCGTCAAACTGCTGACCAACGAGAACGCCGAACTTCGTGCCGAATTGGGGTCGGTGAAAGACCGTCTCGGCAATGTTGAACGGATTGTCACCGATGACAGCCACCGGCTCACTCAGGAAATCGAGCAACTGCGCGACAAGCGCACCAATTAGAAAGGGGCGGAATTATGCCAATGGAATATATCGGCTTGATGATACCCTTTGTAGGCATGGCGATTGGGGCCTTTGCAATCTGGACCAATCATCAACAGAAAATGATGGACAAGCAGTCTGTGATATCCGCCGAAAAAGCAGCACAATATGCTGTCGTCAACCAGGATCTCGAACAGCGCGTCAGGGTACTGGAGCGGATCGTCACCGACAAGGGTTTCGATGTCTCAACGCAAATCGAAAATCTGCGTGATGCGCAAGAAACAAAGGAATTGAACTGATGGAAGGTATCTTAGCTCTGCTTATCCCATTTGGAGCCTTTGCCGTTGCCGGCTTTGCGATCTGGACAAGCCACCAGCGCAAGCTGATCAAAATGCGCGGGGAGTTTCCCGGAGCGAACGACCCTGATGCGGAGCGTCTGCGTCAGGAGATGAAATATCTAAAAGACCGTGTCGCGGTGCTGGAACAGATCACAACCGATGGTCACAGCACGAAGCAACTGGAAAGTGAAATTGAACAATTGCGCGACCGCTAATCAGGTTCCGCGCGGACCGGAGGGAGTGTTGAAATGAATCCATTTGAAATGGTGGTTGCTATCATCATCGTCATCACGATCGGGAAAGTGCTCAGCACGCGCTACCGCGCGCAACACGGAATTGCCGAAGATAAAAACGGCAATGCGATGATCACCAGAGATCCCGATGCAGGACGACTGAAGGAAGAGGTCAAATATCTCAAGGAACGCGTCGCCGTTCTCGAAAAAATTGCCACCGATGATCGTGGCGCCCGTGAACTGGAACAAGAGATTGAAAAATTGCGCGACCGCTAACCCGGTCGAGAAAGTAGAAGGACAAGCATGATGCAAGAACCTGCTTTTTATCTGATAACCGCAGCCTTTTCGCTGATTGGGCTAACGGTCGTCGCTCTGGTTACGCTGCGTGGATGGCGCGACTGGATTGCCCTCAAATCCCGCGAAATATAGCAGCGGCGCGAGGATAATCCGCCCACCGCAACATCGCGGATCGAGGTCGCGGATCTCAAGGAACGGATCCGCAAACTGGAAGCCATCGCGGCGGGTGTCGAGCTTTAGGAATATACCGTTCGTGCCGAGCTTGTCGAATCACTGAACTGCGCGCGGAACCAACCCTTCGACAAGCTCAGGACGAACGGATATCCTTTAAACAGATGACCTTTTGACAAAGCCCTGCTAACCGCCCTCCCCATGAGCAAAATTGACGACCTGATCGAAGAATATGAATTTCTCGAACCCGATGATCGCTATCGGCTGCTGATCGATCTCGGCAAAGAGCTTGATGACATGCCGGACGCGCTCAAAACCGATGCGACATTGGTCCGTGGCTGCTCAGCCTCAGTCTGGGTTTATCCGACGCAGCTGGATGATGGGCGCCTGCATTTTCTGGCCGACAGCAATGCCGCGATCACCAAAGGCATTATCGCACTGGTGCTTGAAACCGTTCAGGATCAGGCCGCCGAGAAAATTACCGATACCGACATTGCGGCCGTGCTCGAACCTTTTGATCTGAAGAATCAACTGAGTTCAAACCGTACCCAGGGCATACCCAACATGATCGGACTAATTCAAGAGACCGCGTCGCGACTGCAAAGCAACTAGTGCCCCTGCGAAGGCTGGGGTCCATCTCCCGGCCTGCAATCTCGGAGAATTTCAAATTTCCGCACTAATCTATCGACTGGTGACCATTTCAAAGTTTGTGATCGTCGCAATTTCACGAGATGGATTCCTGCCTTCGCAGGAAAACTAGATCGGTTTCCAGACTCGCCGCTCTTCGGCAATACGCAAAACATCAAAGGCAGCCTGCGCTGCCTGGAATTTCTTGGCAGCATCGGCATCGCCGGGATTGACGTCGGGATGATATTCTTTGGCCATCGACCGCCATGCTTTTTTCACCGATTCAAATTCGACGTCAGGGGTCAGGTCAAAGATTTCCAGCGCCGTCATCTCATCGCGTGACCGGCTACCGTCGCCGGAACCCATCCAGCTGTAATGCGCGGCTTCCTGATAGGCATTGGCGTCGCGCTGCTCGTCGGCTTCGCGCTTCTTGCGCTCTTCCTTGTCGAGCCCCTCGAAATAATCCCATCCGCGGTTATATTCGCCTGCGTGGGTCTGGCAAAAATACCAGCGTTCGGGACTGTTGGGAGATTTCGGCGCGGGACAGCTGCCCGCTTCATCGCAGCCGTGTCGGTCACAAATCTTGACCTGCTGCGTTTCACGGGAGCTTTCATAGCTTCCCCAGCGGGGAAAACCCCAATTATCGGATCGTTTTGCTTTCGGCATAGGCCCTATTCTATCAGAGGAATCCTGCGAGTTCTACCGCTAAGATAATACCAGAGGGTCTGTAAGCCGGGTTCTGTCCACCCTCCTCCGCATAAAGCTTCGGCGGGATAGCCAGCCATTCATCTGGGCCATGCATTGCTGCGCGGCTCTAGCAACCAACCCGGGCAGCAAGCCGAAAAAGCCATATGCCGCCCCTATTTGGTTTTGCTCCAGGTGGGGTTTACCATGCCAGGCCTGTTGCCAGTCCCGCGGTGCGCTCTTACCGCACCCTTTCATTGTCACGTGACCGAAGTCGTCGCGACCTGCTTTCTGTTGCACTTTCCCTAGGGTTGCCCCCGCCGGACGTTATCCGGCACCTTTTAATCGTGGAGCCCGGACTTTCCTTCCGCCTTCGCTAAGCTCCGGCGGACGGCTGGCCGACCCTCTGGTGCGTCCTATTTAGTGATTCCGCGCTCTCTGTCCAACATTAAAGACAAAAGCAGCGACCGGCATTCGCCGTCGATCACGCCATCGATGTTTTTTTGCCGAAAACGCCTTTGAAAGGCGACGACCGCCGCGGTCTGGTCGGAAATATCATAACCGAAACGTTCCAGCGCCAGCATGAACCCACTGTCGGTCCACGGCGGATCGGTCAATTTCAGTGCCGGCTTTTTCAGCGCAATGCCGTGACGGGCCAGACGCTCCCAGTCAAATAGCTCACCCGGATCCTGCTTGCGACCGGGTGCAAGATCGCTGTGCCCGATGACGTTTGATGGAGTGATGGCGTGACGCTTCACAATTGAATGAGCAAGCCGGGTTACCGCATCCATCTGTTCCTCCGGAAACCGGACATAGCCCCATTCGTGGCCCGGATTAACGATCTCGATGCCGATGCTGGCGCTGTTCAAATCGGTGATGCCTCGCCAATATCCGCGACCGGCGTGCCATCCGCGTTTTTCCTCGTCGACCATCTGGACTACCTGGCCATCCTCGGTCACGACATAATGCGCCGACACTTTCGATTCAGGATTGGCCAGCCAGTTGATCGCGGACGCCGCATCTTTCATCCCGGTGTAATGCATCACCAATATGCTGACTGGCAAACTGCGTTCGTCAAAATTGGGAGACGGTGTCCAAATCACATCCATGAAAGGCCTCCCTTTTCTAACTCAGGCGGTGACAATAGCACCCAGAAGCAATTCTGTCGCGGATGCAGGGGAAATCCTTAAATCCCCTCCATTTTGCAACGCCAGTTCACGGGTCATCCAGGCAGCCGCGGTCCGGGCGCTGAGATCAACCGGCTCAATCGTGCCATCCAGAGCGGTCCGGATGCCACTATCCAGCGCGATCTTGGTGCCTTCTGCCCGGACGACAACTTCAATACCCAGGTCGCCTTTTTCCGCGCCGATATCCAAAGTGCCACCCCTGACCAGAGATTCTTTTGCAATCAGGGCCAGGTTAAGCAGGATTTTGATCGCCTTTTTCGGCAGGGCCTCGCTTTGCAATGCCCAGCCCAGAGTGATTTTTCCCGAATCCCCGATCAGTGATTCGATCAGCTGACGCGCCTCTGCAGGATCGACGTCGTCACCAAAACCGCCAGCTGCGCCAAATGCGAGGCGAAAATACTTCAGCTTGTCTGCCGAAACCCTGGCGCTGTCGGCCAGCAGATCCATGCACCGGTCACGCATGACCGGATCGGTCTCGTCTTCCAGCAATTCGAGACCATTGTTGATGGCTCCCACTGGGCTCAGCAGATCATGGCAAATTTTCGAACAAAGCAGAGATGCCAGGTCAACTTCACTATTCGACATATAAACGCGCCCTTAAACTGTGATTTCTATTCCGCGGCTGTTTGGCCTTTTGCTCCCGAGCAATCAAGCATCATTGCGTCGAAACGGCCATATATTTCGCCATTGTCGACGCTCAGCCATGCAGCAGCGTCCTCGCCATTCAAAATCAACCAGACCCTGCCATCCGGGGCGGCGCTTTCGGCGTCGGTCACCGAAGGCACTACTGTTCCGTAGGGATGCGAATGATAATAACCGAGAATGGGCGCACGCCCTCCCCGCTGTTCCCGCTCGGCCGCGATGAGTATCGCCTGATCAATCTCGAAATGCCGGCAGGGATCATCAGCAACATTTTTCGCAGCACGATAGCCGCTCACCCGGCCATCGCGACCAAAGAGAATTCCGCAGATTT
>NZ_JBATHY010000253.1:0-2005 GCF_049667325.1 Parasphingorhabdus sp. | reverse complement strand
CGCCCAGTTCAAATCCGGTACTGCCCCCGCAACTGTAAGCGGCTAGCTGATATGCCAAAGGCCACTGGATCTCCGGATCTGGGAAGGCGGCATATACAGCGGCGATCCGCAAGTCAGGAGACCTGCCCCATATCGTCGTTCTTCAGCCGGACGGGGTGTGTCGGGTGAACGGGGTTTTCCCCTGCGTAACGGCAATTGATGTCGTTTACGAAAGGGAATCTAAATGTATAAATTTCAGTACGTTGCCATGCTCATGGCGACTTCTGCTTATTGCAGCGCTGTGCCCGCGCTGGCCGCCGATGATCGAGAGATTATTGTCACCGCTACCGGCATCGCACAGGATATCGAGGAAACCGGTGCCGCCATTTCGGTCATCACAGAAGCGGAAATCCTCGATCAGCAATCGATTGTTATAGCCGAGATTCTGCAGGAGCTGCCTGGTGTCAGCGTCACCCGGAGCGGCGGATTGGGCTCCCAGACCTCGGTCAGGATCAGAGGCGCCGAAAGCGATCAGACATTGGTGCTTATCAATGGCATCCGGGTCAATGATCCGTCGACCCCGGACGGCGGCTTTGATTTCGGCAATTTGACAGCGGGCAATATCGAACGGGTCGAAGTGCTGCGCGGAGCCAATGGCGTTACCTGGGGTAGCCAGGCCGTCGGCGGCGTGGTCAACGTGATCACGAAACGCCCAACCGACGATCCCACCCTCTTCGTTCAGGGCGAATATGGTGCGCGCGACACAATACGCACTGTCAGCAATGCTTCGGGCAAGCTCGGCCCGGTCGGACTGAGCATCGGCGGCGGCTATGTCCGTACCGATGGTATCAGCGCTTTTTCTCGCGGTACCGAGGCGGATGGTTATCGCCAATATTCTGCGTCCGGTCAGGTGATAGTCGATATTTCCGACACGATCCGTTTTGAAGCCAGCGGCTATTATGCCGACAGCCGAATAGATAATGACGATGTCTTCCCGCCATTCAGTGCCGACACTAGTCAATATTCGCTGGCCCAGGAATTTTACGGCAACGCCAGCATTCATGCGGAGGCGTTTGACGGGCAGTTCCAGAACCGCTTTGCATTCAGCATTGCCGACATCAATCGCGACATCATCAGCCCCTTCTTCACATCGCTTCCCCGGGGCAGAACCGAACGATTTGAATATCGGGGCGATTTTGCGGTCAGCGAGCAATTGCGTTTCGTTTTCGGAACGGAAACGGAAGAGAGCCGTTATGAAAATGGCGGGATCAATGCCTTGACCGGCATCGATTCCCTGTTTTTCCAAACGGTGTTCAATCCTGGGGACGGTCTGACCCTAACCGGCGGAGTCCGGCATGATGAACATGACGATTTTGGCGGCAATACAAGCTTGGCGGGCAATTTTGCCTATCGGCTTGGCGAAAACGGCCCGACCATCCGCGCGAGCTACGCAGAGGGATTTAGAGCACCGTCGCTGATCGATCTTGATGATCGCCCGCTTGGCTTCGGTACGCCCGACTTGTTGCCGGAAACAGCGAAATCCTATGAAATAGGCGTCGATCAGTCGTTTATAGAACAGGCTGTCCAGATGTCCGTGACGCTGTTTCAGCGCGATACAAGCAACCAGATCGCCTTCGCAGCCTGTCCGGTAGCGCCTGATCCGGCACCGGCCGTGTGCGCCAGCGGGAGTCGTCCGTTCGGTACGACGCTGAATATCGAGCGCAACCGCACCAGAGGAGCGGAAGCGATCCTGTCGATCAGGCCGGTCGAGCGGTTGCGGATTGCCGCGAACTATACGTATCTCGATGCGGAAAACCGTTCGTCCGGAACCAATTTTGGCAACGAGCTGGCACGGCGACCGGCGAGCAGTCTCTACCTCAATGCCGATTATCAGACCGGTTCCCAATTGAGGCTGGGCGCCGATTTGCAAATGGTCGGCGACAGTTTCGACGATCTCGCCAATAGTCGACGGATCGACGGTTATGTCCTCGCCGGGGTGCGCGCGAGCACGCCCGTGAGCGACAGC
>NZ_JBATHY010000252.1:0-8406 GCF_049667325.1 Parasphingorhabdus sp. | reverse complement strand
GCCTGATGGGCCATGTCGAGGGCATCATAGGCCATGGCGCCGCAATCGACCGTGACCACCAGATTGCTGCCCTGCTCGCCGAGCTTGACCAGCGCCTCGCCAGACGGACCATAGCCTTCCATCAACCGGTCCGGGATATAATAGCCTGCCTCGAGCCCGAGGTCCCTCAGCAGCAAAATGAGCAGAGCTGCGCTGGTTGCGCCATCAACATCATAGTCACCGAAAATCGTGACCTTTTCCTGATTCTTGATCGCAAGGGCAAGACGATCCGCAGCGACATCCATATCCTGAAAAACCGAGGGGTCGGGCATGAAGCCCCGGATCGTAGGATCGCGGTTGATCTCGAGCGTTTCGCGGCTTGCACCGCGCGCAAGCAACAACTGGGTGACCAGATCATCCGGCTGAAATCCGGGGTCCCGCGCGTCGGCACTGGTGCTGCGCCAGCGCCAGCTCTGGCCGGACAGGGAATTCTCGACATTCAATACTGCGTTCATGGTCCGCGCTATGCGTGAAACCTGAGGCGCTGACAATCGGTCTGTTAGTTGATAGAGGAATGTCGATGACAACGCTTCTGATCGTTTATTACAGTTATACCGGCGGTACCGCCCAGATGGTCGAGGCTGCTGCCGAGGCGGCGAGGGCAGAGGACGGCAGCGCTGTGCGCGTCATAGGTGCTGCAGATTGCGAGCCACAGGATATGCTGGCAGCCGACGGCTATATCTTCGCGACACCCGAAAATCTGGCGGCGATTGCCGGGGTGATGAAGGCATTTTTTGATCGCTGCTATTATCCTTTGCTCGGTCATATCGAAGGACGACCCTATGCCGCGATGATCTGTGCGGGGTCGGATGGGCAAAATGCGAAGTCACAATTGGAGCGTATCGCAACCGGTTGGCGACTCAAGAAAGTGATCGATTCGCTGATTGTCTGCACCCATGCGCAGACCGAGGAAGCCATCCTGGCTCCCAAGACCATCCGGCAAGCCGATCGCGATCGATGCGCCGAGACAGGTGCTACGCTTTCGGCCGGGCTCGCCATCGGTGTCTTCTAGACTAGCACGCTCACCCGTTTCTGCAAGACCGGAATCACATCTGTTTCAAACCAGGGATTGGCCTTGAACCAGCGGATATTGCGCGGGCTCGGGTGGGGCAGGGGCAGATGGTCGGGCCAGAATTCCTGCCAACGTGATACGGTTTCTGTCAGCGTTCTGGATTTCCTCTCTCCCAGATGCCAGTCCAGAGCATATTGGCCAAGTATCAGGGTGAGTTGGACGTTCGGCAATGCCTGCAACAGCGGCTCGCGCCACGCCGGAGCACATTCCGGGCGGGGCGGTAGATCGCCGCCCTTGCCGGTTCCGGGAAAGCAGAAGCCCATCGGGATGATCGCGAACAGACGCGGATCGTAAAACTGGTCCTCGGTCACGCCGAGCCATTGCCGCAGCTGTTTGCCGCTGGCATCGTCAAACGGCCGGCCTTTTTGGTGGGTCTTGCTGCCCGGAGCCTGCCCGACAATCAGAATCTTGGCATTGGCACTCGCCTGGAGCAACGGCCGCGGACCAAGCGGCAAATCCTTGCAAATCGCGCACGACCGGATGTTGGCTAGTAGCTCATCCAGTTGCCGGTCATTGCGTTGCATCTATTCTGGCCAGGTTTGACAATATCAGTTGGGCTCGCGGCGACAAACCGCAATATCATCCGGTTCCGGAACATCGGGATCGGGGGCAAGCGCGAATACATGCAACAGCCTGGTTGCCTTGCGTTTGTTTGCCTTGTTTTCGGTGCCGTTCACAACTGCCGCAAAATCGGCGCAGGCAAGCGCGCTGCGGAGATAGTCGCTGTGGCCGGTTTGACCGCGACCGATGGCCGTAGTGTCAATTATGGTCAGCCCGCTTTTTTCCGGCTCCGTGTCATATTGGGTTTTAGCGGCATAGCATCGTTCGGGATGTCCCTGCTCCTTTAGCAAGGCAGCTTCGAACGGGTTGAAACAATCGGGACGGCCCAGTCTTGGATAGCCATGGAAATTGTACGACAGGCCAAGCGCACGGTCTTTCGCCGATACATAGACCGTGATCCGGCGATCGTTATTGACCCGGCGCATGGTGAGCACGGTTTCGGCGATGTCACGCTCGAAATCCTGGCGATCGACATCCGGCGATGCGAGAATGATATTGGAAATATTGCTCGAATCGGCGTTGCTGCTGTTGCGATCAACAAATTCAATTGCCGGTATCGCCAACCGCACGCCCAGGGAATGGGCGACCAGAATGATTTCTTTCGTCCAGGGTTGTTGCGCCAGCTTGGTCAAAAAGCTGCGGAACTGGCGTTCATTATAATACATATTGGTTTCATCGGCGGTATATTTCAGCAGCTCGCCCTGCGAGGGCCAGCTATAATGCACCATCGGTATGTCAAGTCCTGAAAGGCGGGCTATCTGTGCACTGTCGCGAGCACTGGTAAAAAAAGTTTCCCGAAATCCGTGGACATAGAGCAGGATGCGGCCATCTCGCTTTTGCGTTTCCGCCGCAAGATCATCCCACCATTGCTGATCATTGCTCAGTGCAAAGGGAACCGCGTTCTTCGTTTTCACCTTGCCCTTGGCGTTGGTGATTTGCATTTCAGCGGGATCACCAAATCGCGCATATCGGACAATATCGCTTCGCTGGTTGAGTAGCGCCACCCGTTCGGCCCGACAATCCGGCAAGCGGCTAGTCACCGCAAAATAAGGTTTGTCCGAAACCACATCCGCCGGCTGTGCTCCCGGTCGGCAGCGGTCATTGGCAACATAATCGCCATGGGGGATAGCGCCATATCGTACGGGAGATATACAGGCCGTCACCAGTATCGGCAATATCAACAGGCAGAAGCGCAACCTTCTGGTCTGACGCATGAGCCTCTTGGGCAACATCTTTTGCATCAGGTTTTGCGATGTTCGCTTTTTACCCAACGGACGGTGCCGGACGAAGCGCGCATCACAACGCTTTCCGTTGTCATCTTGCCGCCGCGCAGTTTCTTGACGCCTTCCAGCAGCGAACCATGGGTTACCCCGGTCGCAGCAAAGATCACGTCACCCTTAGCCAATTCTGTCAGGTCATATATTTTGTCGAGATCTTCAATGCCCCATTTATAGGCGCGCTGGCGTTCATCGTCGTTGCGAAACAACAGGCGTCCCTTGAATTGGCCGCCGACACAGCGCAGCGCAGCTGCCGCGAGCACGCCTTCCGGTGCCCCGCCGCTGCCCATATACATATCGACCGTCGTGTCTTCGTCAGACGTCGCAATCACGCCAGCGACATCGCCGTCGGGGATGAGCATGATTCCGCAACCGATTCCCCGCAATTCCGAGATTATCTTGTCGTGCCGCGGTCGGTCGAGAACACAGACTATGATTTCCGACGGTTCGACGCCCTTTTCCTTGGCTACTGCCGTGACATTTTCGGTGACCGACTTGTTTAGGTCGATGATATCGGGCGAATAGCCCGGCCCGACCGCCAGTTTTTCCATATAGACATCAGGTGCGTTGAGCAGATTGCCCTTTTCCGCGATGGCCAGCACAGCGAGCGCATTGGCGCCTGCCTTGGCGGTGATGGTCGTTCCTTCCAGAGGATCGAGCGCAATATCGATGGCCGGCGCTTCGCCCTCGCGGCCACAGCCGACTTTTTCGCCGATATAAAGCATCGGGGCTTCGTCGCGTTCCCCTTCGCCGATAACCACTGTGCCACATATGTCCAGTTCGTTGAGCGCGCCGCGCATCGCTTCCACAGCTGCGGCATCGGCGGCTTTTTCATCGCCGCGGCCGATCAGGTTGGCCGCCGATATGGCCGCCGCTTCGGTGACGCGTACCATTTCCATTACCAGGAGGCGATCCAATATGTGGCTTGCTTCGGGCATATTATCGGGTAGTCCTTATATATGAGGTCATTTTGAACTCTCGATAGGGGAGCGATATTGCAATGTCGAGACAGGTTTTACTGATCCTTTTGCTGGTCCCGTCCGCTGTGGCCGGGCAAGTTTTGTCTCCAGAAGCCAGGACCAGTCAACTGATGGAAAAAGCGAATCAACTGGTTGCAGTCGACGCTGATGGCTGCCTTCTTTATCGTCCCGATGATGTGATTGTCGTATGTGGTATGCCCGAGATTGATCGACAACAAAGGCTGCCCTTTCCTGAATTGGCGGCAGACGCGGGTGAAAGAATTCGTGAACCGTTACCAAAAGCTAATCCGGGAATCATCCAGCAGGGCCGTTGCTACGTTACCATGAACGAACGCAACTGCTTCAAGGGGTTACCCTTGGTGAGCGTCAGTTTCGGCGGAAGTGGCCGGGGAATCGGGGGAGCCGCCGGCCGGGTGTGGCAGGCCGTGGCTCCGGATATACCAGCCGCGGATTATGTAAAACAGGCGATGATCCGGCCGCTTTCGCCTGCGCCGGCCGAGTGATCAGTCCTGATCGCTGAGCAGGTGCATGACCACTGGCGCAGCTTGCAAACTTGTGGAACTGGAGAGGGCAGCTAGGCTCCTTGAAACGTTCCGCTCACGACTGTCATGCGTGACCATCGAGATCAGCACGGATCCCTCTTCGGTTTTCTCGGTTTGGATCAGACTTTCGATCGACACATTGGCATCGCGCATGGCGGCGGTAATCTCGGCAAGAACACCGGGTTTGTCCGCGACGATGAAACGAACGTAGCTTTTGCCCGTCCGGTTCCCGCTCTCGGCGCGTTCGCAAGTTTCCATCTTGCTGGCCGGTGCGGCGAACACGGTTCCGTTATCCCCCCGCGCAATGTCAATCAGGTCGGCGACGACGGCGGAGGCGGTAGGTCCTTCGCCGGCGCCCGCTCCCTGAAACATAAGGCGACCTGAAAAATTCCCTTCGGCAACCACAGCATTGGTGGACCCTTCTATATGGGCAAGCGGATGTCCTTCGGGGACAAGATAAGGGGTGACGCGCTGGAACAGCTTTCCATCATCAATCCGCGCCATACCCAGCAAGCGGATACGATATCCCAATGCTTTTGCCTGGCCGATATCTGCCGCCATTATATGGCGGATGCCATCAATTTCCACGCCTTCAAAGTCGAGCGCTTTGCCAAAGGACAGCGCGGCCAGAATGGCCAGCTTGTGGGCTGCGTCTACACCGTCGATGTCAAAGCCGGGATCGGCTTCTGCATAGCCGATTTCCTGAGCATCTTTCAAAACATCGTCGAAGGCACGTCCGTGTTTTTCCATTTCTGTGAGAATATAGTTACACGTGCCGTTGAGGATGCCGTAAACGCGCTCGATCTTGTTGGCCGAAGCACCGTCGCGTAGTCCCTTGATTACCGGTATTCCACCAGCAACCGCGGCTTCATATCTTAGCGACAGATTTCCAGTTTCGGCCGCCTTGGCGAGTTCCATCCCATGATGGGCGATCATCGCCTTATTGGCGGTGACAAACGACTTGCCTGCCGCCAGACTCTTGCGTGCGAGATCCAGCGCCGTGCCGTCGGATCCGCCGATCATCTCGACAACGCAGTCAATATTATCCTGTATCGCGAGTTCTTCGGGCTGGTCGAACCATGGGTATGCGGTCAAATCAATACCGCGATCGCGGTTCCGGTTGCGGGCCGAAATGGCGGTTACAACAATCGGCCGGCCGGCCCGTTGCGCGATCATGGCACCATTTTCTTCGATTAACCGGATAACTCCGGTTCCGACGGTGCCCAGTCCAGCGAGCGCGATGCGAAGCGGAGCAGTCATGTCATTAGCCTCTTTACGTTTCGGGTAAGATTGATGATGCCCTATTAGCGTCGCCTTGGTCGAATGCCAGAACTAGTTCTGCGCCCTTACGGTTGCCGCGATCTCGGGCATCCGCCGAGGTCACGAAGAACCAGCTGGTAATCGCTTCGCGCCTGTTGGGCGTTCGCTGCACTATCGCCGGCCAACGATCCGACGGGCAATTGACGGGGGAGAAAACAAGCCAAGCGGTACCAGAGCAGGCTGTTCCTGACCGGCGCGCGCGCTGCCTCGTCGACAATCTCGCCCAAGGACACAGCCCAGAATTTCGGCTGGCCGTCGCGTTTTAGCACAGTGATTGAAATGGGTGATCCGGTTTCGGTTTCCATGAATATCTGGGTTTCACCCTCGCCAATGATGGTGCCCGGCACATGAAAAGCGCTCGCGATCCGGGAAATGGCCGGCGGGGCATCCCGGTCGACCAGTTCACGGACTAGCGAACGTACCCGCTGTTCGCGACTGGGCGTCCAGGCAATTTGTGCATCCTGGGCAACCAGTTGTACATTGTCGCCGCCGCTGGACGGACGACGGGCAAAAATGATGAACGGTTGCTTCTTGATTTTCGGAGCCCGTCCCCGTGCATCAAGTGGCAGATCAATGACGTAACGAATCGTTTCTCCGACCCCTCCCTGACCGCGAATCAAAGCGCTGGTTGAGGCAATAATATAAAAGCGTTGTGTGCCCGGAGGTGCATTTGGAGCCCGTTCGGGGTCAACTTTGATCGCTTCCTTGATCGTCGCATGAACGATGATCGGAGCTGCCGAGCTGAGGTCAGCGAGGTCGGCATATTGCAACGGATCAGCATCGCCCAGGCTTTGCGAAAAAGCCGGAAACACCGCAATTTCGCTAAAAAGAAGGGCGGAGGCAAGGATTGTCAAAGGGCGCATGATTTTCTCTGGGACTGGATTTCGGGACACTCGGTTTTATCCGCTATAGTGGGTCTTTAACAGCTTAATCGATGATGAACCAACAAAGCGATTGCCTGCGTCGAACTAGCGCGTTAAAACAAATTTAAGACGGCTTTCATGCGAACGAAAAGCTGTCATTGGGATAACAAGGGTCGCGATGGTTTTTCAAGCCTCATGCCCTTGTAAAGGGCTTCAGCGATGAAGTATTCGACCTTGATGGGGAAAAAGGAGTTACATTTCTGAATGGCTTATGCTGACCAAGAGATGAGTTCGAGCAAGATTGTATCAATCTTTCTTGTCGTAATCATTCACCTGTTACTTGGCTATGCGCTGGTCACCGGACTAGCATATAGTGCCGTCAAGAAGGTTGCCTCGCAGCTGGATATGATTGACATTCAAGAGGACGAGCCGCCGGAAGAGCTTGAGGAACCACCACCACCACCGCCGGACAAGCCGATTGAGCCACCTCCAGTGGTGTCGCCACCGCCCATCGTGGCACCTGTGGTCGCGCCTAGGCCGGTGATACGGACGGTTCCAACCGCACCGCCACCACCACGACCGGTGGCAGCGCCTCCACCACCGCCGCCGCCACCGCCACCGCCTCAACGGGCGACGCCGGAGCCACGTGGTAACCCTGGCAACTGGGCCAATGCGAACGACTATCCTTCGCGGGCTTTGCGCGAGGAACGGGAAGGGACGACGCGTTTTCGGCTGACTGTAAATTCCGATGGCCGGGTAGCTAACTGCCAGATCACTGGTTCTAGCGGCCATTCTGATTTGGATGACGCGGCCTGTAAAAATCTAACGCGACGTGCACGGTTCAATCCTTCGCTGGACTCGAATGGAAATCCGACAACGGGCTATTATTCCAACGCGGTTCGTTGGCAGATACCCAAATAATATAATTGGGAAGGGCATCGGATGATGCCCTTCCCGCCATAGATTTTTTGCTATCAATTATCCTGAGGGGAATGTTAAAATGTTGATTGAAATTTTGGCCGCTGGTTCGACAGCACCACAAAACGCTTTTGGTTTCTGGGAAGCCATGCAGCAGGGCGGTGTTATCGCTTGGTCTGTTCTCGCAATTCTGACGATCATGTCCGTATCTTCTTTTTATATCCTGTTTTCGAAATTGTTCGAACAGAACAAGGTCATGAAACAGGGGCAAGCTATGCGCTCGACGTTCTGGCGTGCAGGAAGTCTCAAGGAAGGTTCTGCGAAGCTCGACAAGAATTCTGCCTATCGCCAGATTGTTGATGACGCGATCAGGGCAGACGAAGATCATGCCAAACTGACCGACCCGGTCGAAGCCCATGACTGGGTGCACGGATCGATCGCACGGTCACAGGATCTGATAAACTCCAAGCTCGCTGTTGGATTGCCTTGGTTGGCTACGGTTGGCGCAACATCGCCGTTTATCGGACTGTTCGGAACGGTTATCGGTATTTATCGCGCGCTGATCAAAATCGGTATCGCCGGTCAGGCGTCGATCGATGCTGTTGCCGGCCCGGTTGGTGAAGCTTTGATCATGACCGCGCTTGGTCTTGGTGTGGCTGTTCCGGCCGTTCTCGCCTACAACTGGCTTCAGGGCCGCAACAAGCGGATTGCAGAACAGCTCTCGGCTTTCTCCAACGATGTTCTGGGCTATATCGCATCGGACGGCGGCGTTAAACCAGTCGGTCCAGCTGCCGCTGCTGCAAAACCGGCTGCTCCAGCCGCAAAGAAATAAGT
>NZ_JBATHY010000251.1:0-7040 GCF_049667325.1 Parasphingorhabdus sp. | reverse complement strand
GCTGGAAGAAGCATGGCCATCGAGAAATCTTGACCCGTCAGCTGCGGCCAAACTGTCTTTTCCACCATGAAGCAGAAGCAACGGCAACGAAATCTGTCCGGCATTTTTCTGGATCTCGGTCATGTTGCCAAGCATCTCGGTAGCCAGCCTCGCACCCATTTTGCCATTGTAGACCAGCGGATCAGCGAGATAGTCGGCGACCACTTGCGGATCGCGGCTGACCCCATTCGGATCGAGTTCGAGAACACCCAATTTGGGGAAGAAACGGGACAGAAAACCGCTGATAAACTTCAAGAAAGCGGAAGGCTCTTCGGCCGCTTTTATCGCCGGACCGGAGAGTACGCAGGCGGCAAATTTATCCTGCTTCTTGAGCAGATAAGTGGCGCTGATCAACCCGCCCATACTATGACCGACGAGCATGACCGGCAGTTCGGGAAAATCCTGATTGGCCCTGGCCAGCAACGGATCGACCCCATCGTGGAATACCGAGAAATCGGGGACGAAACCCGGCGTTCCCTCCGATTTGCCATGCCCCCAATGGTCCATCGCATAGACAGCATAGCCTTTGCTCAAACAATGATCGGCGAAATACTGGTATCGTCCCGAATGTTCGGCATAGCCATGAACAAGCAGGATCAAGGCTTTGCATTCACCATCAGGGAGCCATTTCTGCCAATATATTTTCGCTCCCGCGGCTTTCGATTCCGGCAAAAGCAGAAGCGTTCCGTGTTCGTGCTTCAAGCGATCTTCCTTTTGACGACCAATTCGTGATCATGTGCCAGTTCATTTTCATATTTGAACAGGATCCGGTCCAGCGTCTGGCTGATCTTGGTCTGCGTGCGAACCATCTCGATTTTCGGCCAAGCCATGCGCTCGCCCAGCTGAATCAGTTCGGCAACATCCTCGACCGGCAAGTTGCTCAATATCTTGGATGGCCCCCAGAACATTGTCGGACGGATGATATTGATATCACCGGTATAGTCCTGATTGATCACCGACAGCGCCATATTGGCCATGCTGTTCAAACGCGGGAAATAGGAAAGCGGTTTCTGCATCAGTTCCACATTGGCGTTGAACCACGCTTTCATGGTCGCTGTCGACGCGTTTCTAATGGAGGACAGCGGATTGCGTTTCTGGCTGAAATCGGTGGCAAACGGAGTGACCAGTGGATTGGCCTGGCTGACGATATGGTGGTTAACCCCATAGAGCCTGGCCAGCCGTTTGACCGGCAGATCGTGGGTGACCGACCCGTCAACCCATTTGCGGTTTGGCAGATATGGAACCCGCTCGCCACGGTGATTCTTTGCTGCCAAAGTCACCGATGGATAGATTCCCGGGACTGCACAAGAGGCCAGGACGGCTTCGCGAATATAGACATTGGGCGATGCGATGGCGTTGAGCAGACGAGATGTCTGATGCTTTTCTGCGGGTGCAATCGAAACGTTGAGATGGCGACCGGTAAGTTCATAGGCCTCCTGAAATGTCAGATCGGGAAGCATTTCTGTCAGGCGTTGGCGAATTTCATCTGCCCGCAAGCGTCTCGGGCCGCCCAGCAACCCTCGCTGCTCGTCATCTTCAATATCCGCTCCGACGATCAGATTTTCCGGCTTGAAAAATGGCGGTATTTCCTTGTCGGTGTGTGTGCTGATCAAAGCGCCGACTACCGAACCACCGCTGGAACCGGACATGATATCGGGCAGCAAACCTTCCTCCCAAAGCGCCTTTGCAACCCCGACGTGGAAATAGAGATAAGCGCCGGAACCGCTCATCAGGAACGCTGATCGTCCATAACAATGCTGTGCCCGCCGGAAAAAATCGAGCTTTTCCTCGAACGGGATGTCTGTGACCTTGTCGCTCGCCAGATATTCCAGGGAATTGGCAATCGCGTCGACATAATCCTGAATCAGTTGCTTGGTGCCGAACTTCGCTTTCTGGTGGAGACGGGCGTGACCCATACCGTCCATATTGCCGTGGATGCCTTCGTTCAGAGCATATAGAAGACCCGCATTGTCTTGCGCCTTCCAAAGCTTCGAGAGCCGTTTCAGACGGCGGCGGATGGACGTATGGTCGAAATGCTTACTCTCATCCGATGCCTTCCAGATGTCGACCCCGGTCGATTTGTCGTGCGCTTTCGCAGCTTTCGACCATTCAGAATAGCTCTTGGCCTGCGCCATTGCTTTTTCCATCTTCAAAGTCGTGTTCAGGATCATCTTCGGGTCACTCTTTCACCAAAATTGCGCATAATAGCGGCCGTCGCCCGGGAATCGGGCGGCGTGCAATCTATCCGCTCCCTATTTCACTTTCGGTTTGCCCCCGCCGATCGCTTTTGATGCGACTGTTCGGGGTTTTTTGGCAACCCGTCGATACATCACCGAACCGTCCGTGGACGTCGCTGGTTTTTTCGATGCCGCCGCCGTTTCTTTTATTTGCCGTTTAGCAGTGCCCGGCTTGGCATCGCGCAGTTCGTTAAACGCCCTTTGCAGGCATTCCCGAAAAAATTCAACATCCGGCATCATTTTTCGATCGGAAATGATGTTAAAGGATATGGTTCCGTTATAACTTGGTGTTGCAATAAACAGCCCCATTCCATGCGCCAGAGGTGCCAGACCATATTGATGCGTCAGCTTGGCCCCATTCATATATAGTTGCAATTGCGGGCCGGGAACGTTGGAAACCATCAAATTGCTCATTTTCGGAGCAAAACGTTCATCCGTCAGAATGCGCGCCACACCTGCCATCGTGACGCCCGGGATATGCTTGGTTAGATCGGTCATGATCCGCGCGCTGAGCCCGGACTTTGCTGCTTTAGTGTCCCGCGTTGTATCCCTGATTGCTTCCAGGCGTTTGACGGGGTCTGCGATATTCGACCAGATTTTGATCGTCATCGCAGATATATTGTTGCCGGGATTGGCTTCCTCTCCCGAGCGGCTGCGAGCGTTGACGGGCGCAACCGCGATCAGAGAGTCTTTGGGAAGTTCCTTATGTTTGGTCAAATAGTGGCGCAAAGCCCCGCTGCAAATCGCCAGCACGACGTCGTTTATCGTCGCTTCATCCACCTTGAGTCGCATTTTCTTCAGTTCGTCGAGGTCAAAGGTGATTGCATCGAACATCTTGTGAGGCGTTACAGGGCCGTTGAACCGGGTTTCGGGAACGCCGGTTTCCGTCTTTTCGTCGCCGCCCGTCAGGTTCTTTTGTGCGGTTGAAAGCAGCGCAGGCGCGAATTTTAGCAAGGCCTGAGCCAATTTTACCGGAGACGTCACCGTGCTGGTGATCGCGCGATTCAATATTTCGGATGTCGTTGGCAAATCGTTGGCTGCCGGCTCGCCTTCGGGCAACGGTATCGCAGGGGTACCTTTGGAGTCTTTGTCCGAGAGCGCCGCGAAGAAATGCGCGCCCGACACGCCGTCGATCGTCGAATGGTGAATCCGCGTCAGAATCGCATAGCTGCCCTTCGCATAGCCGGGAATATTGTCGAGACCTTCCAGCACGTACATATCCCAAAGGGGCCGTGTCATATCCAGTGGCTTGCTGTGATGACGAGCGACGTAGATGCAAAATTGCCGCCAGTCGCCGGGCTCCGGCAGACGGCCGTGCGAAATATGCGCTTCAAGATCGAAATGTTCGTCTTTAACCCAGTAGGGATGATCTATATCCATAGGCAGCCGGTATAATTTCCGCTTGAACATCGGCGAAACATCAAGACGCTTGCGCATATGCTCGATGATATCCTTGAAGCGCACTTTCCCGCCCTGGGCAGTTGACGGATCATAAATGTAAACGGCCATCACATGGGTGAGATTGGTCGCGGACTGAATATACAGAAATTGGGCATCCTGTGCACTCAGCTGACTTACATTGCTTTGCTCGGTCATCCATTTTGCCCTTTGTCAGCTTTGTTCATTCAAATATCTTGTCGGCTAGTGCAAGCACTTCGAGGCGGGATTTCTCCATACGCCTGGAAAGTGCCCTGAACTCCCGCAATAGCATTTTGCGCTCGACTATCATGTCCGCGGTGGTTTGCCCGGTCAGACCGAGACCCGTTGCCATTTTAAAGCCATTTTCAAACAGGATTTTGCCAATCGAGGCCTCACTCGTAATACGGCGGAGAAGATAGGCCTGCCGCCCCTCTTTCAATGCCATGGCCACGCAACTTTTCTTGTCAATTGCCTGACCGGGTTCCAGCCGCGACAATATATCCAGGACAACGGTATATGCCTCGACAAAAGGTAAAAACACCGCGTGGCCGATCAATGGCTGGAAGCGGTTAGTGAGGCTGGCGAGCATGGCGCCCCCTTCCTCCAGCTTCGCCTTCCATTTCGGATCGGCGCGTTGTAATTCCGCTTTCAAATTTATTCGATATTGCTGTTTATCGGGATAGAAGAACTCGAACTTGAACAGATCACGAAGGCGGTCTGTCTCTTCCCAGAATATATAAATTGCCTTCTGGTCACTGGCTTCCCTTGCTTTCAATATCGACAATTCGATGATCGCCTTGTCGAGAAAATGATGGATGATCGAATTGCGATAATAGCTCGCGATCGGATGCTGATCGGGCTCGATCGCGTACACCAACGTTGGACCTTTGTCATAGCGCACCAACAGCCCGTTGTTCACCAGCGTCTCGACAACACGCTGAAAACCTTCAAGATTTTTATCTGTCAGATCGTCACTCAGCCGGATATCACGCTCTCGCGCCCAACCGGTCAGAAAGATTATCACAGCGCGCAATTCGTCTGCTGTCATCGCCCGCGGGGCCGTGCCAAGCAAGCAAAGGCACATCAGCGAGGTCAGGGTCAGAGGCGTTGCCCGGTTGGCCTGCACCGCGACTTCAAAAGCCATCTTGGACAAGGCCAGCCGATCATTGGGATTGGGGGCCTTTTTAACGATCACCGGTTCGCCGAAATCCACATAAACCTTGCCCATCGGTTCGCGCAGACTGCGAAGATAGCCGATGAACCAGCTCAGCGACTCCGGCTTCTTGATTCGTCCGGTCTGCTCGCTGGCATATTCTTCCACATCCCGAATCAGATCGAAGCTGGTAACGACTGGAATAATATGCACATTTTCGATATCGTTGCTGTGCGCGCTATCCATGACATATTTGAGCAAACCATAGCGCGGCGGCATCAGCTTCCCGAGCCGCGAACGCGTACCTTCAAACGCCCATGTCATCGGAAAGCGTTTCTCGAGCAGATAGCTGACATAATAGCGCAAAACGAGCTTGTAGACGGGATTATTCTCGAAACTCCGCCGGATGAAGATCGTCCCCGCGCGGCGGAGCATGAATCCGAGACCAAAAAAATCCAGGTTAATACCGCCGAATAAATGAATGAGAGGCAGGTCATTTTGATAGGCAAGGTCGGTAGCGGTGACACCGTCGATATAGGTTTTGTGGGTAAACAGCAGCAGCGTCGGATGTTCCCGCATCGTTGTACGCAAACGGGTCAGCTCCTTGCGATCGAATACGACCTGGTCTTCGTAACCTTGAGACAACATGAATCGATCGAGTTTTGCTTTCATGTCGATGAACATCGGACTGGGCCGGGCGATCAGCTCCTTCATATATTTTGCCGCTTGTTCGTACAGCTCCACTTCGCTCTTGCCGAGATCACCGGAAAGCTTGGTCATCGCAGCGCGGAACCGCGCATCGCTGCGCAGGCCGTCAGCCACATGCCGGGGTACCTTGTAACGGCGTCCGCGCAATCCGCGCTCGGCAATATCCAGCACCAGTCCCGCTTGTCGAACAACAAAGGCAGAAAATTCCGCGTTGTCGGTCTGGTCATAGTCCTTGCTGAGCTCGGCAAACCGCTGCTTGAGTTCGCCAATCGTTGCGGGCTGGCCAGTCAGGCAATGAGCGCGGCGCTTGTTGCGCAACAGAATGGACCGGGCGCGAAAGCTACCCGGATTCCGCGGATCCCCAAATATGACATGACGCATTTTGACCGCACGGCTTTTTTCGAAATTGGGGATCCGCCAGGCAATGCGCACCGGTACAACCAAAGTTTCCGGGTGTTCTTTGAGTTTGTCACCGAGAGAGTCGAGGCGGAGTTTCGCCCGTTCATCGGATATCGGCAAAGAGATCCAATTCAGTTTCCCGCCAGGCCCGCCCTCTGCGATGGATGTGTGGAGCCAGTCGAGCAAATAGCGGCGCTCGACACCATTGCGCGCATCGATCAAAAATAGCTTCGGACCTTTCGCGAGTAGCGATCCGGAATTTGCTATTTGTGTCGCCTCGTCCATCCTCGCTCCTTGATTTCAGCCTATTCCGCAGCTTGCAATTTTGTCGACTGTGCTGCGGCAGGCTTCTTCGGCGGGGTAGATCGACTTGCGGGCTTCTTGGCAACGGATTTTTTTGCGGTCGCTTTTTTGGCGCCCGTTTGCCGCGTCGCGGGTTTCTTCCGTGCCACCTTCTTTTTCGCTGCTGGTTTTTTTGCGACAACGGCTTGTTTAGGGGGCCGCTTGGCACCGGCAGCCTTGATTGCCGGTGCGCGTTCGTCGTCAACGAGCGCTGAGAGTGCTTCCTCTTCTTCGGCTTGGCCCAGCGCTTCAAGAAACATCCCGCGCACTTCTGCGACATGTTCATTCATCTTGCGTACTGACCATTTGCTGGTGTCAACGGCAGGCAGAACATCGACTCTTACTTTCGCCGGTCGCATCAGAAATTCATTCTTCGGGGCGACATCTCCGGCATTGTGAATGACAATGGGTACCATCGGTACGCCCGCCTGGATCGCCATATGAAAGGCGCCCTTTTTGAATGGTCCGAGTTTCGGCGAAAGGGTTCGCGTTCCTTCCGGCGCGATGACAATGGATTTGCCGTCTATTTTTATGGCATCAATCAGCGGAGCCATCGCCTTGATCGCGCTCCCGGCATTGGCACGATCAATGAAAACCGTACCGGCCAGTTCCATCAGCTTGCCGATCACCGGCGTATCGCGGATTTCCTTCTTTGCGACCCCGCCCATATCCCGGCGGATCAGCTTTGCGAGGATCATTACATCCGCTTTGCTCTGGTGGTTGAAGACAAAAATACAGGGCCG
>NZ_JBATHY010000250.1:0-2360 GCF_049667325.1 Parasphingorhabdus sp. | reverse complement strand
AAGTGGGAATATGTCTCCCGCAGCCGCGGTATCCGCGCTGCGGTGATCCTCGCGATCGACGACGGACATGTGCTGCTGGTCGAGCAATATCGGGTTCCGCTGGGCAAAGCGTGTATCGAACTGCCTGCGGGCCTGGTCGGCGATCATGATGATAACGCGGACGAAGATGCTTCCATCGCGGCGATCCGCGAACTGGAAGAAGAAACCGGCTATCGCGCCGCGACAATCCAGAACTGCGGCGAATTTTATTCTTCGCCGGGAATGGTGTCGGAGAGCTTCTCGCTGTTCAAGGCCAGCGGATTGACCAAAGTCAGCGAGGGCGGCGGAACCGACGGAGAGGATATTACCGTCCACCGTGTCGCGCTGGCGGAGCTAAACGAATTTATCGAAAAAAAGCGACAAGCCGGCCTGGCGATCGACGTCAAACTCTTGCTGTTTTTTCCATTTACATAGGCAAGCCCGTGACGCTGGGCAGACAAAAGACTTTCTACCGAAAATTATCCGCGTAAGCCTGTAGCTTCAGCTTTTTCTCCGGCGTAGGAATGATCACATAATCAATCGCATGTTTGTCAGCGTAAGCTTTTGCGGCATCGCACGAATCGAAGGCCAGTTCTACTTGCCGCTGCGTATCACCGGACCCTGCCCAACCGGTCAGCGGATCGGGTTTGCGCGCTTCCGACGGCTCGAATTGCAGCATCCATCTGTCGGACAGCGCCCTGCCGGACTGCATCGCGTTTCTGGGGTTCTGATAAATTCGTGCGGCCATATTCTGTTCCTGTCCTGAACCGCCTCAATAGGCGCGGGAAATGGCAAATTCAACTGCTTCGGTCATCGCGTCCCGCGCTTTTCCGGCCGGAAAGATACCCAGCGCATCAATCGCCCGTTGGCCATAATGGCGGGCCCGAGACATCGTGTCGTCAATCGCGCCGGTCGAACGGAGCAGGTCGGTCGCCCGCGCGAGATCTTCATCCGAAGATTTATGGCCGATGATCGCATCTTTCCAGAATTTGCGATCTTCCTCGCTGCCGCGCGCATAAGCCAGGATGACCGGCAGGGTCACCTTGCCTTCGCGGAAATCGTCACCGGCATCCTTGCCCATGGTCTCGCGGTCGGAGCTATAGTCGATTGCGTCATCGACGAGCTGGAACGCAATGCCGAGATTGCGGCCATAGCTGTCCAGCGCCAGTTCGATTTCTTCATCGCATTCAGCCACAACCGCCGATATCCGGCTGGCAGCGGCAAATAATGCGGCGGTTTTTGCACCAATGATATCAAGATAGCGGTCTTCGCTGGTGTCAATCTTGCGCTGGGCGGTCAGCTGGTTGACCTCCCCTTCGGCGATCACCGCCGACGCATTGGATAATATCTTGAGCACTTTGAGCGAACCGTCTTCAACCATCAGTTCGAAAGCCCGGCTGAACAGGAAATCACCAACCAATACGGTGGCCGGATTGCCGAAAATCAGATTTGCAGCGGCTTTCCCGCGTCGCAGGTCGGAGCCATCGACAACATCATCATGAAGCAAGGTGGCGGTGTGGATAAATTCCACCGCCGCTGCCAGCTTGAAATGGCGATTGCCCGAATAGCCGATCAGCTTGGCCGCTGCCAAAGTCAGCATCGGGCGCATGCGCTTGCCTCCACCGGCAATGAGATGGCCCGCCAGTTCCGGAATGAGTGGAATTTCCGACTGCATCCGGTCCAATATCACGCTGTTGACCTGATTCATGTTGCTGGCAACCAGAGACATGATGGGTTCAAGCGAAGGTGCGGTGTCCCGCCCGAGATGATGGACCGTTGCTGACATGTTGCACCGGATGTGGCAAGTCACTAGGGATAAGGCAAGTGAAATCAAGACCAGTCCGGTTGCGTCCTGAACAAGCGGGACAAAATCCGGGACGGGCGAAAATCGGGCGACGGACCATGGACAAAAAGCTGCAACAATTCCGTGAAAGCATCAACAATATCGATGCCGCGCTGGTGTTCATGCTCGCCGAGCGCTTCAAGGTGACCCAAGCAGTGGGCGAATATAAGGCAAAAAACAGCCTGCCACCAGCCGACGCGGCGCGCGAACAGGAACAGATTGCCCGCCTGCGCCAGCTTGCCAGCGACGCCAATCTAGACCCGGAATTTTCGGAAAAATTCCTGCGGTTCATCATCGATGAAGTGATCCGCCACCATGAACGGATCCGGGACGCGGGTTAGCTAAGACTAAGCTCCTTCTGACCGCGGCAACTGCAACCGCACCAGCAATCCGCCAAGATCTTCGCTTTCCTCCAGCGCTACCGAGCCGTCGTAGATTTCTGCGACGTCGCGGACAATGGCAAGACCCAGACCGGTTCCCGGTTTGCCGCTGTCGAGGC
>NZ_JBATHY010000249.1:0-8997 GCF_049667325.1 Parasphingorhabdus sp. | reverse complement strand
CACTAGAATTGGCCAGTCCAGCGATGTGGCCGCAGTGTAATAATCACTCTCCGGCACCGCCTCCAACCCCTCCGGCAAAGCCTTCTGCTCGGTCTCGCCCGATTCCGGGTTATCGTAACCGGCATCCCCCCATTGCACGACGTAATTGTCCTGCACGCGATTTATCGACGTGCCATCCCACCAGTGCGCGGCGGCGAGCTTGCGGATATTGCGGATCCAGCCCTGCGTGAATGGTTCCGGCATCAGCTGGATGACCACGCGGCGGGCGTTGCCTTCTGCATCGGGCGCGAGGTCCATGACCAGCAGGTCGCTCGGCGCGATTTTCACCCAGTCGCTGGCCGGGGCGGCATCGACAATGGCATTGGGGCTGGGATATTCCGATTTTTCGGTGTCCTGGGCGAGGGTGGGAGTCGCGCTCAAGAGGGCTGCTAGTGAAGCGAAAACGGTTGCCTTGTTCATATAATCTTCCCCCAATTCCGTTCGCACTGAGCTTGTCGAAGTGCAGCTCTCGGTGCACGAGGTCGTTAAGCTTCGCTTGGCCTTCGGCTCGACAAGCCCAGGACGAACGGATTATATTTTCAACATTCTGTTCCTCAGCACCCTAACCCGACACTATCGCTTGCGAAAGCCCGTTTCCCGCATTAGGGGAAGCGGCGCTGTCTGATGTTCGACCAAATTATGCATCAGATGACTATGCGGAGACGTGGCAGAGTGGTCGATCGCGCACGCTTGGAAAGCGTGTATAGGGCAACCTATCGAGGGTTCGAATCCCTCCGTCTCCGCCACTAATCATCATAAACCGAATATTGGATCTATGGCATCCGCGGTGGACCGAGCCCGCTTTATTCGGGGGCTCAAACCGGGTGCGCTCTGGTTGACCAGGCATGCCATGCTCTTTGCAGCCGCTGCTTTCCGCGATATTCCAGCACCGCGAGCGCAGGAATCAGCAGTTGAAGTATCACCGCCCCGAACAATACCCCGAATCCGAGACTGGCCGACATCGGGATGAGAAACTGGGCCTGAAGGCTGGTTTCGAAGGTAATCGGCGCCACGCCGAGGAATGTTGTGAGCGAGGTCAGCATGATCGGCCGGAAGCGTGATTTGGCGCCGCTGATGATGGCGTCTTCTATGTCCATGCCGTTGGCGATATTTTCGTTGATGAAGTCGATCAGAACGAGCGATCCGTTCACAATCACACCCGACAGCGCGATGATACCGAAAATGCTGAGCACGCCCAAGGGCAGTCCCAGTATCAGGTGGCCGATCAGAGCCCCGATAATACCGAACGGAATGACCGCCATGATGATCAGCGGTTGCACGTAGGAACGGAACGGAATTGCCAGCAGGGCATAGATCATCAGCAGCGCGGCCAGGAATGCGATGCCCAGATCGCCAAAGGATTCCTGCTGCTCCTTCTGTTCGCCACCAAATGTATACTGTAGCTGGGGATAGTCGGCTTGCAGTTCGGGCATGATTTCGCTGGACAGCGCATCGGCAATTTCCTGGCTGGTCACGACATTGTCGTCAAGATCGGCGGTAACCGTGGTCACCCGGCGGCCGTCGGTGCGGCGAATGACCGAGGGTGCCTGACCAAAGGAAACCTCGGCGAGCGAGGCAAGCGGTACTTCGCCTCCCGGTACCCGAACCCGGAAACGCTCGACATCCGCGATCGAGTTACGTTCTTCTTCGGGCAGGCGGATATATACCCGCAGATCTTCCTGGCCGCGCTGCACTCTCAGCGCCTCGCTGCCGAAGAAAGCCGCACGCACCTGAAGCGCGACATCCTGCAGCGTTACACCCAGCGAGCGGGCCTCCGGCTTCAATCGAAGCTGGATTTCCTTCAGCCCCTCGTCCTGATCGGTTTCGATGTCGAACAGGCCGGAGAAGCGGTTCAGTTTTTCCATCAGTTTGACCGAGGCAGCCTCGACCACGGCCGGATCGGGATCGGAGAGTTGCACATCAACCGGTGCGCCGATCGACAGCAGATCGGAGGCAAAAACGACCGAGCGTGCCTCGACGATCGGGCCGACCGCGTCCCGCCATGCATTTTCGAAATCCTTTGACGCGAGTTCCCTCTGGTCGCCCGGGATGAAGCTGAACTGGACGCTGGCAATATTGGAGGAGAAGCCTCTGCTCGCGGTAGCATCGGGACCGTTTAGCCGTGGTCCCTGACCCACCAGGGTGAATATTCCCCGCAAGGGCGAAGCGCCGCTGTCTTCCCGCCCCGCCTCATATTCCGCAAAAGTCTCGCGACCCCGCTGTTCGATCAACCGGGCAATTTTCTCGGTATCCCCGATTGTCGTTCCGGCCGGCATCTCGAGACTGGCTGTGACAATATCCGCCTCGATGGCGGGGAAGAAGGAGCTTTTGATGATACCGGCCGGTACCAGCGAGCCGACGACGATGAGCAGGGCAACACCACCGGCGATTATCACAAATGGCATGCGGACGGAAAAATTCAGTGCCCGATCGAGCGGACCGTTGACGAAGGCCTGGAAGTAAAAGTCCACGCTGGCTTGTACCCGTTCGAAAAAGCGGGTGACGGGATTATGTGTCGGGGTGCCGGGCGCGGGCAGATGGCTGAGGTGATTGGGCAGGATCAGCAGGCACTCGATCAGCGACAATGCCAGAACGGCAACGACCACCAGCGGGATATCGAACAATATTTTACCGATGACGCCGCCAATGGCAAAGAGCGGGGAAAATGCAGCGACCGTCGTCAATACCGCAAAGATGACCGGCACTGTGACCCGCCGGGTGCCGCTGATCGCGGCGCCCAGTCCGGTCCGGCCGCTGCCACGCTGGGCATAAACATTTTCGCCCACGACGATCGCGTCATCGACCACCAGACCCAATGCCAGAATGAAGCCGAACAGCGAGAACATATTGAGGCTGGATCCCATCAGATCCAGCAGGAAAATCGCGCCGACAAAGGTCACGCCGATGCCCAGTGCCGTCCACCCGGCAAGGCGGATATCGAGAAACAGGGTCAGCGCGAGCAGCACCAGAAACAGACCGATCGCAGCATTTTTGAGAAGCAGACTCAATCGGTCGTTGAGCAGTTCACTGTCATCATCCCAAATTGCATAGGATATGCCTTCCGGCAGCGTGGGCGCGAATTCGGAACTCAAATATTCTTTGGCTGCGCGCGCGACATCCAATACCCGCTCGTCGCTGGTGCGGAATACCTCAACGAAGGCAACCGGCTGGCCATTGTAAAGCGACAACAGATCGGAATCCTCGAACCCGTCGCGGATATTGGCCACCTGACCCAGCCTGACCAACGCGCCATTTTGGTTGCTCACCAGAACGATATTTTCAAAATTCTGCTGGTTATAATTCTGTCCGATTGTCCGGACCCGGACTTCCTCGCTGTCGGTATCGATCGACCCGGCCGGACTGTCGAGACTGCTCGCTGCGACGGTGCGCGATATATCGTTGAGCGAGAGGCCCAGGGCCTGCAACGTATTTTGCGGGACTTCTATCGACACTTCATAGTCGCGGATAGAACTGGTACTGACGAACGATATCTCCGGCAATGATGATAGCGATTCCTCAAGCCGATAGGCTGTCTCCTTCAGCGCAATTTCGGGAACATCCCCGAAAATCGCAACACGCAGAACGCTTTGCCGGGTGGTCAGTTCCCGGACATCGGGTTCCTCGGCATCGTCGGGGAAGGTCTGGATCTGGTCTATTTCGGCTTTGATGTCATCCAGCGCCCGGTCGATATCCGTACCCAGTTCCAGCTCGACCGAGACCGCACCGATATTTTCGGCCGCGTTGGACTTAATCTCTTTGACATTCTCGACCGCTTCAACCGCTTCTTCAATTTTCTGGATAATCGTTTCTTCGACTTCATCCGGTGTAGCGCCCGGATAAGCGACGCTGATCTGAACCGTATCGAGGCTGTTTTCCGCAAAAACCTCCTGAACGATCGTGCCATAGGATGAAATTCCGGCCACAAAGAAGAAGATCATCAGCAGGTTTGCCGCGACTCCGTTGCGCGCCATAAACGCAACCACGCCGCGTTGTTCCATGATCTCCTTGCTCGGTTGCTCGGGGACGGGTCCGTCCGCCGGGGACTGGTCGGGATCGGATACAGTCGTCATTTAGCCGGCTTGGCTTTCGAGGGTATTTTCACCTTGGATACAGGTGGTTTTGTGACAGGCTTTTTCAGGCTCGGCTTGGCGATCCTGACGCGCAGTCCTTCGGTCGCAATTTTCAGGTTTCCGGTAATGGCCACTGGCTTGTCTCCCAGGCCCGAGGTGCTGATCAGCGCCGTTTTATCGGTGCGCTGCAATATTTCCACCGCGACGATATGGAGTTTATTGTCGCGAACCAGCCAGATATTGTTACCCGATTTCAGAGCCGCGAGCGGGAGCACCGCATATTCTTCCAGGGCTTTGCCGGTAATTTCGGCATCGACAAAACTGCCGACAAACAATGGTGGTGCGCCGGATGCCGTGGCAGTCTTTCCGCTAGCATTCTGCTCTGCAGCGGGCGCGCCACCGCGCAGCGGATTGGGGATACGCAAGTATATATCGATCGTGCGTGTTTGCGGATTGAGCAAACGATTCACCCGGTCAACATAAGCCGACCACCGGTACCGGGTGCCGCCATATTCGGAATAGACAGACGCTTCGATCCTGTTTCCCGCTCCGGTGCGGAACAGCTGGGGGATCAATGCGGCCTCTTTTTCGGATAAAGGAATGACGGCTTCATAATCTGCTGTGCCAACGATCGAACCGAGCGATTGTCCGGGCTGGACAAAACTTCCCAGTGCAATTTGTTCGGCTTTCACGACCCCCGAAAAGGGAGCCTGAACCACCGTTCGTTTCAATGCGGTTCGGGCGTCGGCCAGTTTTGCCTGGGCCCGGCGCAGACCGGCTTGCGCGGATTTCAGCTGCGGTTCGCGCGTTGCCAGGCCGTTGGAAGTTGTGACCTGCCTAGTTTGCTGCATATCGGATTCCGCATTCCTGACCAACGCATCTGGCGGCAATATTTGCGCGGCATAATCGCTGCTGTCGACACTGGCAAAGGCATTGCCAGCGCTGGCGCCGCGTTGCTGGAAACGGGCCAGCTCCGCCTTTGCCAGGGTGACTTCCTCGCGTGCCTGCATCACCGACACGCCTTGCGATGCGACATCGGCTTGCGCCGTTTGCACCGCATTGCGATAGTCGGAAGTGTCGATCCGGAACAAGGTTTCGCCGCGCGCTATAAGCTGACCTTCGCGAAGGCCGGGATTTACATAGACCAGCTTGCCTGCAACTTCGGCGGCCAGTGTCAGGTCCTCGCGCGCGCGCACCGTACCCGCGCCCGTGATCATCAAATTTCCGGTACGGATTTCCAGAGCTTCCGCTTGCACCAGCGGAAGCTGTTCTACCTGCGGCTTTTCTTCCGGATCGGACCGGAGCAGGACCAGCGCTGCCGCAATCAAGATTGCTCCGAGCAGGATCAAGCCGCCTATAACGCGTTGCCGGTGCACCTATTTTTCTCCCTTTGTGGTTGAAGCCGCATTTTCGCCAGCCGGTTGCGGTGACGCGCCCGGCTCTTCATCCCAGCTGCCTCCCAGCGCCCGGTGGATAGCAAGCCGCGAAAGAGCTACGTCGCGCGCCGCCGAAGATAATGAGGACTGGACCTGATATTGTGCGCGCAGGGCATCGAGATAATCGATATAGCTTCCGACCCCGTTGGAAAACCGTCGCGATTGCAGCGCTGCGGCGGCTTCGGCCTCTTCCAGTTGCGAGAACAGAAACCGGTAACGTTGCCGCTCTTCTTCATAGCGCTCGATGGCGGAGGACACCTCTTGATAAGCGGTCAACACGGTGCGCGCGTAAACCGCGGTCTGCTGGGCATATTGTGCATCGGCAACTTCGATATTCGCCCGGATTCGACCGCCCTGGAAAAGCGGTGCAGTGAGGCTCGCCCCCAGGTTCAACACCCAATTGTCAAATATATCAAATGCTTGGGAAGGGGTGCCGCCTTGGGTGCCGGTGCTGGCGGAAAGGCTTAGAGACGGAAATCGTTCAGCGCGGCGCGCCCCCAGATTATATCGTGCCGACTCCAGTCGCTGGCCTTCGGCATATATGTCCGGCCGCTGGGTCAGCAGATCGATCGGCAGGCCGGAAGGAACCGATTGGAATATCAATTTTGGCGCGAGTTTTTTGCCGATAAGATCATCCATATTGTCGGAATATCGGCCGACAAGCACGGCCAATTGCCCCTCAATCGCCGCCAGCTGGCTTTCTCGCTGCGGCAGGCTGGCCTGGATATTGCGAAATTCCTGGCGCACCTGATAAAGTTCGAACGACGTCACCAGGCCACGACGATAGCGATCCTCGGTCTGTTCCAGCCGGTCACCGAGCACATCGATAATTCTGGTTGTGAGACCAATTTGATGGCGCGCATCAACAATATCGAAATAGCTGGTGATGGTTTCTGCCAGAACGGCCAGACGCACGGACTGCAAGTCGGCGGCGGAAGCAACCGCATCAGCCCGCCCGGCCCGTGCATCGTTGCGCAGCTTGCCCCAGATGTCGAGCTCGTAGGAAAAGGCAAGGCTTGAAGCATAGGTCTCGTTCTGGATTCGCCTGGTTGCGGCGCCCGGTATCGAACCGAAACTGGTTCCCGCGGTAGGGGAATCAGAATAGCTGCTGTTTAGTCCGGTACTGGCCTGCGGAAAAAGGCCGCTTTTTGAAATTTTCGCCCGCGCTTCCGCCGCTCTCAGTCTTGCAGAAGCTTCGGCAAGATCAAAATTCTTGGTAAGCGCTTCATCGAGCAGACCGTTCAGGACAGGGTCCTCAAACGACTGCCACCAGCGCGCCGGCTGGTAGATGCCGCCTGCATCGAACTTTGCAAATTGCGATGGGACGCCTGCAGCGATTTCCGGAACCGCCGACTCCGGGGCCAGGCTTACACAGCCGCTGGTCGTCAACGCGATCAAAAGAACGGCCGACTTGATCCTGTTAGAGCTATTTTTCACAATATCTTCCGCCATCGCAATGGCCCGGACCGTACCAAGCCCATGCAAAATGCCATTCATGAAATTGAACGTCAACGTTTTATTTGAACGTTACCGTTCAATTTGATAGAAGCGCCCGACTGACGAGGGGATTGGGCCGTGGAATATGCGGATGACAGGAAGATGCTTTTGCACAGCGACAGGCCGGCGAGTCGGCGCAAAATCGCGGATATTCTCGTTGCGGCGCATGCGGAGTTTTTTGCCAACGGATTTTCGGCGACCAGCATCGAAGCGATTGCGGCGCGCGCTGGCGTGTCCAAGGTTACGGTCTATTCCTGGTTCAAGAACAAGGAAAATCTGTTTGGCGAAGTGGTCAAGGCAGAATGCAGTCAGATGCGCAAGAATTTCGTCGTCGCAAATCTGGAAGACACGAAACTGCGCGATATCCTGATTTCTGCGGCGCGGGGGATGCTGGACTTTCTCATGCGCGACGAGATGGTTCGATTTGAACGCGTGCTTGCCGCGGAAGTGAACCGGGATCCGAAAATCGGCGAATATTTCCTCGACAATGGCCCCCGTGTCCTGCTCGGAGATCTGACCAATCTCCTCCATGTCGCTATCAAGCGCGGAGAGATTCAAAGCGCGGACGTGACCGCTTCGGCGGAAATGTTCGCCGGTCTGATCATGGGGAGAATGGATCTATTCCTCCGCTATGGCCACAAAATCACCATGACCGACGAAGAAAAGCGAAAACGGGTGCTCCGCGCGGTTGATGCCTGGCTGCTTATTCACCAGACATAGGTGACCGGCCCCGCCGTACGATTGCGGTGAACGCTAGATATTGTCGATCATCTCGGCCAAAGTCGCCAGACATTCGCGGGCGAGCAGATTGCAGCGTTCGGGGGACCAGCCTTGTTCTGCATCGGGCAGGTCGCCATTATCCTTGAACGGCATTTCCAGCGTCATCGCGACGGCGCCGAAGCGTTCTGCGACCTGATTGGTCGACATCGACAGGTTGGCCTTGCCCTTGGCGGCCGTAGGATAGCCGAGCTTGGTCTGGAAATCCGGTGTGCGCTCGGCCAGGCGGTTGCGGTAGCCGTGATATTTTTCCAGCTGCGCGTCGGTGATCGAAGGGATTCCTTCGAAACCGGCGATGAAAACCGCGGGGATTGCTTCATCCCCGTGGACGTCCATCGCGAAATCGACACCGCTTTTATCCATCGCGTTGCGGACACACAACACTTCGGGAGATTTCTCGGCGCTTGGTTCGTGCCATTCGCGATTGAGATTGGTCCCGGCAAAATTGGTTCGTAAATGTCCTCTGCACGAACCATCTGGGTTCATATTGGGTATGATATGGAGCCGGCATTGCTGCAGCAGCAGCCGTGCGTGAGGATCGGCGGGATCGGTCAGCATTTCCAGCGCGCCTTCCATCCACCATTCGGCCATGCTTTCTCCGGGATGCTGGCGGGCGTAGAGCCAGACCTGTTTCTTCCCGCTGCCCAGTTCCAAACAGTCGATCGGCTGGCCTTCCAGACTGTGGCCCAGCGTCTGCACCGAGACTCCTTCAAAACCGGCAGTTTCGGCGATCAGGTCGTGATGGCGTTCCATGCTGTAGGGCGCGAAATAGGCGAACCAGATGATATTGCTGCTTGCGGTATAGCGAATCGACAGGGTGCCGCTTTTCTCGTCGTAACTGCTTTCCGCGCGGCCCCAATATTCCCGGTCCTCGCTGACACAGGCGTCATAATCGGGCCAGCCCTGCGGGTAAGCGGATTCTTTCAGGCCGCCAATGTTCAACTCCAGCTCGTCGCCGATCTGGCAGGCCACCCGGAAATGGAACCATTGGAAAAATTCGCTGTCCTTGTCCTTGCGGATCGACAATTTTGCGGTGGTGCCCTTGATGGCATGGACTTCGATATTGCCGCTATCGAACGCGCTGGTGATTTTTATGGTCATGGCACCCTGATAGTGGCTCCGGACTCTCCGGGGAAGTCCCTGAATAGGGCTTCGGCCAGTTTCGCTGCTGCCAGGCC
>NZ_JBATHY010000248.1:0-23976 GCF_049667325.1 Parasphingorhabdus sp. | reverse complement strand
TGCGTCAAAACCGTTTCCTGAAATCAATTTCGACATAGCGCCCGACCGGATCGACAAAACCGCGCTGGTAGCTGAGCGGGATCAGGCCGTTGCCGTCGCGGACGGTCTGGATATCGTCGAAGACATTGTCCATCCTGAGCGCAATCCGGCTGCCTTTGAGGAACGGAATCTTTTCGGTCAGACTGCCGCGATCATCGAGGTTGATAAACATCCGCAGGTTGAGCGTCGTCAGGTCGGAAAAGCGCAGGTCGGAACCGGTCAGCCCGCCATTGACCCGGGTAGCGACCTGATGCTTGCCGTCAACGCGGAAGCCGATGCCATTGTTGAACCAGCCGCCATTGATCTCGAACTCGTGTCGCGGGCTGCCGCCGGTTGAACCGATCGCCGAACCATTGAGCAGATCCAGCTCGTCGATGCCGGGACGGATCTGGATGCGGTCTTCGAGGCGGATGGTGTGATAGGCGGAAAGCTGCCAGCGCCCGCCTCTCGGACGGCCGCCGGCTCCGCGACCGCCACTTGGCGGACCTGATCGTGCAGCTGTTCCACCTTCAGTTGCCCCGCTCTCAGGAGTTCCGTCTTGCGGCGGCTTTTCACCTTCCGGCTGACCGGCAGGCGCTTCTGGCGCGGATCGTCGCGATGCTGCGCCCGGTCCGCCTCTGCCACCGCCGCGCTGCTCGCCAAAGCGCTTTGAAAAATCGATGCCGTAGCGGATCCGTTCGCTGCTGACATTGGCATAGTTGACCGGGCGACGGTCAATCGCGATCAAGCGGCCATTGGCATCGCGGGTTACCCGGTCGGGGAAGGCTGCCTCGATTTCCGGAGTCAGCAAGGGGAAGCTCGATGCGACATTGGTGCTGTTGTTGCGGAAATATTCGCCGAGAAAGGTCATCCCGTCGAGCCATTCCGGGCGATAATTGACGGCCAGCTTGATATCCCGCCTGGTTTCGGCGGGTAGTGCCAGATTTCCTCCGGTGGTGATCGCCGCCAGCACGGTTTCGCCGTTGGTGAAATCAAAGACTGTAACATCCGGGGTGATGATCACGGGGTTGCCCAGCTGGGCGATGCTCGGCGCAGCTTCTTCACCGATCGCCGAGGCAGAGAAGACCAGCCCGTCAAACGGCTCCCAGTTAAGACCAAAGCCAAATTCCACAAGACCGCCGAAGTCGGACAGGTCGGCGTAGCCGAGATTGCCGTTGATCGACAGCTTGCCGATGGCTTCGGTGACATCGATATTTTCATCGGCCAGCGGGATATCGATATTGATCCCGGTGCTGAGTTCATCGCGGCTGAGGTCGGTGAGGGTGCTGATCCCGCTCCGCGTTTCCCGGCTGTTGAGATCCTCCCGGTCATAGCCCGCGCGGATGGTAGTGGTGACGGTGCCAGAGGGCAGGTCGAGCAGGCTGCCGGAGAGCGTGGCAAGATTGGTGATGGTCTGATCGACCACGCGGGCGGTGTCGGTGACAGGGGCGCCGAGCAATGTCCCGAAATCGACCGCCAAGGGATCGACCGTACCCGCATCGATCGCTGCCTGCAGCACGCTGGTATCGCCGGACCGGCCGGTATCGGTATCAACCTGCTCGCGCGTGTAATCGCTGGTCAGCGACCAGCGCCAGTCGGCAAGCGTGCCGTTGAGCGTCAGTCCCGCTTGTGCTGTATTGCTTTCCTGTACCCGGTGGAGCGGGCCATATTGGGTGAAATAGCGGAATAGCGGATCTCCGGCGACCTCCAGGGTGCCATTGGGCAGTCCGAGAAGCCCGTCGGATTTGTCGTATATATAGCCGCCGTTCAGCGATAGAGACATGCCATTGTCGAAGTTCCGGCTGTAATTGGCATTGAGCTCCACATTGTCCGATGGCGCGACCAAAGTGCGGAATTCTCCCAGATTGACCAGATCACCCGCGGCACCCTGTATGATGTCCCGTTCGCTCTCGGTTATCGCGGTATTATTCTGCCATTCCAGATTGATATTGACCCGGCTGTTCCTGCCGATGCGGGTGACTGTGGTTTCGACTTCGGACCGGCCCTGCGCGCCGCGCGTCGGAACGCCATATTCCACCGAGGTGCTGACCCCGGTATAATTGTCCTTGAGGATGAAATTGATCACCCGTTGGTCCGGTCGATAGCCATATTGCAATGCCAGCTCTTCGGGGAATACCTGCACAGTCCGGATTGCTTCGGGTGGCAGGTCGCGGATTTCCCGGAATCCGGAAGTGCGCTGTCCATTGATCAGCACAATCGGTCGTCCGCTGCCGCGTCCGCGGCTCGAGCTGGTCTGCGAAGAAATCGCCTCGAGCAGATCCTGAACCGACGAAGCACCGTAACTGGCAATATCTGCTTCGCTGAGTTCGACAACCGGCGCTAGTTCGGTGACGACGGCACCGCGCGGCCGTTCTGCCGTGACAACGATTTCTTCATCGGGATAGTCCGAATCTGAATCGGTGATTTGGGCGGCGGCAGGTGCTGAGAGCAGCATGCTTGCCAGAACCAGGGGAGAGGAGGCGGACAGCAATCGTGGGGAAGTAATCATGATCGGGTTCAATAGCTCTGGACAGGGGAAAGAGAAGATGTCCGAAATGCCATGTAAGACGCGCTAGGGGTATATTTTCTTTGTATTAAATTGTCGCAGGAGCAATGCTGCCTTGGCATATATGTTATGATTTTCGGGAGATGCAGCTAATCCTTCCCTTTTTGGACATTTGCCGTTATGGCGCACTGCAACACGCGGGATTGCCGCGATACTAGGGAAAATGCACCGCAATATGGCAAAAGAAGAACTGTTGGAAATGAAGGGGATGATTCGCGAACTGCTCCCCAACGCCATGTTCCGGGTCGAGCTGGAAAATGGCCACGAGATTCTGGGACATACCGCTGGAAAGATGCGCAAAAACCGCATCCGTGTACTGGTTGGTGATGAAGTGCTCGTCGAGCTCACCCCCTATGACCTGACCAAGGGTCGTATCACCTATCGCTTCAAGTGACATAGTGCCGTACGTCCTGAGCCTGTCGAAGGACAGCTATCGGCACGCGGCATATTGTGGCACAAGGCTTCGGCAAACTCAGCCCGAACGGTTTAGAGGACGTTGCCTCCCATGAAACTCGTCCTCGCCTCATCGAGCCCGCGTCGTCTGGAACTGCTCGGCCGTCTCGGCGTCACACCCGACAGGATCATCTCACCCGATATTGACGAGGCCCCGCACAAGAGCGAGTTGCCGCGCGACTATGTCTTGCGCATGGCGCAGGAAAAGGCCGCCGCTGTTGAACGCAATGATCAGGAAGTTCTGGTCGCAGGAGACACTACGGTTGCCGTGGGCCGCCGGATATTGGGGCAGGCCCGCGATGCGGCGGAACAGCGCAAATTCCTCGAACTGGTCAGCGGGCGGCGGCATCATGTGATGTCGGCGGTTTGCGTGATTGCAGCCGACGGCACGGCGAGGACCAAATTGTCGGACAGTATCGTCAAATTCAAGCGTTTCGAGACCCGCGAGATCGAAGCCTATATCGCCACCGGCGAAGGCCAGGGCAAGGCTGGCGGCTATGCGATTCAGGGGCAGGCAGAAGCCTTTGTCACCTGGATGTCGGGAAGCTACAGCGGAATCATGGGTCTACCATTATATGAAACCCGCAATCTGCTGATCAGCGCGGGCTATCCCCTTGGCTGATTTCGCAAATGGCTGGCTTTACGAAGCCGGGATCGGCGAAAACCGCGCCATGCGGCTGGATGATGACACGCTTGCGCAAATACGGGTCGAGCGCGCTGATGGAAGCGCAAGGGCCGGTGCGGTCGTCGATGCGACATTCACCCGGCAATGGGCCGCAGGGAGATCCGGGATCGTGACTTTGCCTGACGGGCAAGAAGCCTTGCTGCAACCGCTCCCCAAGGGACTGACCGAAGGTTCCACGATCCGGGTGGTCATCGTTCGCGCGGCGATAACCGAGCGCGGCGGGCAGGCCAAGCGCGCCAAGGCGCAACCCGCCGATATCGACGGCATATTGGGCGACGGTCCTGACTTGCTGGCAGAAATCACCGCATCCGGCCTTCCGGTCAAACAGGTCCACGCCCATGAAGTGGATCATTTCGCGCAGCATGGCTGGCACGAAGCAATCGAACAGACAGAAACCGGACAAATCGATTTCGAGGGCGGGAGCCTTATCGTTTCGCTGACGCCAGCGATGACGGTGATTGACGTCGACGGGCCGCTGGCATCGTTTGAACTGGCAAAGCGGGCAGCGAATGAAATCGCTCTGGCTTTGGTGCGGTTCGACATATCCGGCAATATCGGTATCGATTTCCCCACGCTCGAAGCCAAGGCAGAGCGCGCCGCAGCCACCGCTATCTTCGACGAATGTATGACAACAAATTGCGAGCGCACGGCGATCAATGGCTTTGGTTTCATGCAGATTGTCAGCCGCAAGGTCCGGCCATCGGTGCTGGAAATCATGCAGGCCAGTCGCTCGATCAATGCCGCGCTGAAACTGCTGCGGCAGGCGGAGCGGGATCGCGGCAAAGGTGCCATGCGGCTGGTGATGCATCCTGCGGTGGCGAACAGGATGAAACCGTCGCTTTTGGAGGAATTGGCAAAGCGGATGGGGCGTCCGGTGTCGATTGAATCGCGCGGTGATATTTCGATCGATGCGGGTTCGATAGCCTGAACTTCTCCGCTGAAGCGGGACGATAGCAAAGCTTGCATTTCAGCCGGGCAATCGTCAAAGCCAGCGCATGACCGATATTATTCTCTACGACTATTGGCGCAGCTCGGCGAGCTACCGGGTGCGCATCGCGCTCAACCTCAAGGGCGTTGCCTATACCGCAGTAAACACAAGTCTGCTCGACGGCGATCAAAAGGCGCCGGATTATGTCGCGCGGAACCCGCAGGGTTTTGTGCCGATGCTGTCGATTGACGGGCATGATCTGACCCAGTCGCTGGCGATTATCGACTATCTCGATGCAAAATATGACGACCCGCCGATGGTTTCCAGCGATCCGCTGGAGCGGGCTACCACGCTCGCGCAGGCAATGGTCATCGCGGCGGATATCCATCCGGTCAACAATCTGCGGATATTGAAATATCTCAAGAATGAACTGGGGCAGGATCAGCAAGCCGTCGATGGCTGGTACCGACACTGGGTCGAAGAAGGCTTCGTCGCTCTCGAAGCGATGGCGCCGGAAACTGGTCTGTTCGGCGGCGTGCAACCCAATCTTGCCGACGTCTGTCTGGTCCCTCAAATGTATAACGCGCGGCGGCTTGATACGGACTTGAAAGCCTTTCCCAAACTCGTACGGATTGACGCCGCATGCAACAAAATCGAGGCGTTTCAGAAAGCGGCTCCGGAAGCGGTGAAGCCAGCATAATGGAAAAATCGATTTTGGCGCTGCCGTTACTGGTCCCGTTCTGCTTGGCGAGTGTTCCTGCCTGGGGGCAGGTTCACGCCGGCAATGACGAAGCCCAAATCGTTATCGCCGATATGCTTTTGCCCGAGATTATTGTTACCGGACTGCCAGCTTCGCGGGGCGATAAAGCTTATAGCGCGACCGATGTCTCGCTCGATTCGGCACAAACGGTCGAAAACACGTTGCGTGATGTACCCGGACTTCAACAATTCCGCCGGTCCGATGCACGCTCTGCCAATCCAACCAGTCAGGGTGTGACGCTGCGCGGACTGGGCGGCAATGCGTCGTCCCGCGCGCTGCTGATACTGGATGGTGTCCCGCAAGCCGATCCCTTCGGTGGCTGGGTCGCGTGGCCCGGCTATGATGCGCTTGCGCTCAATAGCGCCAGAATTACACGTGGCGGCGGCAGCGGTGCCGACGGACAGGGCGCGATTTCCGGAACCATCGAATTGTTCAGCGACAATGTCGGTGACCGGATCGAACTGGGCGCTGCCTATGGCAGCCGCAACAGCGTCGACGCCGATCTGCTTTTTGGCCGCGAACTCGGGCAGGGACAGCTGACCATTTCCGCTAATTATGCACGTGGTGACGGCTTCATTCCGATCATCGAAGGCCAGCGCGGTTCGGTCGATCGCCCGGCAGAATATGAACAGGCCGGTCTTGCTGTCCGCTTTGTCGCGCCGCTGTCCGACAATGTAGAATTGCAGACCAATGTCCGCGCCTTCACCGATGATCGCGAGCGCGGATTTGCGTTTAGCGAAAACCACAATGACGGCGCGGATGCCAGCATCCGGCTGGTCGACCGCACATCTGACTGGCAATGGTCGGCTCTCGCCTATCTCCAGATCCGCAATTTCGATGTCAGCTTTGGCGGCGTCGATGATGATCGCAATGCGGTCAGCCGCGTATTCGAACAATTTAACGTGCCATCCACCGGTCTTGGCGCGCGCTTTGAGGTACGACCTCCGGTTGGTGACGATGTCGAACTGCGTATCGGTGGCGACTGGCGCCGGACCGAGGGGATCACCAACGAGAATTTCTTCTTCGCCGACAATGACACTCCGCGTCGTAGCCGCAGGGCAGGTGGCAGCACAGCGACCTATGGCGGTTTTGTCGAAGCCAGTGTGCAGGCGAGCGACGCGCTGGTCCTGACCGGTGGCGGACGGATCGACTTCTGGTCGATCGACAATGGTTTCCGCCGCGAAATCGAACTGATCAATCCTGTTCCGGGCGCCGTCCGTAGCGACGAGGTGTTTGCCAGCCGCAGCGGCGGTGAATTCACTGGACGCGGTGGTTTTGCCTTTGACGCGACCGATATGCTCACCTTGCGCGGCGCGGCCTATCTCGGCTGGCGTCTGCCGACATTGAACGAGTTGTTCCGGCCTTTCAGGGTCGGCGCCGATGCGACGGCAGCCAATGAACTGCTCGAACCCGAGCGGGTCAAAGGCGTAGAGCTCGGGCTCGACTGGGATAATGGAAATATAAAGCTGGGCTTCACCGCCTTTTACAATCAGCTGGATAACGCGATTGCCAATATAACGCTTGCAAACGGTCCGGGACTGTTTCCGGGCGTCGGATTTGTCGGGGCGGACGGGACTTACAGTCAACGCCAGAATCTGGAGGCAATCAAATCCAGAGGCGTCGAAATCGACGCCGAGTTCGATCTCAATGAACTGGCTGACGGCCTGACATTACGCGCCGCCTATTCCTACGTCGATGCCGAGGTCAACGGTACCGGGACTGCAACCGCGATCGACGGTTTGCGACCGGCCCAGATCCCCAGGCATAACGCGTCGGGGTCCATCCGCTGGGAAGGCGATAACGGCACCGGAGCAAGCCTGTCGGCACGCTATACCGGACAGCAGTTCGAGGATGATGTGAATGTGCTCAGCCTGGCCGACGCGTTCACGATCGATGGTCGCATGGCAATTGCCGTCAGTGACCGGCTGCTGGTCGAAACACGGATTGAAAATCTTCTCGACACTCGCGTAGAGGCTGCGATCAGCAGCAACGCAATTATAGAACGCGCCTTTCCACGGACATTTTGGATTGGACTTCGCGCCAAAATTGAATAAATATTACTTATGACCTTTCGTCTTGATGATTTTCTGCCCTACCAACTATCGACGGCTTCCAATGCCGTCAGTGACCTGATTGCGCGCGAATATAAGAGCCGCTTTGGTCTCAAAATTCCGGAATGGCGGGTGATGGCTGTGCTGGGTTCCCGCGGCGCTTCGACCCAGCGGCATCTGGTTGAGGCGACATTGATGGACAAGGTGACCGTCAACCGGGCAGTAAAGAATCTCGTCGATCGCGCCTTGCTCGACCGCAGCCCCAACAGCGCCGACGGCCGGTCCCATCATCTGTTGCTGAGCACCACGGGACGCGACCTCTATGACCAGATAATGCCCGCCGCGCAGGCCATGGAAAAGAAAGTCATGGCGGTGCTCGGCGCGGATGAGAAAATCGAACTGGCCGCCATGCTGGCGAAGATAAAGAAATCGGCTGACGCCATCGCGGCGGAATGAAAAAGAGCGGCAGGGGACTGCCGCTCTCTTGGTTTTTTGAAGTTTGTTTCCCGTTACAACATGGCATCGGAGATCGAGCAGGCCGCAGGACCGAGAATCACGATGAACAAGGTCGGCAGAATGAACATGATCAGCGGGATCGTCATAATGGCCGGCAAGCGCGCTGCTTTTTCTTCCGCGCGCATCATCCGGTCGTTGCGGAATTCTGCCGAGAGAACCCGCAGGGAGGACGCCAGTGGTGTACCGTATTTTTCGGTCTGGATCATTGTTGTCACCACGCCTTTGACATGGTCAAGAGCCACGCGATAGGCGAGGTTTTCAAACGCCTGACGCCGTTCCGTAAGGAAGCCCAGTTCGATCGAAGTCAGCGAAAATTCATCGGCCAGCTCCGGATAAGCGCTGCCGAGTTCTTTGGAAACCCGGGCAAAGGCGGTGTCGACCGTAAGGCCTGCTTCCGCACAAATCACCAGCAGATCGATGGCATCGGGCAGACCTTTGCGGATCAGGTCGGTTCGTTTGGAGATCAGGTTGTTGAGATATAAATCCGCGCCCTTGTAGCCGAGAAGCGTCGCACCGGCGAACACTCCAAAGCGTTTTATGTCGGACCAGTCGGCGAGATAGTCAAAACCGTATATGGCCAGCGCTGCGCCACCACCCAGGAGGATCGGCAAAACAAGCCGGCTGAAAATGATGACAAAGGCCAGATCCTTCGAACGGATACCGGCTTGTGCCAGTTTCTGCTGCGCTTCCTTGACCTGGGTATCCTGCAATACCTGCATCGACGACAGCATATTGCGCATGCGGTCCGTCGTATCATTTTGCTGTACCAGTTTTGCCCGTTTCTTGGTGGTCGAGGCGGTGATGCCAGCCTTTAACTGTTCACGGCGCTCGTTCAGCGCCTTGACCCGTTTGGCCATCGGGTCGCGCACTGTGACAGCGGCGTAGATTGCAAAGAATACTGCCGTTGCCGCGACAGCCGCCAATATTGTCGCCACCCACAGGACGTCTACGCCCATTAATGTTGGTCCGCCGCCGGTTGTCATTTGACTTGCACCTTCACTTTAAATCTCGAAATTGACCATTTTGGCCATGATGAACACGCCAATGCTCATCCACACCAGCCCGCCCATGCCGGCGATGATCAAACGTTCTTCGTAGAAAAAACCGGCCAGATATGTCGGGTTCACAGAGTAAACCAGCCCGAACACGATGAATGGCAATGACCCCACGATATAGGCAGATGCCTTGGATTCAGAGGACATGGCCTTGATCTTGAGCTTCATCTGTCCGCGTTTGCGCAGTACCTCGGCCAGGTTAGACAGGGTCTCGGCAAGGTTGCCGCCGGTCTCGCGCTGAATTGCCAGCGTGATGCAGAAGAATTTGAATTCCGGCGTTTCCATGCGTTTTGCGCTTTCCTGAAGCGCGTCTTCCATCGTCTGGCCGATCTTGATCCGGTCGACGACCTTCTGGAATTCCTCGCCAACGGGTCCGCCGATTTCCTTGGCGACGACGCCGATTGTTTCGGTGACCGGCAAGCCTGAACGCAGACCGCGGACGAGCAGCTCGATGGCATCGGGAAAGGAAGCGGTAAATTTGGCAACCCGGCGGTTGATCAGGAATCCGACAATGAAATGCGGCAATCCGGCACCGGCGAAAAGGCCGACTGCTACAGCCAGTAGAAGAGGAGCGCCTTTGAGCATCAGCAATCCGAACAGGATCACAAAAATTCCGCCGACCGCGTAGAAAAAATAGGACAGCGGCCAGCGCTTGCCTGTTTTCTCCAACCGGATTGCCAGAATCTCCATCTTGGTCATGGTTTCGCCCTTGGGGCGCGTAGTTTTGCGCCGCGCAGAGAGCGCTTTTTTCATTTGTGCCTCGACCTGGACGTTGGCGCTGTCGGAATGGCGATATTTGACTTTGTCGAGCCGACGCGTCTTTGCCTGGGCCACTGATGGGCCGACGAATGCAAACAGGATCAGCAGCAACACCGCTAGAACACCAGCACCCAATATCGCAATTTGCATCATACCCATAGTCTAATTCCTTTTAAGCTGAAGAACGTTTGCACCTGCTTCAGACTTTAGGAGCCTCTTCCTTGATTTTCTTCGACGGGAGAAATGACTTCAGTTCGCCAAGCTTGCCCATGAACGATTGTTTGTCACCGGCTTCGCCGTCGTCGTCGCTACCCTCTACGGAACCGAGCACGAGATTGGTCAACTCGACAATTTTGGCCGAGGCTTTGCTCGACTTGCCGGCTTCGACCAGTGCTTGACCCAATTTGGCAGATTGCGCTGCAGTTTTGGCATCATAGGGAATAAGGATGTCGATCTTGCGCTCGATGGAGCTTTCGAAATCCTGACGGCTGATTTCCAGATTGCTGGATTGCACCTTGTTGGCAACGACATAGACCTTGCTCTGGGCAGCGTGAGATTTCAGCCAGGACAGCAAACGGATGCAGTCGCGGGCCGAAGCCAGAGTCAGTTCGGTTGCGATGATCGTCGCGTTCACATCGCCGAGGAGATGCGGATAGTTGATCAGCATGTCGCGTGGCAAATCGATTACGGTGCAATCGAAGGCCGCACGGAATTCTTCCTGTAGCTGGAAGAAAGCGGTGCCGTCGGTCATCATCGGCGAGTTGATCGGTGCTTCCGCCGAAAGCAGCGACAATTTGTCGTTGGCCTTGATCATGGCGCGTTCAATGAACAGGCCATCGATCCGGCTGGGATTATCAATTGCATCGGTAAGACCGCGGCCAGGTTCCAGGTCCAGCGAAAGCGCACCGGTTCCAAAATGGACATCGAGATCGAGCAACGCGGTCAGGCGTTCCTTCTCCTGGCTGAGCAACCAGGCGAGCGAAGTGGCAATGGTTGAAGCTCCAACGCCACCACGGGTACCGATCACCGCGGTTGAAATATGCGTTTTCTCTGTTTGCCCGTCATCGTGTTTCGGAGCGTTGAGTACCGCTTGCGCCTGGGATAATACATCACGCAGCTGGTCCGGTGTGAAGGGCTTCAGAAGATAGTCCTGCAAGCCGCTGACAATCAGGTCGCGATATAGGCGCACGTCATTGACCTGGCCCATGGCAATCACAACCGTACCCGGTTCGCAGACCTCGGCCAGCGAATTGATATCGTTTAATGGATCGCCCGATTCCGACAGGTCGACCAGCAAGATATTGGGGCTGGCAGACACGGAAAGGGTTTGCACGGCATTGCGCAGCCCGCCCATGTTACATTTGTCGCCTGCCCAACCCATTTCTTCAACTACCGGGCGAAGCATGTCCAAGGTATCGTCATCGCATACAAATCCGGCAAACGGATCTCGTCCACCGATCGAGCCTGGTTTAAAGGGAGCGTTCATTATTGTCCTCCAACTTTCTTGTCGCGATAGGCTCGAATAGCTTTGGAAGCTTGCGCCTGATCTTCACCTGGGGCGTTTTTGCCGCGGATCAGATCATCCGGATCGGCAACCATTGCGGCCAGGGTACTGTTCGTTCCGCAACCATAATTGGCGCTCGTGCGCGCCTGAAAATCCGTGTGACTGCGATGACTGAAATCGGGGCATCCCGGCACCGAAGCCGAAGTCCGCGACACAACAACCCGCATCAAGCCAGCCGGAACATAACCTTCGGTAACCGGCGCTTTTTCGCTGACCAGCAGACCATAGCGAGCGACAATGGCTTCGACAGCGTTCTTGGCCACGGTGCTTGCAGCATAGCCTGGATCATCGATCGCAACGCGATCACCATAGCCAAGTTCAAGAGCGTCAAACCAGCCGGAGAGCCGGTTTTGCTCCGATGAAGACAAGCCGCCGTTGCCGGCGCTCAGGTCCAGCACATAGTCCGTTCTGGAAACAACTGGCTGGCGTTCGCTATAGACGCTGCGGTTCGCGGTGGTGCTGCCACAAGCTGCAACCGAGAGCCCGAGGGCGGTAGTTAGTGCCATTGAAACGATGCGCATGATCTGTTCTCCTGATCGGGCTTATTTGTCGAAGCTGAAACCGGGAGCTGCACTGCCGGATTTCTTGGGTTTCTGGGCTGATTTGGCCGGAGCTGGCGGTGCCAGGCTGCCGAAGGTCTGTCCTTCGGGTGCAGTTGGCGCGAGACTCGGTTTTGGTCGATCGCCGCCGGAACCGGAATGATTGCGGTTCATCAGGAACCGTTCTGCATCATTGGCGGCCTTGAAGCCGTCGGTGGGCAGCACGATCTCGCTGTCGCTTACCGGTTTTACCAGATAAGGGGTAACGACGATCATCAGCTCGGTTTCGTTGCGGCGATAACCGTCGGACTTGAACAATGAACCGAGGATCGGAACATCAGCAAGGCCCGGTGTCTTGTCGATAGCCGAGTTGTACGTATTCTGCATCAGGCCCGCGATCATGAAGCTTTCGCCCGATCCCAGTTCGACAGTAGTCTCGGCCCGTCTGGTGGAAACCGCAGGAATACTGAAGCCGTTCAGGATGACCGCACCATTGCTGGTAATTTCCGAAACTTCCGGTGCGACGCGGATCGAGATCCGGCCGTTGGAGAGCACGGTTGGCGTGTAAGACAGGCTGACACCGAAATTCTTATATTGAACGGAAACTTCGCCCAGTCCGGTAGAAATTGGAATGGGGAACTCGCCGCCAGCAAGAAACGTTGCGGTTTCGCCCGATATAGTGGTCAGATTTGGCGATGCCAATGTGCTCACCAAACCGACCCGTTCCGAAACATCAAATGCGGTGGCAATGTCGATGCCGAAAAGGCGGCCCGCTGCTTGTATGGTGTTGAGGCCGGCTCCCGCAGTCGTGTTGAACTGTGTTCCGCCCGGAGTCACGAACTGGCCGGTCGACGGATTGAACGGAAGGGAAATCGAGCCTGCCGGCAAGCCGAACAGCTGCGATGCGTCCAGATTGGGGAAGCCCGCTGTATTGAAATCGGTGATCGAGCCGAAATTGCGGCCGCGCGAAACACCGAACTGAAAGCCACCGGTTGTATCCCGGGTCAAAAGGTTGCCGTTTATCTCTTTGGCCAGCGATCGGCTGACTTCCGCAAACCGGACCTTCAGGTTGACCTGCATCGGGGTTGCCGTTTTCAGGCGGCTGACGACACGCGTGCCGTCACCGACAAAAGCCTGCACCAGATTTTCCGCTTCTTCCGCATCACTCGGATTTGCGATGGTCCCGGTTAGCAAAACGAAATTATTTGTCGTGCTGACCGCGATGTTTGCTTCCGGCATTGCCAGGCCAAGCATCTGGTCAATCGAAGAAATTTCGGCACCAACCGCAACTTCAGCGGAGTAGACAACTTTGCCGGAGGCGCTGGTTGCATAAAAGCTGGTCTGGCCGCCTTTTTTCCCGAAAATATAGATCTGACGCGGTGACCGTACCTGGACATCGGCAATGCTATTCTCGGCAATGAAGATATCTTCAATCGGAGCGGGCAGGGTGATCAGCTTGCCACGGCCAACCGCAATCGAAATGCGGCTATCCGGCTGTGACACATTGACAGATTGGGCGTTCAGCGGAGTCGCGTTGTTGGCAGCGAGGGCCAGGGCGAGGGCGGCAGCTACGGCAGCGCCCATTGCCTTTTTCACCGAACGGCTATGCTGTGCATATACTACGGCCATTACTTGTCTCCAAACTCGATTTCATCGACCGAATTGCCACGTGCAACGCGGACTACCGGACCTTTAGGTTTCTCCTTCTCGGCCAGCGGCGGAGGTGAACGCGTTTCAAAGCGCGATACGTCTCCTCCGGTCGAGAAGGTTGATTTTGTGCTGCTTGGTCGCGCAGCCAGCGAACGGATCATGTCGGCTTCAAGCACCGGGTCGTCCGTTTTCGGCAGTTTGATCGCTCCAGAGGCAATGGCTTCTTCCAGCTCGGCGGCGCTGTCTGCCAGCGAACGCAAAGACAGGCTCAAAGTACCTAAAGTCTGGGCGACCGAGATCTGCTCGGCGATTTTCGGGGTGGCTTCCAGGGTAACCAGTTTTGCTTTCTTGGCGACCTGTTGACCTTCTTCGTTCGTGGATGCGGTTACCCGGTTATCGGTGGCCAGCACCCGCAGGTTGCGGATCACGGTTTCCGAAACCTTGAGTTCGGGACCTTCACCCTTAACCGACTGGGTCAGCATCAAATCGACCCGGTCACCCGGGAATACGAAGCCGGCGACACCGGTCAGTCCCGATACAGGAATGGTGACTGCGCGCATTCCGGGGCCGAGCGCAGCGGCAAGGAAGCCGCGATCACCAGGCGCAACGAGCGAGCCTTTGGTCATCGGCTGGCCGGCAGTGATCGGATTGCGCACCACGGTGCCGACAAGCGTTTCAATATCGGTGCCTTCCTTCATGAAATAGACTTCTTCAATCAGGTTTTTCGGCCAGGGCTGGAATCGGAAGCTGTCGGGCGTGATAATTGTGCCGACCGGAAGCGCGCGAGTTGCGACGAGGACTTCCTCACCAAGCACTTCGGCTTTCCTTGCCTCCGCTTGCGGCGCTGAGGCACCGTCAAACATGTTCTTGGCGAGCAAGGCCGTGACTGCTGCCACGATCAGTGCGCCAACCAGCAAAATGATCTTCTTCTTGTCCATGACGTCTCACGCCTCCTGAATGCCCCCGCCCGAATGGTTCCATTGGCGGTCATTTCCTCTTTCGAGTAAATTGGTTAAAATATCGTTTGTGATCTTTGCCCCACAATGCCCCAGATGGTCCAAAGCCCCGAAAAGGCGATGGCAACACCATAGGGAACCTTCAATGGACCATCGGTCTTTTGGATTCTCTTGCCGATCATCATTAACAGCGTCAGCACGCCCCCGGCGATCGACATGATCACCAGCAGTTCGAGAAACGTCAGCCAATGCATCCACAAAGCAAGGGCTGTCAGCAGTTTGACGTCGCCTCCGCCCATCGCACCGATTGCGAACATTGCGGCAAATATGGTAAATATGATGGCAGCCAAACCAATTTGTCCGACCATTTCCGGCCAAAACTCCATGCCGGTGGCGATCCAGAAGAGCGGTGCACCGACAGCAATGCCCAGATTCAGCCAGTTTGATATATGGCGGCTTTTGATGTCTGTGATGGTGGCGACGATCAGTGCAATTGCCAATCCGCCCCAGAGCAAGTAGATGAAGGTTTCATTATCCATGGACAGACCGTCTAGCTAATTTGCCTTACCAAATAGTAACCACGATTCCCGGAGCGGTTCTTATTTTCCGACACTGTGACAATGACAAAGCGTGATGTGACAGCCTCGCAGGCTGAGCGCTTTGATCGCCGGTCGATTCCGGAAGGCGCAATAGAACAGATCTGGATCGGACCCGATGACTGGAAATTCAGGCAATTGGACTGGCGGCAGGACAGGCCGAGAGGTTCGCTCTTGTTCATGACCGGGCGCGCAGACTTCTACGAAAAATATCTGGAAACATTTCACGATTTTCACGCGCGCGGTTGGAACGTAACCACTGTCGACTGGCGCGGGCAAGGGGGTTCGGGGCGTTGTGGAGCACATCCGCATGTCGGTCATATCGATGATTTCGCGACATGGGTGGGTGATCTGGCGGCGCTGTTTGATCAATGGCGCGCCAGCCATCCCGGACCGCATATTGTGCTTGGCCACAGCATGGGCGGACATTTGGTGCTGCGGGCGCTGACCGAGAAACTTATTCATCCCGATGCCGCCATATTGAGCGCGCCGATGCTTGCCCCGGCCGGCGGCGGCATGCCCGAATGGACGGCACAATTGATCGCCAGGATCATGTGCGTCGCCGGTCGCGCCGAACGGCGTGCATGGAAACCGATAGAAAATCCACTGGAACCCTACGTCCCCCGGCAGGGCTTGCTGACCCATGACGCTGACCGGTATTCGGACGAGTTTTTCTGGTTCCGGGAGCGCCCCTTCGTACGACTGGGACCAGCGAGCTGGCGCTGGGTCGAACGGGCTTATGCTTCGACCAGAATATTGCGGAACCGGCGCAGGCTGATGGGGATGGATATCCCGACTCTTATATTGGCGACATCAACCGACGAACTCGTCGATCACCCGACCATCGAACGCGCGGTCCATCTGATGCCGGAGGCCGAGATGAAGCTGTTCGGTCCGGAATCCGCCCATGAGATATTTCGGGAAGTGGACGATGTCCGCGATGCCGCGCTTGACGCCTGTTTTGCTTTTCTCGACCGGGTGGCCCCCCAAAAATGACACAGTTTGACGTTGTCATAATCGGTGCCGGGATAGCCGGAGCCAGCATCGCCTCGGAAATCGGCGCGGATCGTTCGGTTCTGCTGCTCGAAGCCGAAGATCATCCCGGCTATCATTCTACGGGTCGCTCAGCTGCTTTCTGGACCGAAACCTATGGCGGCCCTCGCGTTCAGCCACTGACGTCCGCGTCACGGGCCTTTCTGGACAATCCGCCGACCGATTTTTCGCCGTCCGGATTCCTGCGCCCTCGCGGCGCGGTCAATGTCGCCCGGGAAGACCAGCAAGGTCTAGCCCAACAGTTTCTTGACGATTTCGCCGACAGCAATCTGGCCATGGACCACTGGTCCTGGGAACAGGCAAGATCCCTTGTTCCCGATCTGAAGCCGATATGGAATCATGTAGTCTATGAGCCGGACTGCTGTGACATCGATGTTGCTGGCCTTCATGGGGCCTATTTGAGAGATGCCAGGCGCAAGACCGTGGATATGGTCTGCCGGGCACCGGTTACCCAGATCCAGAAAACGGATCACGGCTGGGAGGTGGTCGCCGGGAGTGAACGCTACCACGCGACGGTGCTGGTCAATGCCGCCGGTGCCTGGGCGGATTCTATCGCCCGTCTGGCAGGCGTAAAACCGATCGGTATCCAGCCGTTAATCCGCAACATGGTCCAGATCGAAACCGACCCGCCTTCATCGCCGGACATGCCGCTGGTCGTGGGCCTGGATGGCAGTTTCTATTTCAAACCGGAATCGGGTGGCAGCTATTGGCTCAGTCCGCACGACGAAATTCCGTCCGAGCCCGGCGATGTGGCAGCGGACGAATTGAGCATTGCGATCGCCATCGACCGGTTTGAAAAAGCTGTGGATGTGCAGGTCAAGCGGGTCAGCCGGAAATGGGCCGGCCTGCGCAGTTTTGCTCCGGATCGCTTGCCGGTGATCGGTTTTGATTCGGCGGCCAGCGATTTCTTCTGGTTCGCCGGGCAAGGTGGTTTCGGAATCCAGACCGCCCCGGCGGCGGCGAAACTGGCCCGTTCGATTCTGCTCGGCCAGGCGGCCGATGAAAGCCTTCACGCTGTCGATGCCAGGCTTTACGCGGCTTCGCGCTTTTCCTAGGAAACAACGTTTTACAACCGGATCGTTGCGCTACCGGTCTGAGGGTCTATGTTTCTGGCCACTCGAGAAAAGGAGAGCATCGAAATGGCGCACAAGTTTGAAATCTGGAAGGACAAGAAAGGCGAGTTTAGGGTTCGCTTCAAATATAATAGCGAAGTGATTTTCTCGACCGAAGGCTATTCCAGCAAGGCCAGCGCCAAAAACGCGATAAGCTCGATCCTGAAAAACGGACCTAAAGCTGACATCGAAGACAATAGCTAGTCATTGTGATTGCTGCGGGCGGCTTCAATAGCAGCGTCGCTCGCCAATTGATCGGCGCGCTCGTTGTCTGGGTCGCCATTATGGCCTTTGACCCAGTGCCATTCGATCTGGTGGCGCTCGACCGCCTTTAACAGATCCTGCCAGAGATCCGCATTTTTGACCGGTTTTCTGGCGGCGGTCCGCCAACCGTTTTTCTGCCAGCCAAAAATCCATTTGGTAATCCCGTCTTTCACATAGGTGCTGTCGATCGACAGCTTCACCTTGCAGGGCCGGGTCAGCGCGTTGAGCGCCTCGATCGCAGCGCGCAATTCCATGCGGTTGTTGGTCGTATCCGGCTCGCCACCTGAAATTTCCTTTTCCTTGTCACCAAGGCGGATCAATGCACCCCAGCCACCCGGCCCGGGATTGCCCTTGCACGCGCCATCGGTCGCGATCTCCACGGTTTGCGTTTCGGTCATGGTTTGAAAATATCCGGGTGGGTTTGATAATATTGCAGCCGTTCGAGAAAGGCCTGGGGATCCTTGCGGGTCACCAGCGCATCGGCGGGGGTATTGATCCAGTCATAGGCCCGCGTCAGCAGGAACCGAAGCGCCGCGCCGCGAGCAAGCAAGGGAAGGGCTTGTCGTTCGGCGTCGCTGAGCGCGAAGGCTGAAACATATCCGGCGATCAAAGCTCGCGATACGGCATCGTGAAAATCCGTGCCATCGTCGGAAAAGCACCAGGCCGCGTGAGTCACCGCCAGATCATAAGCGCGGATATCGGTACACGAAAAATAAAAGTCGATCAGGCCTGTGACCCGGTCACCGAGCATCAGCACATTGTCGGGGAAAAGATCGGCATGGATAGCGGATCGGGGCAGGGCGTTCGGCCAATATTGATCGAGATGATCGAGTTCTCGCACAATCGCCTCGGCCAGGCCGGGGGCAATCTGGTCGAGCTGCGCGGGGCCGCATTGTTCCGCCAGTGACCGCCAGCCATCATGATCGAGAATATTGCGCCGTTCCGGCCTGAAATCCGCAAGCGCTTTATGCATGTCCCCCAATGCATGACCCGTCGCACGGGCTTGCGCCGTCGTGGGGTGACTCACCGATACGCCGGGAAGAAATTTTATCAGGCAGGCGCTGCGCCCGCAGAGTTTCTGGACTTTCTCGCCGTCGCGGTCGGCGATCATTGGCGGCACGAGGCAGCCCTGGGCCGCCAGATGATCGAGCATCGCGATAAAAAACGGCAGGTCAACCGGATCGACCCGCTTCTCGTATAGGGTCAGAATGAACCGGTCCTGCGTGGTTTCCAGCAGATAGTTGCTATTCTCTACGCCTTCGGCAATCCCTTTGGCGGACACCAGAGTGCCGACGTCGAAACGGGTCAGGAACCGGCCGATTTCCTCTGCGCTGACCTTCGTATAGACCGCCATCAGGCCGCTTCGAGACCGCGGGGCAGTTTGAAGACCATATTCTCGTCGGCGGTCTTCACCTTTTCCTCTCTGATTTCGAAATGTTCTTCCAGCAGTAGCTTGACTTCTTGCACCAGAATCTCGGGAGCCGAGGCACCTGCGGTCAATCCCAGCTTGTTGATGCCGGCCAGCCAGGCCAAGTCGATTTCATCGGCGCGCTGGATCAATCTGGCTGCAGCACCTCCGCGTTCGGCGACTTCTACAAGGCGCAAGCTGTTCGAGCTGTTCGGAGCACCGATGACTAGCACGAGTTCGCACGATTTTGCCATTTCTTTCACCGCATCCTGACGGTTGGAAGTGGCGTAGCAAATATCCTCGCCTTTCGGTCCGACAATGTTGGGAAAGCGCAGTTGCAGTGCATCGACGATGGCGCGCGTGTCATCGACCGACAAGGTCGTCTGGGTCAGAAAAGCGAGTGATTCCGGATCCTCCGGCCGCAGCGCATCTACATCGGCGAGCGTTTCCACCAAAGTCATCCGGCCTTCTTCGACCTGACCGAAGGTACCGATGACCTCGGGGTGGTTGGCATGGCCCACGAATATGATATGGCGGCCCGCTTCGGTTTGTCGTTCAGCCTGACGATGCACCTTGGACACCAGGGGGCATGTCGCATCGAGATATTCCAGCCCGCGCTCTTCGGCTTTATGCGGCACTGCCTTGGGAACGCCATGAGCAGAAAATACCACCGGGACACCGTCCGGTACCTCGTCCAGCTCTTCGACAAATATCGCACCCAGCTTCTTCAATTCATCAACCACATAGCGGTTGTGAACGATTTCGTGCCGGACATAGACCGGTGCACCATATTTTTTAATCGCCAGTTCGACGATTTTTATAGCCCGGTCGACGCCTGCACAAAAGCCGCGAGGCGTTGCCACAAGCAAGTCAATCTGCCGTTTTTGCTTATCCGAATGAATCATGTTCAAGTCCTTAGGGAATAACTGCAGCGGCGAAAAGCCCGTCTGTTCATCTTATGGACGGTTGCACCGCCTTAAAGGCACAGATAAGGGTTGCGAGATTTTTATCGGTGCGCATGAAGCCTATGTGTGTTGCCCGTGACCAAAGGCAAGGATTGAGAATGATGGCGAATGGCCGGTTGAAAAAAATAATATTGGCGGCGGTCACGGTTTTGGCTGTCAGCGGATGTGCCAGAGAAGGCGCGCTTGACGTCAGCTCGGGCGTTGGTGTTTCGGTAATCCGGACGGGTTGTCCTGCGGTCGCGGTTCCCGACCATACCGGTGACATCACCATTTTCGATCCGGTGAACAGCACCGATGCAAGTGCCATCGATGTGGTCGCGAACATCACCAATGTCCGGCCGACCTGCAACAGCGAAGGCGCGCGGATTTATACAGAAGCGGCTTTCGACATCCGTGCCGTGCGGAGCCGTCCGACCGGTGCGCGCACGATTACCGTCCCCTATTTCTCTACTGTGGTTCAAGGCGGCACTGCGGTGGTCGCCAAGCGAATCAAAACTGTGACGCTGCAATTCGCCGACGGCGACTATCGTGCGACTGCTTCGGCCAAGGCCGGGGCCTATGTCGACGCCTCAGCCGCACGTTTGCCGGAAGATGTGATCGAACGCCTGACCCGCAAGCGCAAGGCCGGAGACCCCGATGCGGCGCTTGATCCGCTGGCCGATCCAGCCATTCGGGCGGCTGTTGCACGGTCTTCTTTCGAGCTGCTGATCGGTTTTCAGCTTACCCAGGCACAATTGCAATATAACGCCACCCGATAGGGTAGCCTGAATTGACGAATAATCGCGCCCGATCAACCCGGGCCTTTTTTCCTATGACGAATTGAGCCAATCATGCTGTTCCAGATTTTTCAGAAACATATTGATGCTATTTTGGATGACCTAACCGCAGCCGGGGTTTTGCCGGCCGGTATTGACCGTTCCAATGTCACTCTGGAGCCGCCTCGCGACCCGTCGCACGGCGATCTGTCGACCAACGCCGCCATGGTCTTGTCAAAAGCCGCCGGCATGAAGCCACGCGATCTGGCGGAAAAAATCGCGGAAAAACTGGGCACGCTCGACGATGTGCAATCGGTTGATATTGCCGGTCCCGGATTTATCAACCTGCGGGTTGCTGCACCCGTTCTGGTCGGCGAACTGCTGGAAATCGCCCGACTGGGTTCGGAATATGGGCGCTCGGACAAGGGCAAGGGCATCACCGTCAATGTCGAATATGTATCCGCTAATCCAACCGGCCCGATGCACATGGGCCATTGCAGGGGTGCGGTTGTCGGCGATGCGCTGGCCGATTTGCTGGAGGCTGTCGGTCACAAGGTGATCCGCGAATATTATGTCAATGATGCCGGCTCGCAGGTCGCCACGCTCGCCCGTTCGGCGCATTTGCGTTATCGCGAAGCGCTCGGTGACGATATTGGCGCGATACCCGAGGGACTCTACCCGGGCGACTATCTGAAGCCGGTCGGTGAAGCTTTGGCCGCCGAATTTGGCGCTAAATATAAAGATGCCGCAGAACCCGAATGGCTGCTGATTTTCCGCAAGGCGGCGGTTGCCAAGATGATGGATATGATCCGCTCGGATCTCGCCCTGCTCGGCATCCGGCACGATGTTTTCTCTTCCGAAGCCGAGCTGCATGCTGCGGGCAAGGCGGACGCTGCCGAAGCGGAGCTGCGGTCCCGCGATCTGGTCTATGACGGGGTGCTGGAGCAACCCAAGGGCAAGGTGATCGAGGACTGGGAAGCGGTCGAACTGCCGCTGTTCCGGTCGACGCAATTTGGCGATGATCAGGACCGCCCGATCAAGAAGTCCGACGGAAGCTGGACCTATTTTGGTGGTGATCTGGCCTATCATTTTGAAAAAGCGCAAACAGCAGACGAGCTGATCGATATCTGGGGCGCTGATCACAGCGGGACCGTTAAACGGATCAAGGCTGCGGTCGCGGCGCTGACCGAAGGCAAAACCAAATTTGATGTGAAGCTGGTGCAGATGGTGCGGTTGCTGCGCAACGGCGAGCCAGAAAAAATGTCCAAACGCTCGGGTAATTTCGTCACCATCGCCGATATGGTCGAGGAAGTCGGCAAAAATGCCGTGCGTTTCACCATGTTGATGCGCAAGGCCGATGCCCAGATGGACTTTGATTTTGCCAAGGTGATGGAGGCGTCTCGCGACAATCCTGTCTTCTATGTTCAATATGCCCATGCCCGCATCCAGTCGACTTTGCGCAAAGCGGCGGACGAAGGCATTTTGCCGTCAGCCGACGGTCTGGACGGGTTGGGCGAAGAGGAACTCGACCTGGTCAAGATGGCGGCGCAATTCCCGCGGATTGTCGAATCCGCGGCGGCTTCGCGCGAACCGCACCGAGTCGCATTCTATCTGAATGACCTCGCGGCCGCTTTTCACGCCTTTTATAATCTGGGCAATGACCGGCCTGAGAAGCGGATCATAATGGTTAACGACCCGGAAACGACATCGGCAAGGCTTTTCTTAGCCAAGAATATCGGGCAGACTATCAAAAACGGCCTTGCTCTGATGGGCGTCGAGGCCGCAGAATCGATGTGATTAGCCCTTTGGCTTATGGAGCGTAAAATGTCAGACACCACTCGCGATAATCTTGATCTGGACGACGATGACCGTCTGCCGTGGCTGGAATCAGCCGAAGATTATGACGATGACGGAGAATATTCTCCGGTCCGGGTGGCGCTGTTCATCGGTGCCGGCTTGCTGTTGCTGGCGGCGATCGTTGGCGGCATTTACTGGCTGCAGAACCGCGACGGCGGCGGGCTCGACGGCAATGGCGAATTGATCGCGGCGCAGGAAGGCGACTATAAGGTCCGTCCCGATGATCCGCAGGCGCGGCAATTTGAAGGCGAAGGCGATGCCAGCTTCGCGGCCAGCGAAGGCAAGGACACGCCGGCGCAATTGGGCGGTACCGTGCAAACAGAAGCACCGATTCGCAAGCCCGACGCTGCACCCGCGTCAGAAAGCGCGGGCACGGCCCTGGTCCAGCTTGGCGCCTATAGTTCGGCGAGCCTCGCGGATGGCAGCTGGTCTGGCTATGCGCGGCGGTTTGAATCGATCGGCGCGCTCCCGAAGAAAATTCTTCGCGGCACCGTTGACGGCGGGACGATTTACCGGCTGAACGCGGTCGCCCCAAGCTATGAGGCGGCCCAGCAATTGTGTAATAATCTCAAGGCCGCGGGTGAAAGCTGCCTCGTCGTTCGCTAGTTCGGGACGAAATATGGTTGAAGCGCTGTGGATAACGGCGCTTTCGCCTTTACCCCGCTCCGAAACGGCGCAAGTATAAGATATGTTGCGTGAGAAAAAATTCCCATGGCTATGACACCGGCGGTTTTTGGATTGACGGGCCTGAGCCTGACCGCTTCCGAGAAGGCGTTTTTCCGCGAAAGCGACCCGGCGGGCTATATCATTTTCGGCCGCAACATTGAAAGCAAGACCCAGCTAAGGGCGCTGACCGACGAGCTGCGCGCGATCCATGGCCGCGATGATCTGGCGATCCTGATCGATCAGGAGGGCGGCCGTGTGGCGCGGATGCAGGAGCCCATCTGGCCCAAATTCCCCGCCGGTGAAGTCTTCGACAAGATCTATGATATTGCCCCGGCAACCGCGATTGAGGCGGCGCGTCTCAATGCGCAGGCGATTGCGGTCAGCATGCGGGAAGTTGGCATTACCGTCGACTGCCTGCCGCTGCTCGATGTCCGCCAGCCGGACGCCAATAATGTCATCGGTGACCGCGCTCTGGGCAGCGAACCGATGCGGGTCGCGGCTCTCGGCCGTGCAATCCTCGACGGTCTGCAGCGCGGCGGCGTGGTCGGTGTGGTCAAACATCTACCTGGCCATGGCCGGACGAGTGTTGACACGCACAAGGCCTTGCCGACGGTGACCGCCAGCGACGAAGAGCTGCAAGTGGACCTCGCTCCTTTCCAGACGCTGAACAAGGCTGTGATGGGGATGACCGGGCATTTATTGTTTACCGCTTGGGACGCAGAGACCCCGTCGACGCTGTCGAAAACTGTGGTTCAGGATATCATCCGCGACCGGATCGGCTTTGATGGCCTGCTGTTCAC
>NZ_JBATHY010000247.1:0-3908 GCF_049667325.1 Parasphingorhabdus sp. | reverse complement strand
GTATAAAGGTGTTGAGGCACTGACCGCAGAATGTCTGATCGCCTGCGAGAAGGCAGGCGTGATCGATGAGGTTCTCGGCAGTTTTAACAATGACTGGTCTGCCCAGGCGGATTACCGGCTCGACCGGATGCTGGTTCACGGCACCCGGAGATCCGCAGAAATGGCGGAAGCAGTCAAGACGCTCGAAATGTTGGGCGTTGAACCGGATCTGACCCGCGCGACGGTTGCACGGCAGGCGGCGCTCGGCGAACTTGGCCTCAATCCTCCTCCGGACGGACTGAATGCAAAATTGAAAGCGCTTGCCCAATGACGATGATTATCGACTGCCACGGTCATTATACTGTCCTGCCAAAAGCGCATGACGAATGGCGTGAAGAGCAGAAGGCCGCCTTTGCGGCTGGCGGGAACGCGCCGCCCTACCCCGAAATTTCGGATGATGAAATCCGCGAAACGATCGAAGCTAACCAGCTCCGCCTGCTGAAAGAGCGCGGCGCGGACATGACGATATTCTCCCCCCGCGCTTCTGCCATGGCCCCGCATGTTGGAGATCAGTCAGTCGCTGTGTCGTGGGCGCAAGCTTGCAATAACCTTATTGCCCGGGTGGTCGGGCTGTATCCCGAGACCTTTGCTGGCGTTTGCATGCTGCCGCAATCTCCCGAAGCGGATATGACATCGTCGATCGCCGAATTGCAGCGCTGCGCCGACATGGGCTTTATCGGTTGTAACCTCAACCCCGACCCGGGCGGTGGAAAATTCGAACACCCGCCGCTGACCGACAAATTCTGGTACCCATTTTACGAGAAAATGGTCGAGCTGGATATGCCGGCGATGATCCATGTGTCGGGCAGCTGCAATCCGGCGATGCACGCAACCGGCGCCTATTATATTGCGGCAGACACCATCGCCTTCATGCAGCTGATCCAGGGCGATCTGTTCAGGGAATTCCCGACATTGCGCCTGATCATTCCGCATGGCGGCGGCGCTGTCCCTTATCATTGGGGCCGGTATCGCGGACTGGCCGATATGCTGAAACAGCCCGATCTCTCGACGCATCTGATGAACAATGTCTTCTTCGACACCTGCGTTTATCATCAGCCCGGCATCAACCTTCTGGCCGATGTGATCGACAACAAGAATATCCTGTTCGGCAGCGAAATGGTCGGTGCTGTGCGCGGCATCGATCCGCAAACCGGCCATTATTTCGACGACACCAAACGCTATGTCGATGCGCTCGATATATCCAATGCAGAACGCCATGCAATATTTGAAGGCAATGCGCGCCGCGTATTCCCGAGGTTGGATGCGCAGTTGAAGGAGCGAGGGCTATGACAACCTGGATAAAAAACGCCTGGTATGTCGCCGGATGGGATTATGAAATCGGCCCGCAACCGCTGGCGCGGACGATATTGGGCGTGCCGGTCGTGCTCTGGCGCAAACTCGATGGCCAAGTGGTGGCCATGCGCGACGCATGCCCGCACCGCATGCTGCCTTTGTCCATGGGTATCAAGGAAGGCGATTCCATTCGCTGCACCTATCATGGCTTGAAAATCGGGCCTGACGGGATCGCGGAAGAGATGCCATTAAAATCCGATCCGGTGAACAAACGGATTTGCACGCAAACGTTCAAGATACACGAACAACACCGGTTCGTGTGGATATGGATGGGCGAGGAAAAAGGCGATCCCACCGATATCCCCGATCTATGGCCCTGTTCAGCAGATGGCTGGAGCTTCGATGGCGGCTATAATCCCATCAAGTGTGACTACCGGTTGCTCATCGATAATCTGATGGACCTTACCCATGAAACTTATGTCCATGGGGGTTCAATCGGGCAGCAGGAATTGATGGAAACGCCGTTGAATACTCGCAAAACGGAAGATCGGGTGTTTGTCGAACGCTGGATACCGGACATTGATCCACCTCCTTTCTGGAAGGGTGCTCTGGGCAAAGAGGGTCAGGTCGACCGCTGGCAAATCTGCGAATTTATCGCACCGGCAGCGGTGATGATCGACGTCGGAGTGGCCCCGGTCGAGGCAGGCGCGACACTGGAAAAACATGATCAGGGCGTTCGCGGCTTTGTCGTCGATTTCATGACCCCGCAAGACGAGGAAAATTGTCATTATTTCTGGGGCATGGCGCGCGATTTCCGCGTTGACGACCCCGGTTTCGGGGCACGTTTCCGGCAGCAGCAAAATGGCGTTTTCGATGAGGATATTGTCATATTGGAGGCCCAGCAAAAATCGCTGGCGGCCAATCCTCATCTATCAATGCAGTCCTATAATATCGATCAGGGCGGCGTGCGCGCGCGTCAGATGATCAGCAAAATCATAAAGTCGGAGAGCGGCCAATGAGCATTCAGGATATTCACGAATATCTCGCCGAATTCGAGGACATCCCAGGCACGCGGGTCTTCACGGCGACGCGCGCACGGCGGGGTTATCATCTCAACCAGTTCGCGATGAGCCTGATGAAGGCAGAAAATCGCGACCGCTGGAAAGCCGATGAGGCGGCCTATCTGTCGGAATGGCCGATCACGGATGATCAGCGTCAGGCGGTGCTTGATCGCGACTATAACCGGATGCTGGAGCTGGGTGGCAACATCTATTTTCTGAGCAAGATATTCTCGACCGATGGTATCAGTTTTGCCGAGGCGGTCTCGACGATGACCGACATGAGCTTTCCCGAATATCGCGATATGATGATGAATGGCGGTCGCTCGCCCGAAGGCAATAGATCAATCCGGGAGGGCAATTGACATGGCACGGATAACCGCAGGCGTCGCTTCCAGCCACGTTCCGCTTCTCGGGGTGGCCGTCGATCAGGGCAAGACCCAGGACGACTATTTCGGACCGATTTTCAAAGGCTATGAGTGGACGAAAAAATGGGAGGAAGAGCAAAAGCCCGATGTAATCGTGCTGGTCTATAATGACCATGCTTCTGCCTTTGACGCGAACATCATTCCCACTTTTGCGATTGGTTGCGGCGAAACATACAAACCCGCCGACGAAGGCTGGGGGCCGCGGCCGGTTCCTGATGTCGAGGGCCACGCCGACCTGGGCTGGCATATCGCGCAAAGCCTGATCCTGGATGATTTTGACATGACGATCATCAACGAGATGGAGGTCGACCATGGGTTGACTGTGCCGCTTAGCATGATGTTCGGTCAGCCCGACAACTGGCCCGTCAAAGTCGTCCCATTGGCAGTCAATGTCGTGACCTATCCGGTGCCGTCGGGCAATCGTTGCTGGGCGTTGGGCGAGGCCATTGCGCGCGCGGTAGAGAGTTTCCCCGAAGATCTGAATGTACAAATCTGGGGAACGGGCGGGATGAGCCATCAGCTGCAAGGACCTCGTGCCGGGCTGCTCAATCGCGAATGGGATAACAAGTTTCTCGACCTGATGGTCGGTGACAGCGATGCCGCACGGCATATTCCGCACATCGAATATCTGCGCGAGACGGGCAGCGAAGGCATTGAGATGGTGATGTGGCTGATTATGCGCGGGGCGCTCGGCAAGACCACAAAATGCCTGCACCGGCATTACCATATTCCCTGCAGCAATACGGCCATTGGCCATATCGTGCTGGAACCTGACAATTTATAGGACTGGAGAAGACCCATGAAAATCGCACTCGCAGGCGGCGGCGCCTTTGGTGAAAAACATCTGGACGGCTTGAAGAACATCGAGGGCGTGGAAGTCACCGCCTTGGTCGGTCGGCGGCAAGAACCGACCCAGGCTATGGCAGACAAATATGGCGTCGGTTTCGCCACCACCAATTATGAGGAAATGCTCCAACGCGACGACGTGGACGCGGTTATCCTCGCAACGCCGACGCAGATGCATGCCGCACAGTCGATTGCGGCCATGGACGCGGGCAAGCATGTCGAGGTAGAAATTCCGCTCGCCGAC
>NZ_JBATHY010000246.1:0-22164 GCF_049667325.1 Parasphingorhabdus sp. | reverse complement strand
GACCACGACCGTGTCTTGATGTAATAACGGGTCGAACAGCGGTAAATTAACCATCCCGGCCGGAACCAATTTCATTATAACAGCCACTTAGCGCGTAATCCGGCGAAATTTTGCGGCCCTATTTTTACCAGTAAAAGCTTCGAGACCGGGAATTGGCTGCATGTTCTCAGCTAAAATCTGCCCTGTGACTATCGTGCACAGAAGATTGCTAAGCCTACCGCCATCGGCTGCAACGAGATTTGTTCCTTAACTAACGCTCCAAATCACCGTCATTCATATCGGCCCACGTGACCCCATTTTGAAACGGGAACGCAAATTGCGAGAGCCAAAAAAAATGGGGAACAAGCATGAGCCAGACTCAAAATCATCGTAAAACGCCGGCAGAAAAGTCGCTGCCGAGCCAATCCAAAACTGAAAATCTAGCCAAGTCCAAACCCCGACTGCTTTTGGTCGAAGATCACGATGTCAACCAAATTCTAATTCAAGCCATGACCAGTCGGTTGGGATATGAATCCGAAATGGCCACAGATGGTGCCGAGGCAGTCGCGCGAATAGATCAGTCGATAGCTCAGCAAAACCCATTTGATCTTGTACTTATGGATATCCAGATGCCCTTGATGGACGGCTATGAAGCCACGCGGATGATCCGCGCAAGCGGGATCTCCAAAGAAATGCTTCCGATAATTGCAATCACTGCGAACGCATTCGGCGATGACATTCGAAATTGCCTGGCTGCGGGTATGCAGGCTCATATTGCGAAGCCAATCGATATCTCTAATCTTGATTCTATTTTGCAGCACTGGCTGAGGCCCGAGCGCGAGGACGAAGATTGTCACCGGTCGCAAGAAGCCCATGGCGGTATGTCCGATGATCTGATCCACCGCTATCGGTTGCGCAAGGAAGCAGCGATCAACAGTGTTTCCAGCCTACTGAGAAAGGGCACTTTTTCCAGTTCCGAGATCCGCGAAGTAGCCGATCAAATGCACAAGCTGGCCGGTACTGCTGCTATGTTTGGTGAAGAAAATTTGGGCAATCATGCCAAACTGATCGAAGATGGACTGAAGCAGTGGAAGATAGCGGACCGGCCTCGGAAAACACAGTTCGCGGTCGAGCGTTTCCTCGAAGCGGCATGAAAGGATAAACGAAGCGATGGCCCGAATTATCTATGCAGAAGACGATGAACTGATGGGTGAAATCGTGCGCAGCACATTGGCCAAGGACGGACATGTCGTCGGGGTGGTGGGTGACGGCACTTCTGCCTTGCGGGCGATCGCTCTCAAACTGCCGGATCTCGTCATTCTCGATTGCTCGATGCCCGAACTTTCCGGGATACAGGTGCTTGAACGAATGCGGCTAAACCAAGCCTTGTATGATATGCCGGTACTGATGCTGACCGGCAGGCAAAGCGACAAGGATGTCAGTCTTGCTGCCTATGCCGGAGCGGATGCCTATGTGAAAAAACCATTTGATCCCGAGTATTTGCTATTTGTCGCTAGCTCTTTGCTGGAAGAAGGCCGCGCAGGGGGTAATATTTGATAGCCCATCCCGCTATTGTATATTCAGCCTTTCAACGTCGCGAAAACCCTGTCCGCCCATTCCTTCCTGCAGATCAATAGATCAGGCATATAGGTGTCACGCTGGTTGTAAAGGAGCGGTGATCCGTCGATGCGCGAGCAGTGAAGGCCATAGGCCGTTGCAACTGCCACAGGCGCGCAGCTGTCCCATTCAAACTGGCCGCCAGAATGGAGATATATTTCGGCCTCGCCTCGCACCACAGCCATCGCTTTGGCGCCTGCAGAGCCCATTGGCACCAGTTTTCCACCCAATCGCTTGGCTACGGAAACTGCTTCTGCTGCCGGTCGCGTACGACTGACAACCAGGCGCGGCGGACCATCATAAATGGGCAACTGGCGGATTTTATCGGTGCGCAGGACAACGCCGCCATCAAGAGCCGGCAACGCGACCGCGCCTATGGACGCAACGCCATCAATGGCGAGCGCGACATGAACCGCCCAGTCCGATCGCCCTTCCCCATATTCCCGCGTGCCATCGACCGGATCGACAATCCAGACACGCGATCTTCTGTGCCTCTCCCCGGTGTCCTTGCTTTCTTCGGAAAGCAGGCCGTCATCGGGCCGCTTTTCTCGCAAGGCATTGACGAGAAACTCGTTGGCTGCCTCATCCCCGGCTTTTCCAAGCTCATTGCCTTCGAACCCGCTGCCTTCACGCAATTCCATCAAAATCCGCCCGGCTGATTGTGCGAGATCGGCGGCAAGCTCTGCGTCCGTCATAATATTGCTCATTTCAGCGGCATGATCTGTCGGATGATATGTTCGGCAGCCTCAGCGGGAGTCATCTCGACCGTATTGACCCGGATTTCAGGACTCTCGGGAGGTTCATAGGGGCTATCGATACCGGTGAAGTTTTTCAACTGGCCGCTTCGGGCTTTCTTATACAGGCCCTTCACATCACGCTCTTCGGCAACCTCCAGCGGCGTATCGACGAAAATCTCGATAAACTCGGCCTCGGGCAGCATTTCCCGGACCATCTGCCGCTCGGCGCGGAACGGGCTGATAAAGGCGGTCAGCACGATCAATCCGGCATCGGTCATCAGCTTTGCCACTTCGCCGACACGCCGGATATTCTCGATCCGGTCCGCTTCCGTAAAACCCAGGTCCTTGTTGAGACCATGGCGAACATTATCCCCGTCTAGCAGAAAGGTATGGCGGTTCATCAGATTGAGGCTCTTTTCCACTTCATTGGCGATGGTCGACTTGCCCGAGCCCGAGAGGCCGGTGAACCACAGCACACGCGGCGTCTGGTTTTTGAGCAACCCGTGCTCTTCCCGCGTGATTGTCGTTGCCTGCCAGTGGACGTTGGCGGCGCGGCGCAGGCTGAAATGCAGCATCCCTGCGGCAACCGTGGCATTGGTGATCTTGTCGACCAGAATGAACCCGCCCAGCGCACGGCTGTCGGCATAGGATTCGAACACGATCGGTTTGTCGGTATGCACTTCGGCAACACCAATGGCGTTCAGCTCCAGAGTCTTGGCTGCGAGATGCTCCATCGTGTTGACGTTGATTTCATATTTCGGCTCCTGCACCGATACGCTAACCGTCTGCGTGGCCAGCTTGAGCCAATAGCCCCGGCCGGGTTTGAGCGCTTCGTCACTCATCCAGACGATGGTGGATTCAAATTGATCAGAAATTTCGGGCGGATCGCCGGCGGCAGCGATCACATCACCGCGCGAGCAGTCGACTTCGTCCTCGAGGAGAATGGTGACGGACTGGCCAGCAACCGCTTCATCCAGTTCGCCATCCAGAGTGACAATGCTTTTCACAATGCTGTTCTTGCCGGACGGTACGATACGGACCGGATCGCCTTTTTTCACAATACCGGCGGAAATCAGTCCGGCAAAACCACGGAAATCGAGATTGGGGCGGTTGACCCATTGCACCGGCATCCGAAACGGTTTTTCCTGCGCGGAATTGGTCGCTATCTCGATATTCTCGAGATGGGCGATCAGCGCACGTCCGTTATACCAAGGCATATTTGCCGATGGCGCGTCGGTAATATTATCGCCCTTGAAGCCCGAAATCGGGATCGCGGTGAAGCTTTCTATACCAATTTCTGCGGCAAATTCTCCATATTCCTTGGCGATCCTGTCAAATATGTCCTGACTATAATCGACCAGATCCATCTTGTTCACTGCCAGCACCAGATTCTTGATACCGAGCAGATGAGCGAGATAGGAATGACGCCGCGTCTGGACCAGAACGCCTTTACGCGCGTCGACCAGAATGACAGCGGCATCTGCCGTCGAGGCGCCGGTCACCATGTTGCGGGTATATTGTTCATGGCCCGGGGTATCGGCAACGATGAACTTGCGCTTTTCCGTCGCAAAAAACCGGTAAGCAACGTCGATGGTGATACCTTGTTCTCGCTCCGCAGCGAGACCATCCACCAGCAGCGCGAAATCTATCTCCTGTCCCTGCGTGCCCGATTTCTTGCTATCCGCTTCCAGCGCCGCCAGCTGGTCTTCAAAGATCATCTTGCTGTCATAGAGCAGCCGGCCAATCAGCGTGCTTTTGCCGTCATCCACGCTGCCGCAGGTGATGAAGCGGAGCAGCTGCTTATGCTGATGCTGGGCGAGATAGGCGTCAATATCCTCCCCGATCAGCGCGTCGGTCTTGTAGATCGGGTCTGTTCCGCTGCTATCGGCCATCAGAAATAGCCCTCCTGCTTCTTCTTCTCCATGCCAGCTCCACCTTCGTCCTTGTCGATCACGCGCCCCTGCCGTTCGCTGGTGGTGGTGAGCAGCATTTCCTGCACCACTTCGGCGAGGGTCGATGCGGTGCTTTCGACTGCTCCGGTCAACGGAAAACACCCCAGCGTCCGGAACCGGACCGACCGGTTGGTGATTTCGGGTCTGTGGCCCATCACCTGTTCGAGACGTTCAATGTCATCGGCCATGAACAGGCTGCCTTCGTGCATATAGGTTGGGCGCATCGCGGCGAGGTACAGCGGCACTATCTCGATATTTTCCGCCATGATATATTGCCAGATATCAAGCTCGGTCCAGTTGCTGATCGGGAAAACGCGGATGCTTTCTCCCTTGGCTTTCCTGGCGTTGTAGAGATTCCACAATTCGGGCCGCTGGTTCTTGGGGTCCCAGCCATGGCTGGCGGTGCGGAATGAAAATACGCGCTCTTTTGCGCGGCTTTTCTCTTCATCGCGCCGTGCGCCACCAAAGGCAACGTCAAAGCCATGGAGATCGAGCGCTTGCTTCAGTCCTTCGGTTTTCCACATGTCTGTGTGGAGCGGGCCGTGATCAAACGGGTTGATGCCGCGCTCTTTTGCTTCCGCATTATGATGGACGATCAATTCCATCCCCGCATCCTGCGCCGCCTTTTCACGCAGCGCATACATGTCCTTGAATTTCCAGGTCGTATCGACGTGAAGCAGCGGAAATGGCGGAGGAGACGGATAGAAGGCCTTTTTGGCGAGATGCAGCAGAACTGCGCTGTCTTTGCCGACGCTATACATCATCACCGGCTTTTTCGCCTCGGCCACGACTTCGCGCATGATATGGATGGCTTCGGCTTCAAGCCGTTCTAAATGGGTCAAAATACGGGTCACATGTTCGTCCAATTGGAAGAGTTGGAAGCATATTACGCGCTTTTAATTCGCATGGAGTTCCCAAATGGGATATATACGAAAAATGTCAGTAATATTGAGCGAAGAACATGATCTGATCGCCGCCCTCCACCGCGGCACGCTAGGCGCACCGCCATGGGAGAATTTTCTGGCGCAGCTAAAGCGCAGAACGGCAGCGGACTATGCCAATCTGTTTTTCAAAGGTGACCATGACTGGCTACAATCTGTTCAAATTCCGGCGGTAAAACAGGATACCGATGACATAAATGAAATTTACCAGAAAGACTCCGGGAAGGTCGCGGCGCTACCGCACAACGCAATGCGGCTCAACCGGGTCTATTCTCTCGACGAGTTTGTCGACCCGAACGGACCGCATCACAGCCGGTTCAAAGCGCTGTTCTTGCGAGACCCCGACGTCCGCTTTGCCCGGATCATGCGAGTTGCAGAACCCAATGGCGGGCAAATCTGGATTTCTTTGAGCCGCAAAGAGAGCGATTTTTCCGCTAGTGACGGCGCGCTGCTAGGCGCCCTCGCCAATCATCTCGCGATTGCCGCCGGCACCCATTCCGAACTGGAGCGGCAAAGGCTGAAGGCGGGTATTTCCGCCGATGCAATCATGCGGCTCAATTTTGGCTGGTTCATGCTCGATGCCTCCGGCCGGATCATCGATATGAGCGAACAGGCGGAAGCATTGGTGCAGGAAGCACAAACTTTGCGCAAATCGCCCGATGGACGGCTGATCGCCGAGCGCGCCGATGCCCAAGGCGTCTTGCGCCAGTTTCTGAAAATGCGTCAGGCCGGCGAAAGCGTGGTCCGGACCGTGCATCTGTCTGACGAACCGTGGCTGGATATGCTACTCACCAATCCGCCGGGTGACCTGCCCGGCGCGCTCCAGCCTATCGCCATTGCCTTTGTCCATGGCGAGCGATCCAACAGCGCCGAACGCAGCGACCATCTCGCCAATCTCTTCGGCCTCACAATTCAGGAAGCACGGCTCGCTCTGCATATCAGTCATGGCGTGACAATCAGGGAAGCCGCAAACCTGCTCGGTTTGACCCATGAAACCACACGGCTCTATTCAAAACGCATATATGCGAAAACCGGCACCCGCGGTCAGGCAGATCTTGTCCGCCTTATCCTGGCGAGCATCGTGGCGTTGGCTTGAAATCGCTGCTCGCTTCCCGCGCAGATTATTCAATAGACTTGCCTAGCTGACGGACAGGGATTTGGTGCGCCCGACAGGATTCGAACCTGTGGCCCCCAGATTAGGAATCTGATGCTCTATCCGACTGAGCTACGGGCGCGTTGTGATAGCGGGCTTAGCTACATTGGCGGTCGCATGCCAGAATCAATTTTTGGATTCTGGTGGCAGAACCGGCAGAGGCAAAGGCAGGGCCGCGATGCCCTCTTCAACCAGATCCGCAACCTCGTCTTGCGATGCGGTTCCGTGAATGGGTTTTTCATCCGCGTCACCATAATGGATGTCGCGGGCCCGACTGGCAAATTTGTCGCCGACCCATTCGGAATTGGCGAGAAGCTTTTCCTGCGCCTTGGCAAGCTTGCCAATGATTTCCCGATATTCGGCTGGCACGGCCACCAAATTGCTCACCGGCTTGGCATCGCTCGGCTCAGCGCGTTTATGCGTTGATTTGGTTGCTGCCGTCTCCTGATTGCCCTTCCTGCCCAGATTTGGTGCCATCGCTGCCTTGGCAATATTGAAGCTGCCGCAAACCGGGCATTCCAACAATCCCCGATTTTGCTGGTCGTCATAGTCTTTCGAGGATCCAAACCATCCCTCAAACCGATGCTCTCGCTCTACGCAGATCAGGTCGAAAACTATCATGCGAGACTTGCCGGTACATTAAACTTTTTGCGATTTGCAACAGCTGGAACGCGGGAACGCGCCTCGGCAATTCTCGTTAGATCCAGATCGCAGAAATCGAGTCCGACCCGCTGACCCATATCGAGCAAAATCTCACCCCAGGGATCGACGACCATCGAATGGCCAAAAGTGGAACGGCCATCCTCGTGATCGCCAGATTGCGCAGCCGCGACAACGAAGGCACCGGCCTCGATCGCGCGTGCGCGCAGCAATATCTCCCAATGGGCCTTGCCGGTCGGAACCGTAAACGCCGCGGGAATTGACAATATATTCGCACCGGCATTGGTCAAGGATTCGTATAGCCCCGGGAACCGGACATCGTAGCAGATCGACATTCCCAGCATTGCATCGGGGAGCGCCGCCACTACCGCATCGCGGCCGCCTGCATAGGCAGAGGATTCCCGCAGCGTTTCATCCGGACTAAGATTCACGTCAAACAGGTGAATCTTGTCGTAGCGTGCGGTAATTTCACCGTCGGGATTTATCAGGTACGACCGGTTGACCCATTTCTCCTCCGGTTCACTGGAATTCCGGATTGCAAGAGACCCGAGCTGCACCCATATCCGGGCTTTCTTGGCTTCGGACCGGGCGGTCGACAGAACGACATCATCTGCTTCAACCCGGATCACCTGGGCAGCTCGCGATCGATTCCGATCCAGCATCCCTGTCATCTCTGGCGAGAAAACCATCGTCGCATCCCCGGCAGCCGCCTCGGCGATTAGCCAAGAGAGTTGCTCGGCATTTACGGTCGGATCAATGCCGCTGCACATTTGGGCCAGAGCGATTTTCAAGACAGATCAGCTCGCCAGAAGCGCATCGAGCTCTCCGGACCGGTCCAATGCGTCGAGATCGTCCGAACCTCCGATGTGGCGGTCATCAATGAATATCTGCGGAACCGTCGATCTGCCGCCAGATCGCTGGATCATTTCCTCGCGTTTTTTACCACCCATGGTGATGTCAGTCTCCTGGAAACTGACATCCTTGTTTTTGAGCAGGGCCTTGGCCCGGAAACAGAAACCGCAAGTGAACTTTGTGTATATTTCAACTTTCGACATTTTTCGATCTTTCCACCATCTTTGTGCAAATGGGCTACCAGCCAATGGGATTTAAGTGCTACCTAACTGCACATGAATCTAGCCATTTTCGATCTCGCTTATAACCCGGGCCCAGCAGAAAACGAGAACTTGTTTGGCCCCTGCCTTTTTGAGCAGCCGGGCACAGGCACTGCTCGTTGATCCGCTTGTATAAACATCGTCGACCAACAAGATCGACTTGCCAGCAATGCTTGGTCGTGCATCGCCCCGCAGTGCAAATGCCGTATCGACAGTTTTTTGGCGTTCTTTACCCGTCATACCTCTCAGCGGCGGCGTAGCCTTATGACGACAAATAAGGTTATAGTTCATCGCGATTCCGGTGTTTCGACAGAGCTCTCTGCCTATAAGCACTGACTGGTTGAACCCGCGGCTCCACAAGCGCGACCGGTGGAGAGGCACCGGAACGATGGTAGCATCGTCAGAACATTCTCCGACGAATTCCTGCATATGTTCGGCGATCAGTCGCGCGAGCCCCAAGCGGGTACCGTATTTCAAGCGCATTGCGATCAGCGAACTCTGGTCATTATAGCGGACCACGGCCCGGACCCCGTCGTGGATCGGCGGATCTATAAGACATTTTACGCAAAGGCGATCCTCAGGGCCTTCGAACGCCAGCGGCAATCCGCAAGCTGCGCACCAGGGTCTTGCAAGAAAATCGAGTTGTCGCCAGCAGGACAGGCAAAACCGGTTATCGGCTTCCACAGTGACGCCACACACGGGACATCTTGGCGGCAAGGCAAAATCAATCAAAGGTTTCAACACGGCTGGCAACGGCATTTGATCTTTTTGTCCAGCGCTCCTAAAGCCACAAGACCTTATGACCGATACAGTCAATGTTCCCGAAGTTTTTAACCGCAAACGAAGACGCATCGTCCGAGATCGCGCCTACGCACGGGCAATGGGTGCAGATTTTCTCTCGCAGATTATGGCCGACGAAATTCTCCAGCGGCTTGACATAGTCAAACGCACATTTCGGAGAGCATTGATAATCGGACTAGCTGGGGAAGGCCTTGGTAGAGATCTGCAAAAGCGCGGCATGAAGGTGGTCATCGCGGACTCCAGCGCCCGGGTTGTGAAATCACTCAGCGGCGTAATATGCGATGATGATCGTTTGCCTTTTGCTGACCACAGCTTTGATTTGATTATCAATATAGGGTCACTGGACACCGTCAATGACTTGCCCGGCGCGCTGGTCTTGCTGCGTAGAATATTGGTCCCCGACGGATTGTTGTTGGCCGGCTTGATCAGCGCAGAAAGTTTTCCATCGCTCAAATCCGTGATCATGGAAGCCGAGGGCAACCGTGTTTCCGCACATATCCATCCGCAAATCGATGTCAGAACGGCGGGTGATCTCTTGTCGCGTGCCGGACTTACAATGCCGGTCGCGGACAGCGACAGCTTGCGCTTGAATTATTCCAGCCTCGAACGTCTGATATCAGACATCAGAGACGTGGGAGGCAGCAATATCATGACCGGCAGCATCTCTGCCATCGGTCGGAATGTTTACGACCGCATTCGATCCTTGTTCGCGGCTCGAGTCGGAGCGGACGGAAAATTCTCTGAAAGCGTTACCATATTATATCTTTGCGCATGGGCGCCCCACCCCGACCAACCGAAACCGGCACGGCGCGGTAGCGGGCAGGAATCTCTTACAACGGCACTGTCCCGGCGCGGCGAGAGCGAAACAGACAACTAAGGCGGACCCTCTAGACTGTTTGACAGCATTTGGACCAAAGGACCATCTGCTGGAGGCATTGGGAGATCATGAAACGCAGAGACCGGCAACCATTGCAGCTCAAGCGAGTCCGGACTTTCAACATTTCCTGTCCATTGGCGACATATATATAGCAGGAGGATCAGATGCTGATCCCCCACGGCCTCGCTGGCAAAGGCAACGGGCTCGATTTCCTGCTTTTTGACAATGATACCCAGTTCTTCGTTCAGCTCGCGAATCAGCGCGGCTTCCGGTGTTTCCTCTGGTTCAATCTTGCCTCCGGGGAATTCCCAGAGGCCGGCCATCGGCTTGCCTTCCGGTCTCTTCTGTACCAGAATTCTGCCATTCTGGTCGATGAGAGCAGCGGCAGCGACAAACAGATATGTCGGATTTTTTGCCATTTTTTTGTGCGATGTAAGGATTTTGTTAATCCATTTCTGTGAAACCGGTCTCGTTCACGACTTAGCAGAACTTTATCCGCGGTGAGAGAGACATGATTGATCTTTTTAAAAAATTATATCTTTCTGACACGGGTGCGACGGCCGTTGAATATGGTTTGATATTGGCTCTCATCGCTCTGACCGCGATTGTTGCGATTACCGGTGTTGCCGACCAAACCGTATTTATGTGGAACGATGTTGCCAATCAGGTAACTGAAGTTTCATAAAAGCCTCCGCACTTAATCTTTTGGTAAGGTTTCTATTCTAGGCTGCTGAATATTGGACATAAAAATGTTCAATTGGGTAAGTGAAGTTTGTCAAATCTAGGAGACCAGACATGAAAATCGTACGTAAATTGTTCAAGAATGAAGAAGGCGCGACCGCCATTGAATATGGCCTGATCGCTGCTCTGATCGCTGTTGCAGCTATTGTTGCAATGGGTCAATTGGGTAACACCCTCAGCAACACCTTCACCGAAGTCGAAAACTCGATGGCTGGCTAATCTTCGGATTATTGGTAAAAAAAGGGACGGCAGCCATCAGGCTGCCGTCTTTTTTTGTGCCTGGTAAAATCAGTACGTTATGATTTTAACTTTCTGGCCAATCTGCAACCCGTCATTTGCGCGCAACCGGTTGAGCACCATGAACCGGTCCTGTTGGTAAGCCGTGTAGGCCATCCGCGAAGACAGGCTTGAAATTGTATCTCCGCTTTTTACCGTTACAACATCGATCCGTCGTGGCTTGATCGCGGCGGCTTCTGTTGCAGAAAGCCTGGCAATACTCTGATACATTGGTGAAAAGACCGAAGCGCTCCCGGCCGGAGCAATGGTTGCGAAATGGTAGGCGCTGCTTTTTGAAAATTCATAGGCAAAGACAGTCACGTCAACCTGGCCGTTATTGCTGTCGACTCTCGCCATCGCATAGGATGCCGGCAACCCGTTGACCGTTGTTCTTTCTATCGAACCGCGAGAAATGGCCTTGCCCTTGCCTGCAAGGCTCTGGAAAGCAGCATCAATATAGGATTCCATATTTCCGTTGTAAGCGGCAGTCGTAAATTGTCCCTGTCCACTCGACCCGGTGATCGAGACCGCGCGCGCACCATTTTGCATGGCGAAACCGCTGGGAACACTAAACTTCAGCTTGAGATCCGGATGGAGGAAACTATTTCCTTCGATCACCCCCTGTTTGGGATCATCTCCATATAATATGCCATCCAGTTTCTGCAGAAACCGGTCGCGGTTGCGGGCACCACCTGATCCAGGCAATTTACCAGCATTTGTCGCTGCGCGTGATACCCTGCGTGCAGGGTCGGGGTGGGTACTCGCCCATTCTGGCGCACTGCGGGCGTCACGGCCCGCCACTCTCACATCGATTGCCGATTGTGCAGCCAGGGAATATAGCATGGTTGAGAGCGCCTGAGGGTCGTAGCCGGCCGAGGCCAGATAGCGAATTCCCAGATCATCAGCTTCATATTCCTGTTTACGCGAGTATTTGAGCGTCAAAAGCTGGCTGCCGGTGCCGAATACTTCCTGTCCGATCCGCCCGATAGCCGAATCACCAAGCAGGACCTGAGAACCTATTTGACCCAAAATGCCCAAAATGCTGTTGCGCGTTGCTGCCTTCTGTCGTTTTTCACTATGTCGCGCAGCAACATGGCCGACTTCATGGCCAAGCACGCCAGCCATCTCCGCCTCATCATTCATCAATGCCATCAACTGCCGTGTGAGATAGACATAGCCGCCCGGAATAGCAAAAGCGTTGTTCGCAGGACTGTTGAGCAGGGTTACGGTGAAGTCGCTTCGCGCGTTTCCGAGGCCTGATTGTACGGCGATATTTTGTCCCACTTCCACGACATAGCCTACCTGGGGACCGGTATATGCACCGCCGAACTCCTGGAGCAATTGCGGATGGGCTTCCGCACCTTTCTGTTTTTCTGCCGCCGATATCGATCGGGATTCGCCTGACTGGCTTCCCGCCGAATCAACCGCGCCAGCACCGGCGCCGCTTCCGGTGCACGCTACCAAAGCGATGACTCCGGCAGCACTCATCATTCGTGTCGTCAGTCGTGTAGCAAATATTCTCATAGCAAGCTCCTCATTGTCGCAATGTATAAGAACGGATCAACGGGTAAAGGGTTCCACTCGTAAATTGGTGTTTCAACCGCTGCAGCTGACGCAAAACCTTTGTTTGTGGTTCAAAGCGCCCCAATTTGAAGGAATTTTTCTCGGCGCAATCTCCTCAGCGCCTCGCGATCGAGCTTCTCGAGCTGTTCAAATTCTTCTTCAATCGCTTTACTTAGCGTTGCAATAGCCAGTTTCTGGTCGCGGTGCGCACCGCCAACAGGCTCCGCCACTATCCGGTCGATAACGCCTAGTTTTTCCAGATTTTGCGCTGTTATTTGCATTGCATCTGCAGCCACATCAGCCTTGTCACCAGTGCGCCATAGGATCGAAGCACAGCCTTCGGGTGAAATGACCGAGTAGACTGCATGTTCAAACATCAATACCCGCTCTGCAGCAGCCAATGCCACAGCGCCGCCCGAACCACCCTCGCCGACAATTATCGCAACCATCGGGACGCCAAGCGAGAGGCATTTTTCAGTCGACCGCGCGATTGCTTCAGCCTGCCCTCGTTCTTCTGCCGACACACCGGGAAATGCTCCGGATGTATCGACCAAGGTCAATACCGGGAGCGAAAACCGGTCGGCCATATCCATCAAACGGATCGCCTTACGATAACCTTCCGGCTTTCCCATGCCAAAATTATGCCGCAAACGGCTTTGTGTATCATCACCTTTTTCGTGACCGATCACAACCAGTCGACGATCTCCCAATCGAGCAAAACCGCCGATAATAGCCTGGTCATCACCGAAATTACGATCACCGCCTAGCGGTAGAAACTCGTCGAACAGGCCTGCAGTGAAATCTTTGAAATGCGGACGTTCCGGATGACGGGCGACCTGCGTTTTTTGCCAAGGAGTCAGCTTGGAATACGTGTCGGCCAGCATTTTGGCTGACTTGGTTTGCAGTTTTCCGATTTCCGCTTCGATATCGAGCGAACCCTCGTCGGCTGTATCTTTTAGTTCAAGAATACGGGATTCAAGAGCCGCGATCGGTTTTTCGAAATCGAGATATGATGTCATGAAAATGAGTTAGAACCGGACGGACGAAACGTCAACGCGCGAGATTCCGTTGGCCCAATGGATGGCGACTATTCACCAGCTCGACCAGGCGCGCGCTGTCGATATGCGTGTAGATTTGCGTCGTACTGATATCACTATGACCCAACAGCGTTTGCAAAGCGCGTAGATCTGCCCCCCCTTCAAGAAGATGGGTGGCAAAAGCATGACGCAGGACATGCGGGCTGATTTTTGCCGGATTGATCCCTGCCCTTGCAGCGTGCTCCTTGATGATCTGATACAGTCTGATCCGGCTTATGTGGCCCTTTTGCGAAGGGAATAACCATGTTTCCTTGGGATTAACAAATTCGGTCCATCGGCGTACGGCAACGCGGGCCTGCTGCGAAATCGGGACCAATCTTTCCCTTTCGCCCTTCCCCTTGATGATCAAATACGGCTTGTCGCCGGATAGCGATGATCGCTGCAAGCTTGTTAATTCACTCGCCCTGAGTCCCGAACCGTAAAGCAGTTCCATAATCGCAGAAAGCCGGACGGTCGCCGGTTTAACCGGCTTGCACTCCAGCTGCTCGGCAATCAGCTGGAACAAATCGCCGATTTCTGCGTGAGAAAGCGTCTTGGGCAGTGAACGGACCAAACCTGGTCGAGGCAGAGCATTGGAGGGATCAGTCTCTCGAAACCCTTCTTCCACGAGAAATCCAAAAAAGCGCCGCAGGCTCGACGATTTGCGAGCGACCGTGCTGTTCTGCAATTTCCGCCAATGCGAAGGCAATTTCCTGATCATCTCGCGATCCGCGCGGGACAATCTGCCGCCAGCGATTGCCGACGCCTGTTCCAGATCAGTCCGATAAGCCGATAAAGTATGCTGTGATGCGCCGGATTCAGCGACCAGCATTTCGAGAAATCGTTCGATCAGATTGGCATCATCACTCATATCGTGCACGAATAGACCTCGCAGCCCTCGATGCAAAGCCTAGGTCCGCGACAAGGCTTCAGCCGCAATCATGCGTGCTTCTGGCTCCAGTCCGACACGTCTCAAACTTTGCATTATGTGATAGAGGTGCAATGGCGACATCGCTTTCCAATCCCGACCTTGCATCCCGACAGCAACGAGCAGGGCCACTGTTCCCTGCTGACCGCGCCGGGTGGCCGACTGGATGGCCCTGGTCCACTTGGTGGATCGACCCAAATCCACTTCCAAATCTTTCGCGAAATCATCGATGGTTTCTTGATCGGCTCTTCCCAAGCCAGCGAGCGCTGCAAGCAAAAATTTGCTGCGCCGTTGCTCTTCACTGGCGTCATTGCTGCCAAAATCTCCCAGCGCATCATATGAGACCGGGATATTCTTGCTCGGCGAAGCCACCGCCAACAGGGCCCAGCCATCACTGCCCTGATCGACAATATCCGCCCATCTCATGGCACTGCGATCAAGCCCGGCGGTAAGCATCGAGGCGATTAGTTCTGCGCTTTGATCACCAAGTGCAGCTGACGGAGGAATTTTGGCGGCTGCGCGAGCGGTCAGTATAGTAGCCGAATATCGCGTCAGCGTGCTTTTAGACCGGCCCCACAAATCGCGCATGGCTGCGATACGCGATTTCGCCGTGTTGTTGGTATATGCCTGACGCAAAGTCGACGCCAGGGCCTTCCGATCATCGCTCGCTTCGGGATCGTCATATGTCGCCGCATAAAGATCGACCATTGCCTGGTTTGATACCACGCCCATGGCGGCGGCAGTATCCGCCGCTTTTATCCGCGAATCCATCGACAGCATCGGTGCGCGAGCGCGCCAACCCTGAACATGTCGGCCGGCCTGGGCATAGAGACGGTCCGGCGGTTCGACACCGGTAGCTGCGCCCAAGCCAAAGCGCCAGTTGTTGAAAAATTCAATGTCGTCCCACAGGATGCTAACCGCTCTGCGACCTTCAAAACCGGCACCAATTGTCTTTTCGGCCAGCAAATAGTCGATCCCAGTTGCCGCTTTGTCTCGTCGCGCCTGCTGGAGCAAGCTGGTCGCTCGGCTTTGTTCGCCCGAAAGAGAAGCACATATGGGCCGAAACATGGTCCACGTCGGTGCCTTACTGACGCGCGCGCCACCATCGACAAGTGGACAAATACCCGCCGGATCGGCGGTCGCCAGATGCGCCTGCATCGCCACTTCATAAAGGCGCGGCGTATAGTTATCACGGTCGACTTTCAAAACCAGCGAGCGAGCAGCATCAGCCTCGCCCATCAGAAGCAAGCGCCAAGCTCGCTCGGCAGTCCAATCCGCCGGGTTTACATTCTCGGGACTGGCCACCTTGCTAAGCAAAGTGCGTCGGAGCAGTATCGAACTCCAGCGAGAAATGATCGGACCATTCAAGTTTCTAATCAAATTGGTCAGATATTGACCACCCTCCTGGCCGAAAGCATCAGATGGCAGGCCACGGTGCTGTGGTGTTAGAACGCCGATTTCCGACATCGAACGCCGCTCACCGGCCGAAAGACGATATTGGGGCTGGAGCGCTTCGTCCAGCGCGTTCAGATCGAGTTCTCCGTTCTCATCCAGCGTCAGTGAAGGCAAATTCTGGCCTATATCGGCAATGGTCCGGTCATCAACGGTCCGGCTCGACGAATCGCTTGGCTGGGAGGTGGCGGGTCGTGCTGAAACCGGACCCGGGGCTGGCGTCGGCGCGATTGAGGGTGTGGGGCCAGGTGCGGGAGTGGGATCTGCAAATCCTGGAGGAAGCAATGACTCCGGCGAGTTCTGCCCGAGCACCGGAAGCGCCACCAATAGCGCACCTAGGCTAACTGCAGCAAAAGATATGTGCTTGATACGCATCCGCATCTTATTACAGATCATCACCAATTACTGGCTTTTCAACCGGTTGCAGCGGCTGTTCAACATCCATCGAAGCCAAATAAAAGGCCGCACCGATCAAGATTGCGATAAACAGAATTAAATAGACCAACTTACGTGGCATGGATGTGGCTCAATCTTTCGAACGGTTAAAAAACTAGCATAATCAGCATTGGAAATTGCACCCTTAGCCAACCGCTGTATAGCCTTTGCCCCAATGGACAAAAACATTAAAGCCTCTTTCGACAATTCAGCAGGAAATTCCGGTGAAAGACCAGATTTCGTGCCAGACCGGTCAATTGTGCTCGTCGGATTGATGGGAGTCGGCAAAACGACGGTCGGCCGACGCTTGGCAAAACATCTCGGTCTTGCCTTTGTGGACGCCGACGAGGAAATCGAGCGGGCGGCGGGACTCTCCGTTGAAGAAATTTTCGATCGTTTTGACGAAGACTATTTCCGCGATGGAGAACGGCGCGTCATAGCTCGATTGATGGACGGAGAGCGCCAGGTTATCGCAACCGGCGGCGGAGCGTTCATGAACGAGGAAACCCGCGCGCTGATTCTGGAAAAGGCAATCGCGGTCTGGCTGGACGCTGATCTGGACACGCTGGTCAAACGCGTTGCCCGGCGCAACACGAGACCATTGCTGAAATCTGGTGATCCGGCGAAGATCTTGAGCGATCTGGCGGCGAAAAGAAATCCGGTTTATGCCACTGCACATATTCATGTTACCGGCAATGATTCGCCCCATGAGATCACTGTAGAGAAAATTATCGAGGCATTGCAGCGTTGACCCAAATCACTGTTGAATTAGGCGAGCAAAGCTACCCGATACTGGTCGAGCCCGGCGCGCTGGAGCGGGCAGAGACCTCTCTCGCGCGATTTGCCAATAATCGTCGGCTTTTCATTCTGACCGATGAGAATGTCAGCCCACAAATATTGCCGAAACTGAAGCAAGCCTTTGACGGAAGCGGGATTGCACTTGTCGTGAAAAGCCTCCCTGCGGGTGAGACGACCAAAAGTTGGCGCCAGTTGGAACAGGTAACAGACTGGCTGCTGGAGCAAGGAGTTGAGCGGTCCGATACGCTCGTGGCGCTCGGTGGCGGCGTGATCGGTGATCTCACCGGATTTGCCGCATCAATTGTCAAGCGCGGGTGCGGATTTGTCCAGATACCCACCAGCCTGCTTGCGCAAGTCGACAGCAGCGTCGGTGGCAAAACAGCAATCAACAGCGCAGCGGGCAAGAACCTGATTGGGCATTTCTATCAACCCCGTTTTGTACTGATCGATCCGCTCGTTTTGAACAGCCTGCCGGATCGGGAATTGCGTGCCGGCTATGCCGAAGTCGTCAAATATGGATTGATCAACGATGCCGATTTCTTCACCTGGTGCGAGGCAAATAGCGGCAAATTGCTCAACCGCGACCCGGAAGTTCTGAGCGAAGCGATTGGCCATAGCATCCGCGCTAAGGCGCTGATCGTCGCGGAAGACGAGAAAGAACTCAGCGGCCGTCGTGCCCTGCTCAATCTTGGCCATACATTTGGCCACGCGCTCGAAGCGGAAACCGGCTTTTCGGATAAGCTGGTCCATGGGGAAGCTGTTGCTGCAGGCATGGCGCTAGCCTTTGGATATTCGGTCCGGCGCGGCCATTGCAACCCAGCGGATGCGGAACGCGTGGCAGGGCATCTAAAGTCGGTAGGCCTGCCCTATAACCTGGCCACTGCATCGGTTGACGCGTCGGGTCAGAGTCTGGTGGACCATATGATGCACGACAAGAAAATGAGCGGGGGGACCCGTCCCTTTCTGCTCGCCAATGGCATTGGCCAGACATTTCTGGCGAAAGATGTGGAACTGGAAGACGTTGCCGCATTTCTGGACGAATCGGCCTAGCCGGCCCTGCAAATCGGGGTCAGGATTGCTTGGGTAGATCGTTTCCGAATCTTAATTCCGCTCCGGCAAACATGTCACCGCCAGACTTGATTTGCGCTTCCAGTCGATCGCAATCACGTTGGCGGAATTCTTCGTCAACCTCATCGATCAGGCGATCATCGATATCAATCGCGTACATTGTCTGTTTGGCAAGGTGGATCGCAGACTCGAAAACTTCCCGTTTCATTCCCACGACGCCGAGCCCCTTTAGTGCGATCAGTTGGCGGCGGTCATAGACCCGAACAAAAATCTTGGTTTCCGGAAAGGATTGCACGATTTCGCGTACACGTTCGGGACCGAAATCCTGATCGTCCATGCAGAACACGATGGCATCCGCGTCATGCGCTCCCGCGCGGCGCAAAAGATCGACACGGGTTCCGTCACCATAAAAGACCTTGGCACCATATTGCTGGTGCACGTCGATCTGCTCGGGCTTGATATCGATCAACGTCAGCGGGATTTTTGCCGCCAGCAGCATTTGGGAGACGGTCTGGCCAAATCGGCCCTGGCCGACAATGATGACCGATGCTCGATCGGCCTTGCCCGGATCGTCGAGATCGGCTTCGACTTTGTTCCTTGCGCTGCTGAATCGCCGCGCGAGCAACATCAAAAAGGGAGTCGTCGCCATTGAAATGGTTATAACGGCCCCGAACAGACTGCTCGCTTCCGGTTCGATCAAGAGCGCCTTTTCAGCTTCGGAGAACAGCACGAAGCCGAATTCTCCACCCTGGCTAAGCAACATTCCCATCGCCAGAGCCGGGTTGGTATCCATGCCGAAGAGCTTGCCAAGCCCGAAAATAATCGCGATTTTTACCGCAACCAACGCGAAGGCCGCACCGACGACAAATGCGGTATTCTCGAACACAACATCGAGGTCCAGCATCATGCCAACGGCAAGGAAAAAGAAGCCCAATAATAACGAACGGAACGGATCAATGTCCGCTTCCAGTTCGTGGCGATAGGGGGAGTTGGCAAGCATTACCCCGGCGACAAAAGCGCCCAAAGCCGGTGACAGCCCGATGAATTCCATCAATGCGGCACTGCCCAATACCGCGACAAGTCCGGCGACGATGAACAGCTCGCGCTCGGCAATCCGACCAATCACTTTTAACAAGGGCTGCAGCAAATATTTGCCGACGAGTATGAGTCCACCGATCGCTACAACTGCGTAAAGTGCGGTCAGCCATCCCGATTGCCCGCCATCTTCCTGCGGTGCGCGCGATAGCGCCGCGATTATGGTGAGTAGCGGGATGATGGAGAGATCCTGAAACAACAGGATCGAGAACGCCTTTTCCCCGGTCGGCGTATTCATTCTGCCGGATGATTGCAGCATGGGCAGCACCTGCGCAGTCGAGGAAAGCGCCAGCGGCAAGCCAATGGCAATAGATGCAGCGAGAGTGAAGTTGGTTGTCGCCATGATCAGCAGGAACAGCGCAATACCGCACAATACGACCTGGCTGAACCCGAGCCCGAAAATCGCCTGACGCATGCGCATCAGTCGAGCCGGAGCCAGCTCCAGCCCGACGATGAAAAGCAGAAGAATGATACCGATTTCGGAAAATTCGAGTATTGTTTCAGCGTTGCTGATCAGCTGGAAGCCTTGCGGGCCAACCAATATACCGGCGATCAGATAACCGAGAACAGCGCCGATGCCAAACCGGCGAAATACAAGCACCATGACCAGTGCTGCACCGAGCATGACGAACCCGCCCAGCAGCAAATCCGCCATATGGGGTTCGGTTTCCATGGTTCAGGCAGCCTTTCGTTTGGCGGCATCTGCAAAGGCCGCGATCAGCGCATCATAAGGAAGCAGGATGGCGCCATGACGGCCTTGATGGTCTTTGGCAACAACCAGTTTATCCATATCTTGCCATATTCCCGGAAATTCCGCTTTTCCGTCGAAGAAAGCAGCCAGGTTGCTGCGGGCGTGGATGATGTCCGAGGCGGTCCGGCCTATAGCTTCTGCGCCCAAAATCGCTGCGGAGGCTTGCCCGAGCGCACAGGCACTTATCATCAACCCCAACTCTAACAGCACACCATCATCTGCTATTATCACATCGGCTGCAACCACGCTTCCGCAAGTCTGCGAACGCTGTTCGGCGCTGCCGTCCGGATTCTCCAGCCGTTGCTGATGCGGGATCGAAACCGCGAGACGCAGAATGTCGCGCGTGTAAAGGGCGTCGCTCATTCGCCAGCCTCCGTAACCTCGTCTGCCGATAGCTCCGAGTCTTCGACAAAATCGACCATGGCGGTGCCGCTGGCATTAAGCAGCGGATATGTGCGCGATTCTGCAAGCCACTCCGGCCGGGCGGTTTCTGCACCGTAAAGGCTGTCATGGACCAGAATGACCAGCAGATAGAGCAACGTTGCGCCGATGAGACCCTTGACCATGCCAAAACCGAAACCGAGTACCCGGTCAATCGGACCGAGCATGGACTTGCGCGATCTGGCACCAATCGATCTGGCGATCCACCGGCCCAGCGCGTAAGTCACGATCACTATGGCAGCAAAAGCGAGCACCGAGGCGCCGCTCTCGCTGCCAACCGGGTCGATCAGGCGGTCGGTGATCGGCGAATGCAGGGTCCGCACACCGATAACGACCATTATCCAGGCGCCCAGAGAAAGCGCTTCCTGAACGAAGCCCCTGAGGAATCCGAGGACCGCTGCCCCGCCCATCAAAATCAGCACAAAAATATCAAGACCGGTCATGTGGTCTAGCTAGTCACGGTCAAGCATATGGTCAACGAGATTGGCGAGTTTGGCAAATTCCAGTTTCTTCATATTGCCGCCGCTCTTTTCGCCAGACGCCGGTATCAGCGCGCGCTCGAAGCCGAGTTTGGATGCTTCTTTCAGGCGGAGCGGTGTGCGGGAAACCGGGCGTATTTCACCCGACAAGGAAATTTCTCCAAATATCACGGCATCGCTGGGCATTGGACGTTCCGCATGAGCAGAAATCAGCGCCGCTGCTACGGCCAGATCGGCAGCCGGGTCGGTCAAGCGGTAGCCGCCTGCGACATTGAGATAGACTTCGGCACCCGAGAAACTGAGGCCGCAGCGCGCTTCGAGAACCGCCAATATCATCGCCAGCCGCGCACCATCCCATCCGACCACAGACCGCCGGGGGGTTGCGCCGCTCGCCAGCCTGACCGTCAGCGCCTGGATTTCGACCAGCACCGGCCTTGTGCCCTCCATGGCAGGGAATACGGTTGCCCCGGTGACTTCCTCGCTGCGGTCAGTCAGAAATAATGCGGATGGGTTGGACACTTCGGTGAGGCCCGACTCCTCCATTGCAAACACACCGATTTCGTCGGTCCCGCCAAAGCGGTTCTTGATCGCCCGCAATATTCTATACTGATGGCTGCGCTCGCCTTCAAAGCTCATCACCGTATCGACCATATGTTCCAGCACACGCGGACCGGCGATATTGCCGTCCTTGGTCACGTGGCCGACGAGCATCACCATCGTGCCGTGTTCCTTGGCAAATTTGATGATTTCCTGCGCCGAGGCGCGCACCTGGCTGACCGTTCCCGGCGCGCCTTCGATTAGATCGCTGTGCATGGTCTGGATCGAGTCAATCACCACAAAATCCGGCGCGTCGCGTCCCAATGTAGTGAGAATATCGCGCACCGATGTCGCCGAAGCCAGTTTGACCGGTGCTTTGCCGAGCCCCAGCCGCCTCGCCCGCAACCGCACCTGATCCGCCGCTTCCTCGCCCGAAATATAGGCCACCGAAAGCCCCGCCTCGGCCAGTCGCGCAGAGACTTGCAACAAGAGCGTGGATTTCCCGATCCCCGGGTCACCGCCCATAAGAGTCGCCGACCCGGCCACCAGACCACCGCCCACCGCCCGGTCAAATTCGGCAATGCCTGTCTTTCTGCGATCGGGCAGCGCGATTTCGCTGTCCAGCCCGACCAGCCGTACTTCGCGGCCGCCGGTCTGCAAATTATGCTTGGCGGAAAAGACATTATCCGCAGCTT
>NZ_JBATHY010000245.1:0-2650 GCF_049667325.1 Parasphingorhabdus sp. | reverse complement strand
CGCGCCGGAAAAATTTCCGGCGAGCTTCCCGCGAGAAATGGTGCAGCGAAACGGGGATTACGCGACTAGGTCATACGCACCATTTCCCCGACCTCGTTACTGGCTGGATTCGCCTGCTGGCGCCCGGGCTTGCTCTTTCGAAGCTTTTTTCAGTTCGCCTTTGGTCATCCCGGTAACCAGGACATTGCCCGATCCCGCGAAATTGGCTGCGGGCAATTCTGCGGTGCGATTTCCAGTTTCTACAATCACCGATTGAACAACTCCGGCGCCTGACTGTTTGACCGATTGAACGTAGCCTACAACCCGGCCTTTTGGATCTTCGATCGGCATGCCTGGAGCGACGGCGAACATTCCACCGGCATTGGCAGCCGAACTTCCCGATGCGGCCAGCTGGCCAAGATCACCCATCGCCATGCCATTGCCGGTCCCAGCCGCGCTGCCGGTAATCGATCCGAGGCCCGATGCGCGATTGGCCGCGTTTGATGCCGCACCACCTGCGGCCGAACTTGCACTTCCGACTGCATTGCCAGCGGTTCCGACGACTTGGCCGGTGGTCGAGCGAATGGCATCGGTTCCGATCAGGCTAGCGTTGGCGCCGCCGTTGGCAGAACCCGAAACCGAACCGTCAGCCGAACCAGCGACAGAATTGTTCGGCAAATCGGCAGCGCCGATCAGCGAACCATTGGCGTTTGAACTGGTTTCCGCATCTGTTGCGACTTTACCCGACCGTGTATCGACGGTGCGGTCAATACGTGTGGAATTGGTGACATCACCTCTACCGGTGATCGTGCCGGTCGTACGGCCAATTGTGTCGGCACCCAGAGTGCTGCCCATCGAGCCGCCCAGTCCGCCACCCAGTCCGCCGCTGCCGCCGAGCAATTGTGCCGACGCCGGTGCTGCGGTGATCAATGCGAGAGTCATTGTGCTGATAATAAGTTTTTTCATGGTCTATCTCCTTGCAGGACGATGATATTTTCGTCGTCTGTATGGAGAACGATGGGGCTTTTGGTTTTAATCCATCATCTTCAATTTAATTTGAAAAAATCAGCGAAGGCCACAGTTTCCGCAGATCAGGCCGTGACCATAGACTTTGTCCGCGCCTTTTTTTCCAAGATCTTTGGCCTCATTGATCAACCCGTTTACCGCAGACTCTATTCTGCTGATATTCGCGACCGGATAATGGGAGAGCAATCGCACGGCAACGAGAGGCGCCGCAAAAGAGGTTCCGCGAAGCGGGACCAGTCTCCCATCGGTCGACGCGCCTTTTAATCCAGCGCCGGGTGCGGAGAAATCCACCGGCGTTGCACTGCCTGCTTCGGGGAGTGCGCGCTCGCGGTGATCGACGCCGGTGACCCCTATCACGCCGTTATAAGCTGCCGGATAACGCGGCGGCGCGGCCGGACCGTCATTACCGACCGCAGCGACAACCAGCATTCCCGTCCGCTGCGCGGATTTGATAGCGCGACCGAGCAGACCATTGTCAGGGCCCACGAGACTGATCGTTACCACCGGTACATTCCGTTGCGCCATCCAGCCCAGGGCACGGGCGATAGCGGTCGCATTTCCGCCCGCCGGATCGCTGCCATAGATATCGGCCGCCAGAAGGCCGCGCGCACGGGGTTTGACACTTGCCGAGATCAGCGAGGCGATCGCTGTGCCATGACTGCTCGCCACGGGGCCGCCCTTTGCAAAGCCGCGCTGCTCGACCGGTATGGCAATCGCGGCATGGCGAGCGACGCCGCCGTCAATAAGCCCCATTGCACCGGTCAACGCCTTGCCACCGGCCAATGTGGTGGAACTGGCCGCCATCGCGGCCGCGCTGCTGGTGAAATAGATATTATCAGCACTGATATCTGCTTCGCCGGCCAGCTTTTGCAAATGCTTCTGTTCCGACTTCAACTGCTTTTCCGGTCGGGTTGCGAATTTCACATAGCTAAGGTCCAGACCTTCGATTTCGTTACGCTCCAAAATCTGGAAGCCCTCTTCCTGCGCGCGTTCCAACGATGCCGCAGATATGCCCGTAGCAATCAACACGCCGCGAACGGCGGGGTCGCCATTGCGGTCCCGTTCGACATGATCGCGGTTCTGGCGCACGAACTGGTTAACCCGGTCAATCCGCAGCCGGTTCAGCAAGGTCCTGAGTTCTGAACTGCTCAAACGATCAAGATCGCCAGCGTCCACGATCCCGCTCACCGGGTCGATCAACGGTTCGGTGATGTTGCTCAGCGAACGATCCGGAAGCGGCAACCCGGGCCCGACGCTTGGCAACGCAAGTTGCGGCTGTGCAGCTGCGGGCGCGAGCAACAACATTGTCGCGGCGATCCATTTTGCTGTGCTTCTCATATCTGCTTCCTTATCCGCCGGTTCCGGTTTGGCAATCCCAGAAAGATTGCATTTATTTTTGCATTCGTGGATTAAACGAACCAGGTCCGTCGTTTCATCCATAGACCATGAATAAAGGATATCCGCGCTGAATGGCCTTTGAACAGGATCTGCTGGAGTTACTCCCGCGACTGCGGCGTTTTGCCCGCAGCCTGACGCGCGATATTAGTGATGCAGACGACCTGTGTCAGATGGCCCTTGAGCGTGCCCTGAACAAGCGCGACCAGTGGCAGGTCGGAACAAGACTGGATAGCTGGATGTATAGAAT
>NZ_JBATHY010000244.1:0-11402 GCF_049667325.1 Parasphingorhabdus sp. | reverse complement strand
GACACTGGGCGGTACCAATCCGACCAACGGCGTTGGCGGCAAGCGCCACCCGACCATCGAAGATGATGTTATATTGGGATCCGGCGCCCAGGTTCTCGGCCCGATCATCGTTGGCAAGCGGGCACGGGTTGGCGCCAATGCGGTTGTGACCCAGGATGTGCCGACAGGCGCCACCATGGTCGGTGTCCGTGCGCGGCCTACATTGCTCGAGGCAAAAGACTATCAGAAGGAGTTTGTTCCCTACGGCACACCGTGCAGCGAGGTTTTCGATCCGTCGACGCAGAAGCTGGAAATCTTGCAATGTGAAATGGAGCAATTGCAGAAGCGGATTGCGGCCTTCGCGGAAGAGCGAAACAAAGACGATGAAAAGATCGCGACAAAGGGACGTGACCGCGCTTGATGCGTTGGACGGGGTCCAATGTCTCGGTCTTTCCGCAGCGGGGAAGCCCCTCTCAGGTGGGCTTCGAGCGCCGGGAAATAGAACGCATACTCGGCCTATATGGCCGCATGGTGGCCGCTGGTCACTGGAAAGACTATGCCATGGATATGCGCCGCGATGTCGCAATTTTCGCAGCTTTTCGCCGGGCATCGGAGCGGCCTCAGATCAGGATCGAGAAACGTCCATCTGATCGAAACCGTCAGGGCATTTGGTCGTTGCACGGCGAGCAGGGACAGGTTCTGAAGCGTGGCCACGATCTTGCTGGAATACTGGCACCTGTCGAGCGCAAACTTGTGAAGCTTGTCGGCAGCTAGACTGAGCCTGCGGCTCAATGGCGAAACGCGAAAAAACTACCCATCTGCGGCGTCGGTGTCGAGCGCGTAGCCGGCCGATCGAACCGTGCGGATAACGTCCGTTCTGCCATTGGCATTAAGGGCTTTGCGGAGCCGCCGGATGTGAACATCAACCGTACGCAATTCGATATCGCTATCCTGACCCCAGACGCTGTCGAGTAACCGTTCGCGGGAAAAAACCCAGTTAGGGTGCTCCAGAAAGTGGCGGAGCAGGCGAAATTCCGTCGGACCGAGCGCGATGGTATCGCCGCCGCGTTTGACCTTGTGTCCCACGGTATCCATTTCCAGATCGCCGAAGGTGAGTTTCTCGCCAGCCAGCGCAGGACGGACGCGGCGCAATACGGCTTTGACGCGCGCGATCAGTTCACGCGGGCTGAAGGGCTTGGTAATATAGTCGTCCGCACCTGTTTCCAGACCACGAATCTTGTCTTCCTCTTCGCCGCGCGCGGTCAACATTATGATCGGAATATTTGCGGTTTCAGATGACCGGCGCAACTGCCTGCAGACTTCGATGCCGGAAAGACTCTCCAGCATCCAGTCCAGCAATATCACGTCCGGACGATGTTCCTGCACCAGCAACAACGCTTCTTCGCCGTCGGTTGTGTGGATGACATCATATTCTTCTTTTTTGAAATTCCACGACAGGAGTTCCGCCAGCGCGGCATCATCTTCTACCAGTAACAATTTGGCATTTGGCATCAGTCGGCGTCGTCACTCAGGACGTCATCAAGCAAAGTCGCAGGGTCTTCCCCGCGGGTGCGTTCGGGCATCGGTTCACCGGTCGCCGCAAAATAGACCATTTCGGCGACGTTGGTGGCATGGTCGCCGATCCGTTCCAGATTCTTGGCAATGAACAGCAGATGGGCCGCCTCACCGATATCTTTCGGATTTTCGATCATGTGGGTAATAACGGCGCGGAAGATACTATTGTAGAAATCATCGACGATCTGATCGCGCCGGTTAACCTCCATCGCCAGTTCCGCATCGCGCCGGGCAAAAGCGTCGAGCGCGTCACGGACCAGTTCACTGGCGATTTTCGACATTGAGGGCAGCAGTGAAATAGGCGCCATCCGGCGAGTCTGGGTCACGATCGGAACCCGTTTTGCGATATTTTTAGCATAGTCGCCGATCCGTTCGACCACCCCCGATATTTTGAATGTAGCGATCAATTCCCTCAGGTCATCGGCCATCGGCGCCCGCAACGCGATCGTTTGAAAGGTCAACTCGTCAATCCGTTTCTCCAGATCGTCGATCAGCTTGTCTTCCCGGACCACTTCCGCGGCCAGTTCCAGATCACTGTTTTCCAGCGCGCGCATCGCCTTGGAAATCGCCTGCTCGCTGCGACCACCGATTTCCGCAACCATACCGCGCAACTGATTGATGTCGGAATCGAAGGCTTTGACCGTATGCTCTGTCCCACTATTGACCATTTTCTGTTCCTAATCCTCTGCAGGTCAGCCGTAGCGACCGGTGATATAATCCCGCGTTTTTTCTTTGCGCGGATTGGTGAAAATATCTGTTGTATCGCCATATTCCACCAGGGTGCCAAGATGGAAAAACGCGGTTTTTTGCGAGACACGCGCCGCTTGCTGCATATTGTGCGTCACAATAACGATAGCATATTTTCCGCGCAGTTCATGAATCAGTTCCTCGATCTTCGCGGTCGCAATCGGATCGAGCGCCGAACACGGTTCGTCCATCAGGATCACTTCGGGATCCACCGCTATCGCGCGCGCGATGCATAGCCGTTGTTGCTGGCCGCCCGATAATGCGGTGCCGCTATCCTGCAACCGGTCTTTTACTTCGCCCCACAGACCAGCACGCTGCAAGGAGGACTCGACAATATTGTCCAGCTCTTCCTTGCCGGTCGCCAGCCCGTGGATGCGCGGTCCATATGCGATATTATCGTAGATGGATTTTGGGAATGGATTGGGTTTCTGAAACACCATGCCGACTCGCGCGCGCAATTGCACGACATCCATCTGCGGCGCATATATATCGTCGCCTTCGAGCGTAATATTGCCGGTAACACGAGCGATCGGAATGGTATCGTTCATCCGGTTCATGCAGCGCAGAAAAGTTGACTTGCCGCAGCCGGACGGTCCGATAAACGCCGTCACACTATCCATGTTTACATCGATCGACACGTCGTTGATAGCCTGTTTGTCGCCGTAGAATACATCGACATTGCGAGCCGTCATTTTCGGTGTGCCACTATCGCTTGTTGCGCCGGTTTTAGCCGAATCTGTCATATTTATGCTTTCACTCGGTTCTTGCAGTTTCTGATCATCGTTCATCGGGGCACCTACCAACGGGTTTCAAAGCGGTTGCGGAGATAAATGGCCAGCGCGTTCATGGTCAGGAGAAATAGCAATAGCACAATGATTGCCGCCGAGGTTTTCTCGACGAAGCCGCGATCGACTTCGTCGGACCACAGGAATATCTGTACCGGCAAGACGGTCGCCGGATCAGTAATCCCGCTCGGTGGCGTGGCGATGAAGGCGCGCATGCCGATCATCAGCAAAGGAGCCGTTTCGCCCAGCGCCCTGGCCATGCCGATGATGGTTCCGGTCAATATGCCGGGCAGGGCGAGCGGCAGGACGTGGTGGAATACCACCTGCAACGGGCTTGCGCCAATCCCCAATGCAGCTTCGCGGATCGATGGAGGCACCGATTTCACGGCATTGCGCCCCGAAATGACGATCACCGGCATGGTCATCAGGGCTAGCGTCAGACCGCCGACCAGCGCGCCCGAGCGCGGCATGCCGAAAAAGTTCAGGAACACGGCCAGACCAAGTAAGCCAAAGATGATCGACGGCACGGCCGCCAAATTGTTGATCGAGACCTCGATTAGATCGGTCAAACGGTTTTTCGGCGCATATTCCTCGAGATAAAGCGCGGCAAATACGCCAACGGGAAAGGCGAGCAGCAGCGTTACGATCATGGTGATCAACGATCCTTTGAACGCTCCCCAGATTCCCACCTGCATCGGGTCCGTGGCATCCGAATTGCCCAGAAAATTCCAGTTAAATCCGGTGGACAGTTGATCCGAATATTGCCTGACCTTCTGTTCGGCTTCGGGGTTGCCCTCGTCCTTGTAGGCGACGTCGATGTCCGAAACCACCGGTAGATAGACGGTTACTTTCTGTTCGACTATTCTGGGGTTGTCGAGAATCATGGCGCTGACCGTTGTCCAGCTTCCGGACGAAAATAGATCGATACCATCCCGGCCATATTGGATTTCTATGCTGCTATCGACAATTTCGCGCAAACCCAGGGCCTGAACATTTGCCGGACCGTTCGGACTCTCGAATTGGCTGGAGGATGCGCCACCGGTGGCTGCAGGGAAATCAATCTCGACCGGCAGTTGGGTCTGGGTGAAGCCGCGGAATCCATTGCCCATCATCACAATCAATAGAAACGCCAAAAAACCGGCCGACAGCATGATTGCTCCCAAACCAATCGCCTTGAATCGTCGTTCGGCCGCATAGCGCCGTGCAATGCGCTTCTGCATGTCGGCGCCCTGCCAGTCCGTCGGGCGACTCTTTGTTTCGCTAATGTTATTCATAGGCTTCCCGGTATTTTTTGACCACCCGCAAGGCGATGAGATTGAGCAGCAAGGTCACGATAAACAGGACAAGGCCGAGAGCAAAGGCAGCCAGTGTCTTGGGACTGTCAAACTCCTGATCACCGGTCAGCAATTGAACGATCTGGGTGGTGACGGTTGTGACGCTTGAAAACGGATTGGCGGTCATATTGGCGGCGAGACCTGCGGCCATAACCACGATCATCGTCTCGCCAATCGCGCGGCTGACAGCCAACAGGACACCGCCGACGACGCCCGGTAGAGCGGCAGGGATCAGAACCTTTTTGATGGTTTCGCTATGGGTTGCCCCCATCGCTAGCGAACCGTCTCTCATCGCGCTGGGAACCGCCGCAATGCTGTCGTCCGCCATGGAGGAAACGAACGGAATGATCATGATTCCCATCACCACGCCGGCAGCCAGAGCGGATTCTGAAGAGGCGTTTGAAATGCCGATCGAGACGGCAAAATCACGCAGCGCGGGTGCCACGGTCAAGGCAGCGAAATAACCGTAGACAACCGTTGGAACGCCGGCGAGCACTTCCAGGATTGGTTTCATCCATGCCCGGAATTTAGCCGGTGCATATTGGGTGAGGTAAATCGCGCTCATCAGACCGAGCGGAATAGCCACGATCATCGCGATAATGGCGCCAATGAAAACGGTACCCCAGAAAAGCGGAATCGCGCCGAATCCGGTTTCGCCGCGCGGTCCGGCAACCGCCTTCGGGTTCCATTCGGTACCGAATAGAAAGTCGATCGGCGATACCATCGAGAAAAAACGGGCCGTCTCGAAAACCAGCGACAGGAAAATACCGACGGTGGTGATGATAGCAATCAGCGATGCGAGCAGCAGGACCATCATTGTTACGCGCTCGATTTTCGTACGCGCCCTGAGATCCGGCTTGATTTTCAGCCAGGCAAAGACACCGCAAGCAAAGACCATGAGAAGTGCAGCGACTGCGCCGATCATCTGGTAGTATGAGATCGCCTCCTGATAGGGCGTGACCATCGACTGGGATAGCGGATTAAACGCGTTGACCTGATATCCGTATGCAATGGCGCGGGCTTCTGATAAAATTGCGGCGCGCGCAAAGCCGCCCTGGGGCAATTGCGCCGCAGCGGGGCTGCTCATTGCCGCATCGGTTATCAGTGCCGGACTGACGAAGCTCCAGACCGTCATGAAGATTGCTGCCGGAACAATCGCCCATAAAGCGACATACCAGCCATGATAGCTTGGCAAGGAATGAAGGGTTGATCGGGAGCTTATTCCACGCGTTTGCAGTCCGGCAGCTTTCAGGCGGCCAAAAAACCACGCGACGAGGCCGAGGCCGATCACGAGAAAAAGAAGCGTCGCACTTGTCACAATATCCGGTTCCGCCCCTGCTTCGCAATCATCTGAAAAATAATGCCCTTTGAGGAGCGTTTATTTGAGTTCGCCAATCGCAAGCGGAGTCATATTGCTGACTACGTCGGACATCCTTGCCCTTACCCCATCAGGTGAAGCGATCAATCCCTTCTTCACCAGATAACCGTCACGGGTTCCGGCATTGATGAATTCCAGAACATATTCCTGCAACCCGGGTATCACACCGACATGCTGCTTTTTCACATAAATATAAAGTGGCCGGGCGCCGGGATATTCCCCCGATGCAATGGCTTCATATGTCGGGTTGACGCCAGATACCGGAATGCCGCGGACGCTGTCGAGATTTTCTTCCAGAAAACTATAGCCGAAAATACCAACGCTATTGGGATTGGCTTTCAGCTTCTGGACGATGAGATTGTCATTCTCGCCTGCGTCGACATAGGCACCATCTGCTCTGACTTCGTGGCAAATCGCTTCAAATTCCGCTTTGTTAGTGTCCTTAAGCGCCTTTGTAGCCGGATCCGTGACGCAGCCGACTTCCATGATCAGTTCGGTGAGCGCATCACGCGTACCGGAGGTTGATGGCGGACCATAAACGCTGATCGCAAATTTGGGTAGGGACGGGTCAATATCCGACCAGGTTTTAGCTGTATTCTCCTTGCCGAACGGGCGTTCCGCAATGGCCTTGTAAATCTGTACCGGGGTCAGCGAAAATGCGGTGCCGTTATTCGCCTGGGCGATGGCAATCCCGTCGATGCCGATTTGCACTTCGACCACTTCGGTAACGCCGTTGCTCTGGCACAATTCCAGTTCGGAGGCCTTGATCCGGCGAGATGCGTTTTCAATGTCGGGTGTGCCCGCACCGACACCGGCGCAGAAAAGATTCATGCCCCCACCCGTGCCGGTGGATTCAAGAATCGGAGAGGGGTTTGTCCCGTTTATACTGAACTGCTCGGCCACGGCCTTCGCAAAAGGGAAAACCGTAGAAGAGCCGACAATCCGGATTTCGCTTCGGGTGCCGCCTTGGCCCCCGGAAGCCTGATCTTGACAGGCGGATGTCGCAAGAGCGGCGACGGTCAGGAAAGCGAGTTTTTTTAGCATGAATAAATTCCCAATTCATTTGCGTTTGATCCTTGGCTTAAATCGCCGAGGATCCGAATTACGGTCTTGATGTGAGCACCTTTAGAGAGCCGCAATGTCTTGGTCATGACAGATATGTTACGAATATGTGACAGCAGGTTGCGGCGGGCAGTTCCTTAAATCAACCCCTGCATTATCGTGTCATGAAGTCGTGTTACCGGATTCTCGGGGACTCGGCGCATTATTTACGACCGGTAGCAAAACGGACACCGTGGTGCCTTTTCCCACCTCGCTGGCAATTTCCATTCGTCCTCCGTGCCGCTCTGAAATATGTTTGACAATGGCCAGTCCAAGACCGGTTCCCCCGATCGATTTGCTGCGCCCCTTATCAACGCGATAAAATCGTTCCGAGAGACGGGGAATATGTTCAGGAGCAATGCCGTCTCCTTCGTCGCTGATCGACAGTTTCAGCATCGTTGCCGTCCGATTGGGAGCCACATTTATTCGAACCGGCGTTCCTTTTTTTCCATATTTGAAGGCATTGCTGAGCAAATTGTTCACGACTTGCGCCAATTGCGCCCGATCTCCGTAAATCAGTGGAATGTCTGCCGGAAAAGCGACTTGAATTTCTTTCTCTTTCTTGCCGCGGCTGTTGATGTAAAAATCACGTGCTTCTTCGACGAGGTCCCTCAAGTTGATTTTCTCTGAAGGCAATTCGAATTTTTCGGCTTCAATCCGTGAAAGCGACATCAGATCTTCGATCAGCCGCTGCATGCGATCGGCTTCATCATACATTATCTTCAGAAAACGCGTGCGTGTAGCGTCATCCTTGCCCGCTTTGGGATCTTCCAATGTTTCCAGAAATCCCTTGATCGCAGCCAGCGGCGTGCGCAGTTCGTGGCTGGCATTGGCGACAAAATCCGTACGCATTTTTTCGGCAGCATAATGGCTGCTTCTATCCGACAGCTGGACCAGTTTCAGGCCATCTTGCAGGGCATGAATGCGCAGTTCCCATCTTTGGTCCGCGCTGCCGACTCCCACCAACAGAATCGGCGCTCCCGTATGCTTCGCATCCGGGTTGGCGAGGCGGTCTGCGGCGGCGGGATGACGGATGGCAATCCGCACGTCCTCGCCAAGGATATGATCTCCCAGCACCTTGGCCGCCGCCGGGTTGGCCGCCGCAACCCTGGCGTTGCGCACAAGCAATATCGGATCCGTAATCGGATTGATAATATCCTGATAGGATTCCGTCCGCCCTTGATGCAGGATTTGCTGGCGTTGTCGCTCGAGCGAGGCCGGGTCGGGTAGCGTCGGCGCCGGCGGGTCGCGCAGCACCGTGAACAGGGCTATGGCACCGGTGCCGATATAGACGATAAACTGTTGGCCGGGTTGCGACATCAGGCTCGCCAATAGGGCACCACCGACGATGATTGACAGGGCCACAAGCAGGCGAATGGGGGAAATCGAAGTCAGCGGTCGGGTTCTGGGATGATCATAGCTTCTATTTAGGCGGTGCGGCGCAGGAACGGCAATGAGAATTTTATCGGGCGCACAACCCTTGTGTGGAGATATACTGTCGATGTTAATGATTGCGATGGCTATGTCCCGATTATAGACGCGGTTTCCGCAAGCGGACTGTTTACTCGCTTTTTACCCGATTTCTGATAAAGCCCGGATATCTGCAGCAAGAGAAAGCATGGATAGAAATTCGATGAATGAAGACCTTCCATCCGGACCGTCAGACGATAAAGACCTGAATAACGGAATCGTGACCCGCCGTCGTGCTTTGATGATGGGCGCGGTGACCGCTTCTGCAGTGATCAGTATCAAGCCCGCCCTCGCGCAAACCGCGGGTTCGGTGCTAAATTGTGAAATTCCGGTGCCGGGCAATCATGCGGCGGGCGGATATATCGCTGCGGATGGCAAGGTTGTTACGTCCGACACACCAGGCGCATACCCGCCGGCAGGCCGCAATTTTACGGGCGAAGAAGTGCGCCGAGCGATGAACGGACGGACACTGCCCGGAACGTCGCGTGACCAGTCGGAGGCTTATGTAAACTATATCCGCAGACTTCAATCAGGCCAGAGCGGTTTCACTTGCTACGCCTCGCTGCAAATGCCGCGCTGATATAACCGACCAATTTTAACATTTGCCTGCTATCAGACCGGTATGTCGTACCAGAATCGCAGGTAATCCATCATGACCCAAAAATACCGGGCTGCGGCACAGGATGATCTGATCTGGCACGAGCTCGACAGCATGACCCTGTTATTTCATCGGACTTCCGGGATTACCCACATGCTGGTCGATCCCGCTCCGGCGATATTGGAAGTCATGGAAGGACTTTCGCTGTCCCCTGCCGAGATCGCATCGCGACTGACCGCCAAATTCGATATCGAAACAGAGATAGATGCTGAGGACATTGTTCTTGCCCGTCTCGAAGAGCTATCCGGATTGGGACTTGTGGCGCGAGTTGCGGGTTGATCGGCGAGATGCATCAGATCTTGCTCAAAATCGGACCCGCCGCCTTCCGGATCGCTTCGGCGTGGCGGCAACCGCTGGATCAACTGGCAACTTTGTATCGAAGCTATCCTGCGCCGTCTGATCAAAATGTGGATTTCACGGTTCGTCTCGAGCCTGAAAAACCGTGGAGACACTATATCCGGCCATCGGTTCATATCAGCGGGGATTTCTGGTTGCCCGACGCAGCGCCATTGCCACTTGAGCAGGGATTACTGGCCGCCGAAATGGGTATGAACCTGCAAATGGCGCTTGGCTGGCGGCGGCATTTGCTGCTCCATGCCAGCAGTGTTGAAAAGGATGGAAAGGCGCTGATTATGACCGGCCTTTCGGGTTCGGGGAAATCTACATTATCGGCGATGCTGGCAGAAAGAGGCTGGCGTTTCATGGGTGACGAATTTGCCCTGTTATGCCTCAAGTCCGGAAAAATCTTCCCATTTCCGCGCCTGATCAGTCTAAAAAATGAAGCAATTGGTGCGATGCGCAGCGTCGCCGCCGAAGCCCGCTTCGGTCCGGAAATGAAGGCCACTCCGAAAGGCGATATCCGGCATCTGGTTCCGCCCGAAGCAGCGATCGCGCGGATGCACGAGCCGGCCAAACCAGCGCTACTGCTTTTTCCCCGTTTCGGCCATGCACCGGAATTGCGGGACATGGGGTTGTCGGAAGTTTTTGTCCGCCTGACCCAGGCGTCGACAAATTATGTCGCATTGGGCGAGGCCGGTTTCCACGCGCTCACCCGTTTCGTCGACCAGGTCCCGGTCAAGGCAATTGATTATCAGACGGTCGATCAGGCCGAAGAATTGATTGAAAATCTGTGGAGCCGACTACCATGATGCGCGATGCTCGCCCCTTGGTCGATGCTCTGCGGGAACCGGCAAGCGTCGAGGCACTCGACAGCAGCCAGTGGACAGAACTGATCAGCATGGCCCGGGCGGAATCGCTGATTGGTTCGCTGGCCCATCGGGTCAAGGACTTGGCCTTGCCGGATGGAGTGCGGGCCGTTCTACAAGATGCTGTCGAGGCTCATGATTTGGCGCGCCAGCAGGCATTGTGGGAAGCCGACTGTGCCCGAAGAGCCTTGGCCGATTATCCCGGCAAGGTCGTATTGATGAAAGGCACGGCTTATGTTGCCGCCAATCTGGTCGCTGGATTGGGGCGAAGCATCGGCGATCTCGATATTATGGTTGCGCGGGACGACCTGCCAGTCGTCGAAGCCGCTTTGCTCGATGCGGGATGGGAGTGGGTGAAGCCCGATCCCTATGACGATCGATATTATCGCGACCATATGCACGAACTGCCGCCGCTGATCCACCGCGAGCGCGACCGGATGATCGATGTCCACCACACGATATTGCCGCTGACCGCGAAGCCGAGGCCGGATGCAGAAGCGATTCTGGATAGTGCGGTTCGCCTAGACAACGGGCTCTATGTGTTGGCGCCTGCCGATATGGTGCTGCACTCCATTGCCCATTTATTTGCCGACGGGGATATGGCGGGCTGGCTACGGAACCTTTGGGATATCAACCTGCTGCTGCAACATTTTTCCAAGGTGAATGATTCATTCTGGAGCGAACTGGCTAGCCGCGCGCTAACCCACGGGCTCGGCAATGAATTGGCGAGTGCGATTCGTCTTGCTGTTCGTCTATATGCAATGCCGGCCCCCGATCTTCGCGCTGGCCGGTCGGAAGTTGTAGACTCTTTCTACGTTCGGCGCCTGCTCGCTCGTGACGGATATGGCCGTGAAACCCGGAAATGGACCCGGTTCGCATTTTACGTCCGATCGCACTGGCTGCGGATGCCGCCGATGATGCTTGCTCGGCATTTGTGGACCAAATGGCGCAAAGGCGGAAAGCCCACCAAATGAACCCGCCAGAATAGCAATAAACGGGCTGGCTTAAGCCCGGATTGCATGGCATTAGCCGCTGCAATTGGCCGAGATAAGGGCCTGACTGACCAACTTGTTCCGGAGTAAACCGATGACAGATCGCCCTCTAGCCGCCATCATCCTCGCCGCCGGACAAGGCACACGAATGAAATCGGAAACGCACAAGGTACTGCAC
>NZ_JBATHY010000243.1:0-4634 GCF_049667325.1 Parasphingorhabdus sp. | reverse complement strand
CCACCGTTAATATTATCATTCATAGTTTCTTTATAGGTAGCGCGCCGCCAGAAAAACAGTGTCAATCAGAGAAAAGTGTAACTATGTCCATCCGATGACCGATATTTCTACAATCGAAGCCGCGCTGGAGGGTGTTGCCAAGGGCCGCTTCAGCGCCATAAAATTTGCGCAAGGTCGTGTTTCTCTGGTGCTCAACGTCGGCGGGCTGGATGTCCGTGAGCGCGGCCAGATCGAAATTGCCGTGAAAGGCAAATTGCTGGCTCTCGACGGCGTTGAAAAGGTCGATGTCGCCATGACCGCCGAGAAGGTCGAGAGGCGTCTGATCGCCGTCGCCAGTGGCAAGGGTGGTGTCGGCAAGTCTACCCTTTCCGCAAATCTGGCGATTGCGATGCAGCGAATGGGTCGCAAGGTCGGGATGGTCGACGCCGATATATATGGTCCGTCCCAGCCGCGGCTGCTTCGTTGTGAAGGGCAGCGACCAGAGGCCGAGGGCAAACAGCTGATCCCGGTACCCAATGCCTATAATGTGCCGGTGCTCTCGATGGGCCATCTGGCGAAACACGGACAGGCCATTGCCTGGCGCGGACCGATGGCGGGCAAGGCGCTCGAGCAGCTGATCGATGCGCATTGGGGCGATGTCGCGGAACTGATCGTTGATATGCCGCCGGGCACTGGCGATGTGCAATTGTCGATGATGCAAAATCACAAACCGGTTGGTGCAGTAATTGTTTCGACGCCGCAGGATCTGGCGTTGATGGATGCGACCCGGGCGGTTGATCTGTTCAACCAGGCCAAGATCCCGATCATCGGCATGGTCGAGAATATGGCCGGCTATCAATGCCCGCATTGCGGAGAGTTAAGCGATCCTTTCGGCGCGGGCGGGGCGGAAGCTGCTGCCAAGACCATGGGCATGCCCTTTCTGGGCAGAATCCCGCTCGACATCGAGATTCGCAAATCCAGCGATGGCGGTACTCCCCCGGCTTGCGCCGACGATATCCACGGACAGGCGTTCCGCGATATTGCCAAAAAGCTCGCGACATGGTTGGATAATCAACAAGAGTGAGAAAGGGCGTCATGCTGCTGGAAAGCGATCAGGAAATTGCCGAATTGTTGACGTCGACACGACGTATCGCATTGGTCGGTGCCTCCGCCAAGCCCGCGCGAGCGAGCAACCGGATATTCAAGTTCCTGCTCGACCAGGGCTATGACGTGACGCCGGTCAATCCGATGCTTGCAGGACAGGAACTACACGGTGTGCCGGTGGTCAAATCACTGGCGGACATCGAAGGCGCTATCGATATGGTTGATATTTTTCGCAATAGCGCTGCTGCTGGCGATGTCGTTGACGAAGCCATAGCCATTGGGGCCAAGGCGGTGTGGATGCAGCTCGGCGTAATCAATGAAACTGCTGCAGAGCGCGCGACCGAAGCCGGACTCAAGGTCGTCATGGATCGCTGCCCCAAGATCGAAATACCCCGCTTGGGTCTGTTAAAGGAATCCGATGGCGGCTGATCAAGATAGCGAGCAGGTCGAACATTCAACTACCGGATTGAATCGTCGCAAATTCCTGATCGGTGGCGCCGCCGGGGCCGGTCTCGTGGTCGCGTGGGCGATCTGGCCGCGCAGCTATGAGCCCAATGTTGCTGCCACCGAGAATGAACAGGTTTTTGGTGCCTTCCTGAAAATATCCGAAAACGGTCAGGTTACGGTGGTCGTGCCGCAAAGCGAGATGGGGCAGGGCGTATATACTGTTCTGCCGCAAATTCTGGCCGATGAACTTGGTGCGGACTGGCGTACTGTCGCGGTGGAACCCGCCCCGATCAACCCGTTGTACAACAATGGCCTGCTGGCCGAGCAGTGGGCAGAGGCCTTGATGCCTGCAGGCACCGGAAAGCTAGCCGAAAATGCCGCCGCCCGATGGATCACGCAAAATGTGGCGTTCCGTGATCGCTTCATGGTGACGGCGGATTCGACGTCTATCCCTGCTTTTGCCGAAAGCTTTCGCGAAGCCGGTGCGGCGGCGCGCGTCCTGCTGACCAAGGCGGCGGCGGCCCGGTGGGATGTGGCGTGGGAAATCTGCACGGTCGAAAACGGGGTTATCTCCAATGGCGATAAAAAGCTGCGTTTCGGCGAGCTGGTTCGCGATGCGGCCGAGCAGTCCCTGCCGGATCCCGTGCCGCTCCGGCCAGCCGGAGATGGCAAATTGATTGGACAGGATGTGCCGCGGCTCGATCTACCGAGCAAACTCGACGGTTCTGCCAATTTTGCCGGTGATATCAGGCTGCCCGATATGGTGTTCGCGGCCATTCGCCAAGGCCCGATTGGCGAGACCCGGCTGAAATCATTCAACCGCGGCGGGGCCAACAAGATCACCGGTTTCATCGACGTTGTTCAAGGCGGAAAATGGATCGCGGCGGTGGCGACCAACTGGTGGGCGGCCAACCGGGCACTGGATAGAATGAGTCCTGTGTTTGAAACCAGAGGATTTATGGCCGATAGCGACAAGATTGATACGGCTCTTCGGGAAGCACTGGAAGACGGGCCGGGGATACGCTTTGTTTCGCGCGGTGATACCAGACAGGTGTTTGACGAGGAGAACAGCTATCGAGCCCGCTATCACGCCGACGCTGCGCTCCATGCGCCGATCGAGACGCGAACGGCGACGGCAGAATATAAGGATGGCGGACTGGAGCTCTGGATGGCCACCCAGGCGCCGATAGCGGCGGTTCAGGCCGCGGCCAGGATGTTGAACATCAGCCAGGACCGGGTGACGCTTTATCCGATGTTGAGCGGCGGGTCGTTTGACCGCAATCTAGACAATGATATCGCCGGTCAGGTGGCCAAGATCGCCAAGCAAATGGGCCGGCCGGTGCAGTTGGTCTGGTCGCGTGCCGAAGATTTGATGCATGATCATTACCGGGCGCCAAGCCATGCCAGGTTTGATGCAGCGATGGCGAAGGCCGGGCGCGTCGATGCGATGCAGATCAAAATCGCCGCTCCGCCGTCGGCGCGCGAGCAGGTCAGGCGCCTGTTCGACGACATGGACTATGTGGAGGCGATGCGATCCACCATCGGGGAAGCCGATATCAAGGCAGTGGCTGGTCTCGACGTGCCCTACGACATTCCCAACCTGACCGTCGATCACCATAGCGCTTTTGTTGGTGTACCGACCGGAAACTGGCGCAGCAACGCGCATAGCAGCAATATTTTCTATCTCGAATCGTTCATCGACGAACTGGCTGCGGAGGCCGGCATAGAGCCCCTGTCGTTTCGTATGCAGATGATGAACAACGCGCCCAGGCTGGCCCGATGCCTGACCGGTGTCGCCGCGATGGCCGGATGGGATGGCGGTCTGGATGGCAGTGGCCAGGGCCTGGCCTGCCACAGCATGCGCGGCGGGCATATTGCCGTGATCGCGAGTGCGAGCAGGGGAAGCACCGGTCTGGCGGTTCGCCGCATTTCGGCAACCGTCGACATCGGCCGGATCATTCACCCCGACATCGCCCGGCAGCAGATTGAGGGCGGCATCGTGTTCGGACTGGCGATGGCGCTGGGCAGCGCAACCCGCTTCCAGGACGGACTGCCGACGGCAAAGCGGCTGCGCGATCTGTCCTTACCGCGACTGGCCGAAATCCCGCCGGTCCAGATTGAATTTATCAAGAGCGACGAAGAACCAGTTGGTTATGAAGAACTCGGGGTACCGGCGGTGGCGCCAGCTGTTGCCAATGCATTATTCTCGGCAACCGGCACCCGGTTTAGGCAATTGCCTCTGTTCGGGGAAGTATCATGAGTGACATCGGACCATTGCCGTCGGACCATCCGCCGGTCGCAGCGAGGAAGGTTGGCGTCCTGCTGGTCAATCTCGGCACACCCGATGCCCCGGAAAAAAAGGCCGTCAAACGCTATCTCAAGGAATTTCTGTCGGACAAAAGGGTGGTCGAGATCCCTTCGATCATCTGGCAGCCGATATTGCGCGGGATCATTCTCAACACCCGACCGGCAAAATCCGCCAAGGCCTATAGTCTCGTCTGGACCGAAGACGGTTCGCCGCTGGCTTTCTATACGCGAAAACAGGCCGAAAAGCTTGCCGGTACCATGGATGGCGTGATCGTCGATTGGGCGATGCGCTATGGCAATCCGAGTATCGCGAGCCGGCTCGACGCGATGAAGGCGGCAGGATGCGATCGAATTTTGATCGCGCCGCTTTATCCGCAATATAGTGGTGCCACTACCGCCAGCGTCCATGACGCGGTGTTTGACGCGATTGCCGCAATGCGCTGGCAACCGGCGATCCGGCTGCTGCCAGCCTATCATGATGATGATGCCTATATCGACGCGCTGGCGACCAGTCTCGAGCGCGATATTGCGGCGCTGGATTTCGTGCCGGATGCAATAGTCGCCAGCTTTCACGGGATGCCGCAACGCACGCTGGAGCTGGGCGATCCCTATCATTGTCATTGCCAGAAAACCGCCCGTCTGTTGTCCGAGAAAATGGGACGCGAATTGGTCGTCGCGTTCCAGTCGCGATTTGGCCGGGCAAAATGGCTCGAACCGGCGACTGACAATATGCTGGAATCACTCCCCGGGCAGGGAAAAAAGAATATCGCGATTTTCGCGCCCGGATTTTCGAGCGA
>NZ_JBATHY010000242.1:0-1658 GCF_049667325.1 Parasphingorhabdus sp. | reverse complement strand
TGAGTTTCCGGCAGGAGGAGCGGCAGAGAGCCTATATCCACACCGCTTTTGACCGCTATCTTTCGCCCGAGATGGTCCGCCAGATTGCCGCCAACCCGGAACGCCTGCAGCTCGGCGGCGAGGAGCGGGAAATGACGGTCCTGTTCTGTGACATCCGCGGATTTTCAAGAATTTCGGAACAATATGACCCGAAGGAAGTGATCAACTTCCTGACCGGTTTCCTGACCCCGATGTGCAATATATTGCTGGAGAAAAAGGCGACGGTCGACAAATTTATCGGCGACGCGATTCTTGCCTTCTGGAATGCGCCGCTCGATGATCCGGATCAATTCCGCAACGGCGCGCGGGCCGCATTGCAAATGGTAGACAGTCTCGAGCGGTTGAACCGCGAACTGCCGCAACAGGCCGGGCAAGTCTGGCCACCCGATGTCAAAATCGGGATCGGGATGAATGCCGGCCTGTGCTGCGTCGGCAATATGGGATCGCAGCAGCGATTGTCTTATACGTTGATCGGCGACACGGTGAATATCGCTTCCCGGTTCGAAGGGCTGACCAAACAATATGGCGTGCAGATCCTGATCGGCAGCGCGCTCGCCGAGCGACTGGACGGTTTTGCCTTGCTCGAGCTCGACCGGGTCAGGGTGGTCGGACGCGACGCGTCGGACACGGTCTTTGCCCTGCTCGGCGACGAGAGGATGAACGAGGATGCCGGTTTTGCGAAACTCCGAAGCCGGCATGACAGGTTTCTGGAACTCTACCGCGCGCAGAACTGGGCCGAAGCCGGAGCCATGCTTGCCGCGCAGGAGAAGGCCTATCGCGATGCGGGTCTTGCCATACTGGTTGAGGTTTTCCGCCAGCGGATCGATAAACTGTCCGGTCGACCGATCAGGAAGGATTGGGACGGCGTGTTTGAGGCGACCGAGAAATAGCGCGCTTCGATCCGGCTTTTGCTACTGGCAAGCGCCAGCTGTATTTTGGTCTACACACTCGTCTTTTCCTCTCGGCAAGAGAAGCCCGATACCAACGCCGATGACGGCAGCCGGCAGCAATTTGCCCAGCAAGCCGCTCTTGTTGGCATTGGTGACGCTCGGCGCCAGCAAATCCTGCAATTTTGACAAGCCGCTCGCCGAGAGCTGGAACGGACCGATGGGCTGGGCCCCCGGTCTGGGAATGTAGGCCGCCAAAATTGGCTGATCGAGAGTCACGGTTTTTCCTGCCGCGCTGACTTCGGCAAGCCCGATGTCCAGATCGCCGCTGCGATCGGGACCCGGCCCGCGCAGAACGACCAGCATCGCGCTGTCCTTGTCGCCCTTCACGCCGTCCAGAAACGGTTCTTTGCTGGCGATTTTCACCGCATCCTTGCCGACCACGCCATCTATAGCGGTGCCGCGAATACCGATGGTGCCGACAGAGGAATCCACAGTTGCGGACGATTTGGCGGACTTGCGTCCCGACATGAAGCGAAAGGCCCCTTTGCTCACCGTCGCACCGAAGGATCGCTCTTTGCCCGGATCATAGACAAAGCGGTTGATCGCCAGTTGGGCATTGGACCCGATGGTCAGGGTCGACCGGTCGAGCAGCAGAATCTGCAGTTTGCTCTTTTTCCTGGTGCTGAGCATATCGCCCCAGGCCAGCCGCTGCCGGCGCGGGATCTTGAC
>NZ_JBATHY010000241.1:0-25368 GCF_049667325.1 Parasphingorhabdus sp. | reverse complement strand
CGGATCAAGTGATTCGATATCCTGCAGCCGGCGGCGGTGGAACCCGGCAATTTGCGCTTCGCCTCCCGCGGTCTGATACCAGTCGCCCTGGATTTCGGTCGGGATATAGCCGGGATGGATGGTGTTGACGTTCACCCCCATCCGCACCCATTCGCGCGCCAGATTGCGGCCAAGATGGGTCACCCCCGCCTTGCTAGCTGCATAGGCGCTGTCGCCTTCGCCGGTCATCCTCGAGGTGATCGATCCGATGATCACGATTCTGCCGTTTTCCTTTTCCCGACTGCCGCTGGCGATCAGACGCTTGGCCCCTTCACGTGCGACCAGATAAACCCCCTTGAAATTGGTATCGAGCAGGGTCTGCAGCCGGTCTGCCGCTACTTCCGTAGAGCGCCCGGTTGCTGCTACGCCGGCGTTGGCAATGATCGTATCGACCGTGCCAAACGTCGCCTCCGCCGCATCATAGGCAGCGATGATCGAAGCTTCATCGGTGACATCCAGCGTTACCGCCAGCGCCTTACCCCCCGCATCAATAATCTTTTTTGCCAAAGATTCTGTCCGGTCGGTTCGCCGGGCACCAAGCACGACATTCGCACCCGCTGCCGCAAACAGTGCGGCAAAACGCGCGCCAAATCCGGATGAGGCACCAGCGATCAGCGCGGTGCGCCCTTGGAGGGAAAAAGGAATATCCATGATGTCATTGCTCCGGCTAGATGATGCAACAGACTCTAGACGATCGGCCAATGCTCGGCCAATAGTCAATTGCACAGGAGACAGACAAATGATCGACCCATCGTTCAACTTTGACGGTCAGACCGTCTGCATCATCGGCGGTTCCAGCGGCATCGGCAATGCCACCGCGCAGGCTTTTCGGGCACGCGGCGCAGAGGTGCATGTGACCGGAACACGCGCCAGCGAAGCCGATTATGATGCGGACCAAGGCTCCGATCTGGAGGGCCTGACCTATCATCAGCTCGATGCCGCCGACGATAATGCGATTATCGCACTGCGGCAGAAGTTCGACAAGCTGGACATATTGGTCTGCTCGCAAGGCATGGTGATGTACAAGCGCGCCGAATTCGAGCCGGAAAATTTTGCCAAGGTTGTTCAGGTCAATCTCAACAGCCTGATGACCTGCGCGGGGGAGTTTCACGATCTGCTGAAACAGACGCGGGGGTCGCTGATCATCATCAGCTCGACCGCGGCCTTTCATGCGACCGTCGGCAATCCTGGTTATAATGCTTCCAAGGCTGGTGCCGCTGGCCTGACTCGGACGTTGGGCAAGGCCTGGGCTCCCGACGGCATCCGCGTCAATGGCATCGCTCCGGGTCTGATCGCAACCAAGATGACCAAGGTCACCACCGACAATCCTCAGCGCCTGGAAGCGTCCATCCGGTCGATCCCGATGGGCCGGGTCGGCGATCCGGATGACATGGCCGGACTGGCCCTGTTCCTCGCGTCACCGCTGGCTGGCTATATTGTCGGCCAAACAATTATCGCCGACGGCGGTTTGCTGCTGTAATCTGGCTGATAGCACTGAACAAAAAAGGAGGCGGAACCGGCCTGGTTCGCCCCCCCTTTTTGATAGATTATAGCCCGACTATCAGGCCGCGGTCAGGGCAATATGCCGCCGCATATGATGATCGACGCTGCCGAATTCGCCTTCGAAGATCGACAGCCGCTTGAAATAGCTGCCCACTGCAAGCTCGTCGGTCATGCCCATGCCGCCATGGGTTTGGATTGCCGACTGGCCAATGAAACGGGCTGCCTGACCGATACGGACCTTGGCCGCAGACACGTTTTTCTTGCGCGTCGCGTCGTCTTCGTCGAGCTTGATCGTCGCGAGATAGCACATCGAAACCGACTGCTCATATTCCATCAGCATATCCGCCATGCGGTGCTGGAGCACCTGGAACGATCCGATCGGCACCCCGAACTGCTTGCGCTGGCGCGAATAGTCGAGGGTGGTCTCGTTGGTCACCTTCATCGCGCCAACCGCTTCGGCACACACCGCGGCGGTCGCTTCGTCGACCACTTTCTCGATCAACGGCAATCCATTGCCGGCGTCGCCAATCAACGCGTCGCCGGAGATTTTCACATTCTCGAAATAGACTTCTGAAGCGCGGCGGCCATCGACCGTGGCATAGTCGCGCGTGCTCACCCCCTGGGCCGCTTTGTCGACAACGAATACCGAAATGCCGTCTTTGTCGGTCTGCCCACCCGATGTACGCGCGGTTACGACCAGATGCGTCGCCCAAGGCGCGCCAACCACAACCGCCTTGTGGCCGTTGAGGATATAATCGCCACCATCTGCCTTGGCGGTCGTTTCCAGATTGGCGAGATCATAGCGCCCGCGTGGTTCGGCATAGGCGAAAGCGAAAATCATTTCGCCGCTGATAATCCCGCCGATATATTCTTCGCGCTGCGCAGCGTTGCCGCCATGTTTCAGAGCACCGCCGGCACAGACCACACTCGGGATGAACGGTTCGACGGCCAGTCCCTTGCCGAATTCTTCCATGATGATCATCGCTTCGGTCGCACCGCCAAAACCGCCGTCCTCTTCCGAAAACGGCGCAGCGAGCATTCCAAGCTCGGCCAGTTGCGCCCAAAGCTCCGGCCGCCAGCCGGTTTCACTGGCGATCACATTGCGCCGTGTATCAAAGTCATATTGCTCGCGGATAAGGCGCGAAATTCCGTCGCGCACCATATTCTGTTCGTCGGTAAAATCGAAATCCATAATATTTCTCCCGTATCGGTCTGTTAAAGGCCGAGGATCATTTTGGTGATGATGTTGCGCTGGATCTCGTTGGACCCGCCGTAGATCGAGGTCTTGCGCATGTTGAAATAGGCCGGTGCCGCATGATGGGCATGGTCCGGGCCAATCGGGAAGTCGTTCGATCCATCATCGGGAAAGCTGCGGAAATCGGGCGCGCCATAATGGCCGACCGCTTCCAGCGTCAGCTCGGTCAGGCGCTGCTGGATTTCCGTACCCTTGACCTTGAGCAGTGAACTTTCCGGTCCCGGTCCCTTGCCGGCCTGTTCGCCAGCAAGTGTCCTGAGTTCCGTAATTTCCAAAGCCGAGAGGTCGATCTCCAGCTGGCTGATCTTCTGGGCAAAACCCATGTCTTCGATCAACGGCTTGCCATCGAGCAATTCGGCGGCCGCAATTTCCTTGAGCTGTTCGACACCGCGCTTGGAACGGGCGACCCCGGCGATGCCGGAACGTTCATGCGCGAGCAGGAACTTGGCATAGGTCCAACCCTTATTCTCTTCGCCAATCAGATTGGTCGCGGGTACCCGGACATCGGTGAGCCAAACTTCATTGACCTCATAGCCGCCGTCGATCAGCTTGATCGGGCGGACTTCGATGCCCGGTGTTTTCATGTCGACAAGAATGAAACTGATGCCCATTTGCGGCTTGGGCGCGTCCGGATCGGTGCGGCACAGGAAGAAGCCCCAGTCGGCGTGTTGGGCCAGCGTTGTCCACGTCTTCTGACCGTTGATGATATAGTCATCACCGTCGCGCACTGCCGTGGTTTTCAGCGATGCCAGATCGGAGCCCGCTCCGGGTTCCGAATAGCCCTGACACCACCACACTTCGCCTGACCGGATGCCGGGCAGATGCTGGGCTTTCTGTTCTTCATTACCAAATGTGTAAATCACCGGCGCGACCATCGCGACGCCGAAAGGCAAAGGCATCACGGTGTTCTTCCGCGCATTTTCTTCTGACCAGATATAGCGCTGGGTCGGCGTCCAGTCGGTGCCGCCATGTTCCTTCGGCCAGGCCGGAACCGACCAACCCTTTTTGCCGAGAATCTTGTGCCAGGCGAGCATATCCTCTGGACTGAGGTCGTCCCGGAGGCCGCTTGTGTTGATATTTTGCGGATGATTATTCTCAATAAATTCACGCACTTCCGCGCGAAAGGCCTTTTCTTCTTCTGTGAATTCCAGATTCATGGGAATGCTCCTTGGTCAGAATTTGGCCGGACTATAAGCTGAAAGCCGCCGAAAACAAGCAATTAACCGCGCAATTAAGGTGACGCTACGGAACTGCCGGACGGGCGCCATCGGACCTTCTATTCGTGCGGCGAAAACTTGTCCTTGCGCCGCTTGCCAAATTTCATGCTCCGCTCCAGACGGGCGCGTAGCGCGGTATAATAAGCTTCCAGAAAAACGCGTTCGTCGCCACTGCCCGGCTCCCATCCGATTTTCTGGCAGATAGAGGCGGCAACCTTTTCCAGTGCTTCATTCTGGTCGCTGCGCAAGACATTTTCCAGGGTCTGCAATTCATATTCGCCATAGACCGACAAGTCTGCATCGGAAAATTGATATCGGGTGATCGGCACGGCTCCGTCTGCCGATATCTTCGCCGCCGACGGCGCGACAATCTCGCCGAGATTCTTTTTCACATTCTGGATCACCCAGGTCCCGGCGATCACGTCTCCGCCGCGCAGCCGGTCCTTGTTGAACAGCGGAAAAAGCAGAAACATCGATACCCACAGAAAACCGGCCCAGGCGGTAAAATCCGTCATCGTTCCGTTGGCTTCTCCCGAGGTCAGGAACACCAGCGGCAGGAACAGCTCGACGTCGCGGACAATATTGCGCGCGATAACCGCTTCTGCGGTCAGCCGCCCTCCATCTCTCGCCGCCACCCTGATGCCAACAGCGCGTTTGCCCCATGTTGCGGCACGATCACCCAGTTCGAAATAGAGAAAATATGCGTTGCGGAACAAAAAGACGGAAATGATCCAAAAAACCGCCAGCAGCTGAAGCGGGCCGCTGGCATTTTCCAGATTACCGTCAATGGCCAGGCCGAACCCCCACAACAGCAACAGCCCTGCCATCGTGACCAGAAAGATGAGACCGAGAATGATAACAATGTCCAGCGCAAGTGCGCCCGCCCGGGCGCCCGCTGCGGCAACCGTGACATTGAGCGACACGCCTTCCGGTGTGACCATGATCCGGTCGAGTTTCGGATTGGCGGATCGCCGGATCCATGGCTCTGCGGCTGTGCTGTCGCTCATGCGCCGGATCCTCGCCGTTGTCTGCCAAAGCCGATAAAATAGACGAGCCAGAGCAGCAGCATCCCGCCGCCGACGCCAAAGCGGCCGGCGGTATTGTCGATCAGCTGTCGGGCAAAGCCTTCGAGCAGGCCGGCGCAGATCAGCATGACGATAACCCCCGCCATGACCAGCGCGGACCGCTTGCCTGCATCGCTGGCCGCCTTCAGATGAGACCGTGCACCCGGAAAGGCAATCGAACGACCGACATGAATCCCGGCGGCGCCAGCCAACAGGATGGCAAACAGCTCGGTCGTGCCGTGAATCGACAGCCAGCCGGCGAAATCGACCGTCAGGCCGCGTTGCGCAAACACCCAGAACATCGCACCGAGCAGCGCCATATTGTGGATCAGCAGCAATATACTGGGGATGGCAAAGGCAAAACCAAGCGCAAAAGCGAGGATTGCGACCTGCGCGTTGTTGCTGAACAGAAATGCAGCGAACATGCCCAGTCCATCCTCATTCTGCCCGCCGAAAAGCGTGCCGCGCAATGCGTCTTCAGTCGCGCCCGGCACCCGGACTTCGGACAGGCCGCCGGGGACGAGAGCGTAAAACCAGTCGCTATCCCCCGCGACCAGAATATAGCCTATCGTGGCACCGGCGATCATCACTGACAGGGCAATCCAGATATCATATTGGATCGCCCGGACCGCCCGGCTCCAGCCACCGCCGAAAAAGCTCCCGAGCCAGCGACCGAAACTGGTCTGGGTGCCATAGACCAGAAAATAGGACCGCAGCGCCAGTCCTTCGAGATAGTCGATCAGGCCGGCATCGAGCGAATTTTCCCGGGCGATCGACAGGCTGGACAGCAAGGTCCGGTATAATGTGGGCAACGCCAGCACATCGTCATCTGACAGACGCCTGCTCTTGCCCTTCTCCATATTGGTGACAATATCTTCCAGCCGGATCCAGTCCGCCTCCCGCTCGAGCCGAAAGCGGTCGCTGCGCAACACCGCTGCGTTCAATGCCTGCTCTGTGCTCACAGGGCGCCCCGCCGTTTGATGTTGAGATAGCCGTTGATCAGGCGTGTTCCGATATCCTGGTGTGCGCCTTCGATCACATCAATGCCAATGTGCCGGAGCTTGGTAAGGACCAGTTTTTTCTGGTTGAGCAGATTTTGTGCGGTCACCGCCCGCGCGACATCCTCGGCGCTCTGTGGAGGCGTGTCGATAATCGAGGTCAGTTCCCGATCTTCCAGAACCACGAACAGCACCAGATGCTTGTCGATCAGCCGTCCCGCCGCCTCGAGCATCAGATCGGCCGCGGTCGGGTCGGTAAAGTCGGTAAAAATGATGATCAGTGAGCGTCGCTTGAGCCGGTTCTGCAAAGTTGACAGCGCCAAGGTGTAATTGCTCTCCTGATGACGATAGTCAATGGTTGCAGCCTCCTGCTGCAACCGGAAGAAATTGCGGCTACCCGAGAGGAAAGGCGTCGACAATTCGGGTTTGGCGGCAAAGCTGAACAGGCTCGTCCGGTCGCCGGCCTTGAGCGTGATATAGGCGGTCAACAGCGCCGCCGACACTGCCCGGTCGATCCGCGGAAGGCCGTCGACCGGTTCGCACATGGCCGCGCCGCAATCCAGCGCGAAGACAATCTGGTTATTCCGCTCCGTGTCATATTCCTTGGCCAGCAATTTGCTGTGGCGCGCCGATCCCTTCCAGTCGATACTGCGCCGGTCCATGCCCGGCTGATATTCTGCCAGGGCTTCAAATTCGCTTCCCTCGCCCCGGACCTTTCGGGCGAGCAGTCCGAATACGGAATCGCGCAGGAACATCTGCAGCGTCGGGCTGCGCACGGCCGAGATATTCGGCATCACGGCAACGCTCTGGCTACTCTGCTTCTGGATCTGGCGCCAGGCCAGCCCGAGCGGCCCGGTCCATCTTAGCCACAGCTTGCCGATCGCTCCGGTTCCGCGCCTGGCGGGAACGGTGGTGGCCTGGCCGGAAAAGACATCATCGTCTGCAACCCTTCGTTCCAAGGAAAACACGACCGTTCCATCCTCCGCCAGCCGAGTGTCCAGCCCAAGATTGCCGCATAATTTCCGCGGCGCCAGCATTCCGGAGAAATTGGCTTCCAGTCCCAGCACCAGCGGTGCGCCAATTTCCGCCCTGCCGGCCACCGACAGCCGCACCTCGTTTGCCCTGGCGGCCACCATGCCATCAAGGATAAGGAGTAGCAAAAGCATCGCCGCCCATGCCGCGCCGATCGCCCAAAGCGACGGCATGATCGCCGCCAGTACCGCGGCAATCGGCGCACCGAGCGCAAAGAGCCAGATGGCCCGCCCGGTGGGGTAAAAATTCAACGCGGTGCTTCCGTCCGTTCGACCAGCCCGGTGATGATGCTGTCCACCTGCCGGCCTTCAATCTCGGCTGCTGGCGAAAGCATCGTCCGGTGGCGGAGTACCGATGACGCGAGCGCTTTCACGTCATCGGGAATGACATAGTCCCGGCCGGATATCGCTGCCCGGGCCCGCGCGGCATTAGCCAGCATTATCGCAGCGCGTGGACTGGCGCCATTTTCCAAATCGGCGGTTTCGCGGGTTGCCCGGATCAGGCGGACGACATAATCAACCACATCATCGACCAGCTTCACCGACTTCACGACTTCGCTCGCCGCAGTTAGCGTCGCGCTATCGGCCTGTTTTTCAATGCCGAAGTCTCCCGGCACCGGCGCGCCGACGCGCTCGCCATATTGGGTAACGATCTTCCTCTCTTCCTCGGCATCGGGATATTCGACCAGCAGCTTGAACAGGAACCGGTCAAGCTGGGCCTCGGGCAGCGGATAGACGCCCTGCTGCTCGATCGGATTCTGGGTGGCGACAACCATGAAACGCGAGCCCAGTGCGTGGGTCTCGCCGTCGATGGTCACCGACCGTTCCTGCATCGCCTCCAGCATCGCCGCCTGGGTTTTTGGCGGGGTGCGGTTGATTTCGTCGGCAAGCAACAGATCACAGAAAATCGGTCCCCGGGTCAGGGTGAAACTGCTGGTTTGGAAATTGAACAGATTGGATCCGATAATGTCGCCGGGCATCAGATCGGGGGTGAACTGGATGCGCCCGAAATCAAGGCCCAGAGTCGCGGAGAAACATTGGGCCAGAAATGTTTTGGCTGTCCCCGGCGGCCCCTCAAGCAGCACGTGGCCGGAAGAAAACAGCGCGATCAGCAGATGGTCGACTATTTCTTCCTGCCCGATAATCGCTTTGGCGACCTGACCGCGGATATTGTCCGCCAGAGTCTTGAGTTCGTCGATGTTCATCCGATATTTTCCTTTTTCCAGGCGTGGAGGGCCGCGGCCCCGTCGGCGATTTCTTGCGGTTTTTGTGCCCGAACAAGCTGTTGGAACAGGGCGGAGAAATGCTTGCCGCCGCTCTTCCCCAGCGCGTCCAGTTTTTGATGAATTTCTTGTTCACCGGCCTGCGGATTGATACCGATTGCCTCGCCCGCTTGCGCACGTATCATCTCTGCATAAGGATCGGTAACCAGATATCCGCGCTGCATCCGGCCGATAAACGCGGCGCTGTTGTTGACCAGTGCGGCCTTGCCAAAACTCATGCTGCGTTTTTCCATGGCCGGCGGTCCGAAGCGGTTGAACGCCATCCACGCCGCAGCCAGCGCCGCGGTGACCAGACAAATGGTAGCGGACAAAAACGGCGGCTCAAAGGCCAGTGTGAGCAAATTTGCCGCGTTCCCCAAACCGTTGAAGGTGAGATCAAATGTCACGCCTCCGTCGCTGGCGGTTGAAGCCGCCGAGATCAGCGCGAGAGCGTGGCGGGCGGTCGACTTGTCGGCCATGCCGGCGTTGTTGAGCAGGTCGGCATCGGCAACGATCACCACCGGGTAGAAGGATTCATCTATCGCTTCTTCATCGGTGATTTGCGATTCATCCAGACTGTCCAGCTGCGCATAGACACCGCCATTATCGAGATAGGCGACCAGCGCACCCTTGGACGACGGTCCCTGCACGATCGCGCGAACCGTATCTCCCTTGATCGTGACCGGAATTGCAGGCGCTTTCAATCCGGTGCCAACTGCCGAACGCGCTGGTCGTCCGGCTGGCGCTTTGTCATCGACGGATAGGCTGACCTCGGCCAGCTCCTTGAGCATTTGTACGCCAAGTTCTTCACCCCACGGATCTCCGCGGTGCACCCAGCCCTTCTGCAAGTCTGGGCTTGTGCCGACCTGCCATTTGGGCAAAATGATCATTGTCGGCCCCACATAGATACGCTGCCGGACCACGCCGTCAATATCTTTGGTGGGCGTAAATGGCCCCGGCGTCAAAACGAGCAGACCGGGATTGTCCATCCCTGCCTGGGAACGCGAATATTGCACCGGCACACCGGTTTTTTCGAGCAAATTGGCGAGCGCCTTATAGCCAACAACGCTGTTGGACGCGCCATGCGCATCACCATTTTTCCCCGAAGCCAAAGGATCGCCGGTGCCCAATCCGTAGAGCAAAGCGACGAAAGCCACAAAGCCGACCGCGAACATGGTCATGATCGTCGTCCGCTGGAAGGGGTTTGCCTGAACGCTCATCCTTTCACCGCTCTTTGCCAGGTTTCCTTGAGCGCAAATCTTGCGTAGGCATCCCGCGATATCCGCCATCCGCTCTCGTCAACCGGCAAGGCCGCAAATATGCCGCGCTCGACCTGGCCGGCGATCACCGCAAACATGGCCCGCGCGGTTCCGGGCAAGCTGTCAAAACGCTCGATCTCGCGCGATGTGCTTGACGGTCGCAGCAAATCGGGGCGGCGTTTTTCGATATCGGCGATGCTGTGTTGGAGCAGCAGGCGAACCGCCTGGTCAAACTGCCCCGCGGCGGCCAGCGCTTCGGCTTGCGCGAGCAGTTTGCGTGCCGCATCCGGTTGCGGCTGCCAGATTTCCTCAGGCGGGCGTTTCCGGCCACGCCATTGCTCGACATAAGGCGACACAATTACCCAGAAAAGCGTCAACACACCCGCAACAAGCAGAACCAGCAGCAGGATGCGCAATATCGGCCATGCTGCCGCGATTGCTTCGAACAGCGGCGTCAGAAATTCACCGAGCCAGTCAAGAAAATCGCGCCACCATTGCGGTACTTCCGGTGGCTCGGGGGCCGGGGTAGGCGTATATTGGATATTTGCGTCGGCGCGTACATCGTCCCACGCACCGTCAAAAGAAGCGCTCACTTCATTCCCCTTGCCTTGCGCTACTTTTACCACTGGCAAGGTGTTGCAGAATCCCCAGGATCGAGCAAGAGCGAACATAGGTCTGCGGTTCAACTTTACCCGCGACGGGAAATATGCCAGCCTGTCGATCGGTTGAAAACGGGGAGAATAAAACATGGCGGAACCAGCAGGGAAGCTCGACATTAACCGGGTGCTCGACAACACATTTGGCGTCATCGCGCGACACCCGGTGATCTATCTTGGCCTGTCCTTCCTGATAATCGGTATTCCCAACGCGCTTTTGCAAACCGCACAAGGCAATTTTACCACTGGCGCAGGTGGGTTCAACGTTTCAACCAGCTATTCATCGCAAGGATTTGGGTTTATTGCACTGATGCTGCTTTCGATTTTGTTGCAGGCAACCCTGATCGTCGCAACGCTCAATGATCTGGGCGGCAAGCCGCTCAGTCTGGCAGACTGCTTTGCCAAGGCACTGAAAAAACTGCTGCCGTTGATCGGTCTGGGAATCTTGATGGCCCTCGGGATCGGCTTTGGCCTGATCCTGCTCGTCGCGCCCGGGATCATTCTCTATCTCATGTGGATTGTCGCCACGCCGGTAATGATGGCCGAAGATCTAGGGGTGATCGATTCTCTCAAGCGGAGCGCGGAATTGACCTCGGGGTCGAAGCGTTTGATTTTCGTGTTGTTGATCATATTCTTTGTCCTGGCGATGGTCTTCGGACTGTTTGTTGCCTTCGTCGGATCGCTCAGCACAATATTATTGGCGATTATCACATTGATCAGCAATACCATAACCGGAGCATTGCAGGGAGCAGGTGTCGCGTCGATCTATGTTGATCTGCGGACCGCAAAAGAGGGCACTGATACCAGCGCGCTTGCCGAAATTTTCGCCTGATCATGGTCGGCCGAACCCGTCCGGTCAGTAACTCGGGGCCCTGTCCCGAAGGCCCCTTGGCTTGAAGCAGCGGCTCCGCTATAAGTTGCATATTGCCATTCAATCATCCGGGTGAAACTTCCATGATCAAGCTCAACGTCAACGGCCAGGCCAAAGAGGTCGATGTCGACCCGGCGACACCGATTTTGTGGGTCGTGCGCGAAAATCTGAAAATGCCCGGCACCAAATTCGGTTGCGGTATCGCTCAATGCGGGGCCTGCACCGTACATCTGGATGGCAAGCCGATCCGTAGCTGTTCGACGCCGGTTTCCGCTGCCGAGGGCAAGACGATCACAACGATCGAAGGCATCGCGGGCGAAGACGGCACGTTGCACAAGGTCCAGCAAGCCTGGATCGAAGCCCAGGTTCCACAATGCGGCTATTGCCAGTCGGGCCAGATCATGGCGGCAACCGCTTTGCTCGATAAAAATCCCCAGCCGACCGACGCACAGATCGACAGCGCGATGGCTGGCAATGTCTGCCGCTGCGGCATGTACGGCCGGATTCGCGAAGCAATCAAGGCGGCAGCCGGCATCGAGCAACCGACGAAAGTGGAGGCGTAGGTCATGGGCAAATGGTCAAGACGCGCTTTCATTGGTGCCGGCGTTGCTGCCGGCGGTGCTCTGGTTGTCGGTATCGCGGTCCGGCCGGGCAATCCGACCGGCAAGCTCAAGGATTTCGTCGCAAATGGCGACGGTGAGCAGCTGATCAACAGCTGGGTCAAAATCGCACCAGACAACACGGTCACCGCGATCGTTCCCCATGCCGAAATGGGTCAGGGCGCGCACAGCGTATTGGCACAGATGCTGGCCGATGAACTGGATGCCGACTGGGACAAGGTCGAGATTCTCGAAGCCCCCGGCCTGCCGTCCTACGCCGGCGCCGATATCGGTCGCGAATTTCTGGCGCCCACGCTTGAGGTTCCCAATCTTCTCGAGCCGACGGTTCAGGGCACGTTCCTGAAACTGGCCGACATGATGTCGATCAGCTTTACCGGCGGCAGCTTCTCCATTCGCGGAGCAGGGCAGCGCAGTATCCGCATGGCGGGTGCCGCCGCGCGCCAAATGCTGATCGCCGCCGCGGCCGAAAAATGGGGCGTTGCGCCAAGCGAAATCACGACCGCAAACAGCATGTTGAGCCACCAGCCTTCGGGCCAAACGGCCACTTATGGTTCCTTTGCGGCCGCCGCAGCCGAACAGACGCTACCGATCAAACCGCAACGCAAGGCGGTCAGCGATTTCAAGCTGATGGGCAAACCGATCCCGCGCAAGGATATCCCGTCCAAGGTCGACGGAACCGCCGGTTTCGGGATCGATATGGAGATCGAAGGCATGAAATATGCTGCGGTCAAGGCACCACCGGTGATTGGCGCGAGCGTCGAAAGCATCAACGCAGAGACCGCCAAGTCGATGCCCGGAGTGTTGCAGATATTGAACATGGGCAATTTTGTCGCGGTCATCGCCGATGGCTATTGGCAGGCGCAACAGGCGCTGAACACGGTGGAAGCAATTTACTCCAAGGCCGAAGGCGGGGAACTGGACCAGGCCGCGGTGTTCGCGCGCTATGCCAAGGCGCTTGATGACGCGGGCGCGGACGGCGGCGATATCGAGACCGACCAGGGCGATACTGTGGACGCGATGGCCAAGGCAACCAAAACCATCAAGGCGGAATATAAGGTGCCGTTTCTCGCCCATGCCACGATGGAGCCGATGAACTGCACCGCCAGGATCGCAGACGGCCAATGCGACCTTTGGCTTGGCACGCAAAATCCTCTTGCTGTGCGCCGCGATGTCGCGGAAGCGCTGGGACTGGACGAAGAGAAGGTCAATCTCGAGAATCAATATCTCGGCGGCGGCTTTGGCCGGCGCTCGGCCAGCGATGTTCCGGTGATGGCCGCGCGGCTCGCCAAGGCGGCCGGCTATCCGGTCAAGATGATCTGGTCGCGCGAGGAAGACACCGCGCAGGACATGTACCGCCCATCGGCGACCAGCCGCTTCGAAGCGGGTCTCGACAAGGACGGCAATCTGGTCAGCTGGAGCAATATCCATGTCCATCTGTTTGACCCGGCAGAAGCGCCGACCGTGCCGCATTATGCGATCCCCAATCAGCTGATCCGCAAGGTCGATGTTCCGATGCATTTGCGCTTTGGCGCTTGGCGGTCCGTGGATCACAGTCAGCAATCCTGGTTTATCGAAAGCTTCGTCGACGAAGTCGCGGCAGAAGCGGGCAAGGACCCGCTCGAATTGCGCCGGACCTTGCTGGCCAAGGCACCGCGTCATCTGGCCGTGCTCAACAAGGCGGCCGAAATGGCCAATTGGGGAAGTCCTCTGCCCGAAGGCCATGGCCGCGGTATTGCGCTGGTGCCATCCTTCGGCTCGATCGTCGCGCAAGTGGCCGAGGTTGATATGACCGGCAAGAAACCGCGCGTCACAAAGGTCTTCTGCTGCACCGATGTCGGCTTTGCGATGAACCCCGATGGCGTCGCCGCGCAAATGGAAAGCGCGATCGTCTATGGCCTGACCGCTGCGCTCTATGGCGAGATTTCGATCAAGGACGGCGCGGTCCAGCAGAGCAATTTCCACAATTATCCGATGCTCCGGATTAACGAGATGCCGCAGGTAGAAGTGGCCTTGATCAATGGCGATCACGACCGGATTGGCGGCGCGGGCGAACCTGGACTGCCGCCGATTGCCCCTGCGGTCACCAATGCGATTTTTGCCGCCACGGGAAAACGGGTCCGCGAGCTGCCCATATCCAAGCATGATTTTGCCTGATCGGAGCCCTGAAATGCTGAAAACTGTTCATATAGCCGCCTTGGCTTCTCTGCTCGTCCTGACCGCCTGTGGCGCAGATCCGGCGCCCGAACCGGTCGAGCAGATCATCGTCCGCGAACCCGGCGCAGCACCGGTGGCAACCGCTGCTGACGATCCGGACAGCGCGCTGCTCGCCGAAGGAAAAGCGGCATTCGCCAATTGCTCCGCCTGCCATACCCTGGAACAGGGCGCCGCCAATGGCGCTGGTCCCAATCTTTTCGGGATCGTCGGCAAAGCGGCAGGATCGGTCACCGGTTTTGGCTATTCCGACGCGCTCAAGGCATCGGGCATCACCTGGACCGCAGCCGAACTGGATAGCTATATCGCCGATCCAGCCGCAAAAATTCCCGGCACGACGATGGTTGCCGGTGCGATTGCGGATCAGGGCAAACGACAAGCGGTCATCGCCTATATCGAAAGCGTTAGCGCCAATTGAACGAGGGCTCCGGCATCATGCTGGCGCTGCTGGCGGCCGGACAATCCCGCAGATTTGGTGATCGGGACAAGCTGAGTGCAATGCTCGGCGACAAGATGCTCGGCATACATGCTGCCGAGACCGGCGCAGAGCTGCCGTTTATCCGAAAGCTGGTGATCGGGTCGCCAATGCATGATTGTGCGCCGCAATGGGGCGCACTCGGTTATCAAATAATCGCCAATGAAGAAGCCGCACAAGGTCAGGCAACATCGGTCCGGCTCGCCGCCGCCCAGGCGATCGAAGTCAAGGCCAGTGCATTGTGCATCATGCTGGCCGACATGCCCTTTGTGACAAGCGACCATATCGGCAGGTTGATCGCGGCATTCGAACAATCAGGCGGCACAAGCACCGTCGCATCGGTACGAAACGGACGAGCGATGCCGCCCGCAATTTTTCCTCCCGCTGCCTTCGAGACGCTAATTGCCCTGGAAGGCGATTCGGGCGCCAGAAGCCTGCTCGCAGATGCCAAGCTGGTGAAAGCAGACGACCCGATATTGTTGGATATCGATACCGGGGCAGATCTGGCTGACGCCAATATTATCTGTAATAATAGATAGTTACTGACCGAAAAGTGGCGCAGCGTCGATCAGGAAAACATCCTCTCTCGCCTCCAGCCCTTCCATGATCATATATTTGTGGCCCGCACCGAACAGAATCAATATTCGTTTCTCCTGCCCCCTCAGTATATCCAGAGCGCTATTGATTTTGTCCAGATGAGCAGCGTTGATCGCGCGCCAGCCGCCAGCGCCGAGATCGGCGCCAAAGAGGCGTTCATAAGTCTCCTGACGGTCTTTGACCGCCGCATCATAAGCGCTTGAATGGATGAAACCGGGGTCATCCGAGCGGGCCGCCAAGGCTTTGCGGTAGCGCTGGATAGCCGCCTGATATTCCAACCAATCATCCGCGCGCGCCGGATCAGCTGCAAGCCGTGTTTCAACCGCCCGCCGCTCGTCAGCGATTTCCCGCGTCCAGGCGGCAACGGGAAGCATCTCGAAGCCCAGTTGACTGCGCAACGGGAAGACCACATCGGTCAGTTCCGGAAAATCATCAGCCCGGCTTTCCCGCACTTCGCCATATTTGTCGAAATTCGCGGACGCGGTGGCAAAGCGGTCTGCCGGCAGCTCGACCATGACGATATCCGGATCATATTTGACAATCGCATCGCGCAGCACATCCAGAGAATAATCCTCGCTCTCGCGATGCTGGCCATGGATCGCGCCGATGACCGTAACGATATTCGCTCCTTCGGGCGGCGCAACAACCGGGCTAGGAGAACATCCCGTCAGGCCAAGTATCAGCGCGGCGAGACAGGCGGCAAGCGACTTCACTCGCGATCCAGTCTCTGCCCCAGTTTCACGAAAAACACGATCAGGAAGGGCACCAGCAGAAAGGACAGCACGACCTTGGCCGAACCCTGACCCAGCAATAATTGCCCGATCGGGCGCTCCCCGTAAAAGGCGATGGTGATGAAAATGACCGTATCGACAATTTGCGACAAGGCGCTTGCAATGGCGGCGCGCAACGCCAGCATCGCGCCCTTCATATTGGCCAGACGGGAAAAGATATAGACGTTGAGGAATTGTGACACGCCATAAGCGATGATCCCCGCGAACATCAGCCGTGCACCCTGGGACAATATGATCGGAAAGGCTTCTTTTGCCGGTTCGTACATCCCCGGATCGGTCGGCAACGCCAATACGATCTGGATCAATATGATCGCGGTGATCAGGGGAACAAAGCCGAATCGGACCAGCCGATTTGCAACGTCCCGGCCGTGCAATTCCGCAACCGCGCTCGACAAGACGACCAGAAGAAGAAACGGGAAGATGCCCGATTCAACCGCCAGCGGTCCGAGCGCGACCTGTTTGGCGCCCAATATTCCGGCGATACAGGTCATCCCGCCATAGAGGACTGCAAAGACAAACAATGATCTTGGGATGAGATTGGTTTTTGATGTTTCCGTCATCGACAACGCCCTAGCCTGATCGGTGGCGAAAAAAAAGAAATAGTCACAGGTCCGATTTTTTCTATAGGGAAAAGATATTCAAAAGCAGCAGATCGCGGCCCACATTGTCGCACGATCGGGGGAAAATTTGCAAAGACTGGCAGTTTATTGCGGCGCCAACGCCGGGCAGGACCCGGCTTATGCCGAAACGACGATTTTGCTCGGCAAGGCCATGGCAGGGCGCGGCGTTGATCTGGTCTACGGCGGCGGCCGACTCGGCCTGATGGGGATTATCGCCGACACCGTGCTAGCCGAAGGTGGCCGGGTTCATGGCGTCATTCCGGAGATGCTGAAAGACCTGGAAGTCGCGCATCAAGGCGTAACAGAACTCCACATCGTGGATAATATGCACGAACGCAAAGCCAAGATGACCGATTTGACCGATGCCTTTGTCGCCTTGCCGGGCGGCGTTGGCACGATGGACGAATTGTTCGAAGCCTGGAGCTGGAACGCGCTCGGCTATCACAACAAGCCGTTCGCGATATTGAATGTCGCCGGTTACTGGGATTCGCTGATCGATTTTCTCGACAAGATGTCGGAACAGGGTTTTGTGTCGGCCGAGCGGCGCAAGCATCTGATCGTGTCCGACAATATCGACGATTGCCTCGACCGCCTCGCTGCAGCCTGTAACACCGAGACCGGCAGCTTTACCTGGTGAGTGTTGTCCTGCCCCAATTTTTAAGCGGAAAAACCCGATGATACCCATCCTGACAAGCATTGCCGGCATGGCTTTGATCCTGCTGATCGCCTTCGCTCTTTCAACCGGCCGGCGGAATATTCGCTTGCGGGTCGTCGGAGCGGCTTTTGCGCTGCAGGCGGGGATTGCCGTCATCGTCCTTTATGTACCCGCCGGAAAACGGATAATCGAGGCGATGGCGTTCGGCGTATCAAATCTACTTGGCTACGCCTCGGCCGGCACCAATTTTATCTTCGGACCGCTCGCCAGTCCGGCAATGGGCGGCAACAGTTTCGCGATTGCAGCCTTGCCGGTAATCATCTTTTTCTCGGCGCTGATTTCGATTCTCTATTATCTGGGCATCATGCAGTTCATCATTAAATGGGTTGGCGGTGCCATTCAGAAAGTGACCGGCATTTCAAAAGTTGAGTCGCTATGTGCGGCGGCGAATATTTTCGTCGGCCAATCGGAATCGCCGCTCGTCATCCGCCCCTATCTTTCCAGCCTCACCCAGTCTCAGCTGTTCACCGTGATGAGCGTTGGCATGGCGGGGGTCGCCGGAACAATATTGGCAGCTTATGCCGCCATGGGCATAAGAGTCGACTATCTGCTCGCCGCCGCCTTCATGTCGGCACCCGGCGGGATATTGATGGCGAAGATCATCATGCCGGACAATCCGGACGATCCCGCGCCCGAAGAGCTGGTTGTCGCGGTCGACTATGAAGAAGAAAAACCCGCCAATATCATCATGGCAGCGGCGATGGGTGCGCAAACCGGAGTCAAGCTGGCGGTCGCCGTCGGCGCGATGGTGCTGGCCTTTGTCGCGCTGGTCGCGCTGGCCAATGGTCTGCTCGGCGGGATCGGTGGCTGGTTCGGCTATCCCGATCTCAGTTTCCAGCTTGTGATCGGTTATATTTTTGCACCGATCATGTTTCTCTTGGGCGTCCCCTGGGAAGAAGCGCTGGGCGCCGGCGGCCTGTTCGGAACCAAGATTGTCCTGAACGAATTTGTCGCCTTCATCGAACTGGGCAAGATCCAGGACGGCATTTCCCCGCTGACCAACGCCATCGTCATCTTCGCTTTGTGCGGCTTTGCCAATTTCAGCAGCATTGCCATCCAGCTCGCGGTGACAGGCGGTCTTGCACCCAATCAGCGTCCGGTCATTGCCAAACTCGGCCTCCGCGCTCTGGCGGCAGGATCACTCGCCAATCTGATGAGCGCGGCGCTTGCCGGTATCCTGCTTTCGCTCGGCTGAGCGATCCCGATTGACAAATAGGCATAAGGACGCATCTTAAAAGCATGACCGAGACCCAAGATACGCTAGCCGCCGTTTCCCTTGCGATGGCGGACAACGACAGCGACGGCTTTGCCGAACGAATCGGCCAGAGCTTTTCCGACTGGGGCTTTGCGGTGGTTTCCGACCACGGCATTCCCGCAGAGCTGATCGCCCGCGCCGAAGCGATGTCGCGCGCCTTTTTCGCGCTGCCGGACGATGTCAAACGATCCTATCATATCGCTGGCGGTGGCGGCGCCCGTGGATATACGCCGTTTGGAACCGAAAGCGCCAAGGATTCCAACATACACGATCTCAAGGAATTCTGGCATATCGGCCGCGATCTGCCTGCCGGTCATCCGTTCGAACCCGTTATGCCGCCCAATATCTGGCCAAAGGAACTCGACGGATTTCGCGAAACCTATCTCGAAATGTTTGCCGCCTTCGACAAGGCCGGCGCGCGTATCCTCGAAGCCATTGCGCGTTTTCTGGGATTGGCACCGGATTTCTTCGTCGACACGGTGCGCGACGGCAATTCGGTTATGCGGCTGATTCATTACCCGCCGGTGCCGGAAGATTCACCCGCAGTCCGCGCGGCCGCGCACGAAGATATCAACACGATCACATTGCTGATCGGCGCCGAAGAGGCCGGCCTGGAATTGCTCGACCGAAATGGCAACTGGCGACCGGTAACGCCGAAACCGGGCGAGCTGGCAGTGAATATCGGCGACATGTTGCAGCGGCTGACCAACAACCGCTTGCCATCGACCACCCACCGCGTGGTCAACCCCGCACCGGAACGGCGCGGGCATTCGCGCTATTCCATGCCTTACTTCCTCCACTTCCGGCCCGATTATGCGATTCAAACACTGCCAAGCTGCGTAGACGACGCCCATCCGGATCTATATCCGGAACCGATCACCGCGCATGATTATCTGATGCAGAGGTTACGCGAGATCGGCCTGATATGACCCCCAAGGCGGTTGGCATTGGCGGTGGCAGCTGTTCCGGCAAGTCGACGTTGACGCAAAGGGTTTTTGAAGCGCTGGGGCCGGAGCAATGCGTGATCCTGCCGCAGGATGACTATTTTTTCGGCCTTGGCGATGCGCCCAAGGGCAAGGGCGGTCCCAATTTTGATCATCCCGATGCGGTTGATTTTGACCAGATGCGCGCGCAGCTGATCCAGCTCAAAAACGGCGAGGCGATTGACCGGCCGCTCTATGATTTTCCTACCCATATGCCCAAGCGCGAGACCGAACGGACCGAACCGCGACCGGTGATATTGATCGACGGCATATTGATTCTCCAGCACCAGCCGTTGCGCGACCTGCTCGACCTCAGCATCTTCGTCGAGTGCGATGCCGAAACCCGATTTGACCGGCGACTCGAACGTGATGTCCGCGAACGAGGGCGCAGCGCGCAGTCGGTGCACGAACAGTTTGCCAACCAGGTCGGGCCGATGCACGATCTCCATGTTGAGCCTTCGAAGGTTCACGCCGACATCGTGATAAATTCGCAACAGTCAGAACACGCCCTCGAAGACCAGTTTAAAAGGGTGTTGAAGAATATTCAGGCTCTAATTCAATAGTTTAGGTCAATCTGATTCGCGCGGATCAATGCTTGAACCGGTGCCGGCCCTGCCTTGGATAAGCTGTGGATAAAATTTAACTGCTGCATCGCGGCGAAAAGTCGTTGCGATTGAAGCAAAACTGTCATTGTACCGCTCTATCGGGACGGTGCTTTACCAAGCAGGTCGAACAGGGTCGGCCGAAGCAAGTTCGAAACAAACGAATGGCTTTGATGTCATCATACGGGGAAAATGATCCATGAAAATCAAATATCTTTTGGCGGCCAGCGTCGTCAGTCTTTCCACAGCCGGCCTGATGGCGACACCAGCCGCAGCTCAACAGATCACATCGGGGATTGAAGGCCAGGTTACGGATCAAAATGGGGCTGCTATAGCCGGCGCAACCGTTGTTGTTGTGGACACGCGTACCGGCCAGCAACGGACCATCACCACCAACAGCGACGGCCAGTTCCGCGCCGGATCGCTTGTTCCCGGCGGACCCTATTCGGTGACCGCGCGGGCTGCCGGTTTTGAAGGGCAAACGGTAGAAAACCAGTTCATCAATCTGCAGGGCAATACAGATTTCACCTTCGAACTCGCCTCCAGCGATTCTGGACAGGTCATCGTTGTAACCGGTGCACGCGCAAACGTAACCCAGCTCGCCGTCGGTCCCGGCCAGTCCTTTGGCGAAGTAACGCTTGAATCTTTCCCGTCAATCACGCGCGATGTTCGCGACATCATCCGCCTCGATCCACGAGTCAGCCTTGAACGGGACAATGAAGTAGACCGGATTTCCTGCCTGGGCGGGAATGATCGCGCAAATACCTTCACCGTCGACGGTATCGTGCAGGCCGACATTTTCGGATTGAACGGAACCCCGTTCGCGGCGCGCAACTCATTGCCTCTGCCATTCGATGCAATTCGCGAAACCTCCGTGGAATTTGCGCCTTTTGACGTCGAATATTCCGATTTCACCGGCTGTGCCGTCAACGTCGTGACCAAATCCGGTACCAACCAGTTCCACGGCAGCGCCTTCTTCACATATCGCAACGAAGACCTGCGCGGCAGCACCATCGCCGGACAGGATTTTACTCCGGCGCCGTTTAAAGAAAAGCGCTGGGGCGCGACTTTGGGCGGCCCGATCATTCCGGATCGCCTGTTCTTTTATGCCGGTTACGAAGAGACCGATCTGGGGGATTCGAATGACCTCGGCCCGACCGGCGCAGGGTTTCCGAACGAAGCCAATTTCGTCACCCAGGCCCAGTTTGACCAGTTCGCAAACATTGCAAATTCGGTTTATGGCGTCGATGTCGGCGGATATCCTCGTTCGCTACCCGAATCGAGCGTTCGCTATTTCGGCCGACTTGATGCCTATATTACCGAAGATCATCGCGTTGAAGCGACCTACCAACGGCTCGAGGAAACCAATGTCGAAGCCGACTTCGGTTCCGAAAACCTTACGGGTCTGAACAGTTTTGAAGATGAAGGCACGATATCGGATTATTATTCGCTGCGGCTCTATTCCGACTGGTCCGACAATGTCTCGACCGAATTGCGTGTGTCGAGAGCACAAGTCGGGGACGTTCAGGGTCCTGTTGGGGGCGGCGAAGCGCAATCGGACAATCCGCTTGTGCGGCTCGCCGTGGCAGTTCCCGGCGCTCCAGGCGGTCAGACTGGTTTGCTGACGACCGGACCTGGGATTTTCCGGTCAGCCAACCAGCTTGACACCAAGATTGATCAGGCGCGTTTCCAGATGAATATCAGCGCGGGTGATCACAACATCAAACTCGGTGCCGAGCTGAACGATCTCGAGGTGTTCAACCTTTTCGCCATCAATGCGACTGGGACATTGTACTTCAGCAGTCTTGCGGACTTCCAGGAAGGCCTGCTGAGTGACGGATCGACCTTCTTTCCGACCAATGATCAGGTGCTCAGCGGCGCAGCCTATGGCGCCGACATCAACGCCACGCCAACGGGTGACATCAACGAGGCAGCGGCCTTGTTCAGCCGCCAGATCTATAGCTTCTATGCTCAGGATGAATGGCAGGCGACTGATCAGCTAACGCTTACCGGCGGTGTGCGTGTCCAGATAGTTGCTGGCGATGCACCTCGCGCCAATCCTACCTTTCAGGCGCGCTATGGTTTCACCAACGCGAACCCGTTCAGCAAGCTTGATCCGCTGCTTTTGCCAAGAGCCGCGTTCAGCTATGATTTCGACAATCAGGGCTTTTTCAATAACACTTCGGTAACCGGCGGCGTCGGCATGTTCTCCGGTGGCGATCCGGTCGTGTATTTTTCGAACGCATTTTCAAACAACGGGTTCTCGACCGGCTTGGGTACGCTGGCCAGCTCGACTTGCGCAGCGCTCAATGCTCCTGCAGGTCCGGTTGATGTTGTCGTCAACGGCCAGTTCACCGGGTTCCCGCAATGCGCTATCGATGCAGGCTCTCAGCAGGCAGCTGCCGGACTGGCCGACACCCAGTCTACCGACCCGAACTTCGAGGCCCCCACCGTGTTCCGCGCCAATCTCGGAGTATCAACCCGGTTCGGTACGGATGGTGGTTTCTTCTCGGACTGGAACCTGAACCTCGATTATATCTATTCGCGGTTCATCAATCCGCTGAACTTTGTCGATTTGTCCCAGACACCGAATATTACGCGGGGATTGAATGGATTTGCCGTCGATGGTCGCCCTATTTATGCTGCCATAGATATTCTCGATCCGGATGCGGCAGGTTGTAACGCGCAATTGGTTGGCACCGGCGGCACGCCTCCTGTCTACAATAATGTTAGTGCCATCTGCTTTAACCGGATTGGCCGGGATGACGAAATTCAGCTGACCAATGGCCAGTCCTACGACAGCCACGTAGTCTCGGTTGCGCTGCAAAAAACCTTCAACGGCGGCGTCATCACCGATGGCGGCAGCGTTAACGTCAACTTCGGCTATGCATATACGGACTCGAGCGATTACCGGAACAATGGCAGTTCGACAGCAACATCGAGCTATGACGTTACCGCGGCCTTCGATCGTCAAGCACCTGCAACCTCTACATCCTTCTACCAAACCCGGCATAATCTGGTCTTTGCAACAAACTTCAAGGAAGAGTTTTTTGACGGGTTCGATACGTCGCTTGGGGTGTTCTTTTCGGCGCGGTCCGGTCGGCCTTACAGCCTGACCTTTGACGGTGGTGGCGTGTTCGGCGACAGTTCGTCAGGTAACGACAATGCGCTGCTGTATGTTCCAGCAGGTCTCAACGACCCGAATGTTTCACCGCTGTCTGATCCTGCTGCCGTGCAGTCGCTGATCAATTATGTGGGTGCCAGCAATTGTGGATTCACCGCTGGTCAGTCGATCAAGCGCAACACCTGTCGCAATGACTGGATCGTCGATGTCGACTTGCGTTTCAGTCAGGAAGTGCCCGGTCCGGGCCGCCTGTTTGGCGTGGAAGACAAGATCGAGTTTTTTGCGGATATCGACAACTTCCTCAATATTCTCGACAGCGGCTGGAACGTATCGCGTTCGCGTGATTCAGCCGGTCTGGTCGATGTGGTTGACGGCGGCGTTGATTCACAAGGTCGCTATATCATCACGGACTTCAATCCGGATGATCAGGAAAATGTACGAATTTCCTCTTCCGCCTGGCGTATCCAGGTTGGTGTTCGCTACGAATTCTGATGGTCTGAACATTCAATTCAAACGGCGGTGCTGCAAAGCGCCGCCGTTTTTCGTTGTTCAACCCCGGTTCGCGCTGGCGATCGACTTTTCTGCTTTCAAAATTCTTACCGGTTCGTGCTAAGGCTGCCGCGGACCAAGTTGCGGATAGGAAAAACAAATGGGTGAAATCACCGCAGATCCGGTGCTCGTAACCGGCGCCGCCGGGTTCATCGGGCATGCGGTTTCGGCACGGCTGACCGAGCGTGGGGAATCGGTGATCGGGATTGATAATCTCAACGATTATTATGATCCGGCGCTAAAGGCCGCCCGGCTTGCCAATCTCAAGGCTCTCAATGATTTTCGCTTTGTAGAAATGGATGTGTCCGATGCCGAGGGCATCAAGGCGCTGGTGCAAACCAACGGCGTGCAGCGGATCATTCATCTCGCGGCGCAGGCCGGGGTCCGTTACAGTATCGAAAATCCGTTCGCCTACCAAAAATCCAACCTGCAGGGCCATTTGTCGCTGCTTGAAGCCAGCCGCCATGCGGAGAATTTCCAGCATCTCGTCTATGCTTCTTCCAGCTCTGTCTACGGTGACAAACCGATGGGCGGCAAGGGATTCACCGAGGACGAACCTGCCACCGATCCGGTATCGCTCTATGCCGCGACCAAACGCTCGGGTGAATTGATGAGCCAGTCCTATGCAAAGCTATACGGCTTTCCGATGACCGGCCTGCGTTTCTTCACAGTTTACGGTCCCTGGGGTCGCCCGGACATGGCCTATTTCGGCTTCACCCAGAAGATTTTGGCCGGTGAACCGATCGAGGTTTATGGCGAAGGCCGAATGGCGCGGGACTTCACCTATATCGATGATATTGTCGACGGCATATTGGGTGCGCTGGACCATCCGCCGGAAACGCATGCCCATCGTATCCTCAATATCGGCGATAGCCGTCCGGTCGGCCTGATGGAAATGATCAAGGCACTGGAAGATGCGCTCGGTATCGAGGCACAAAAAGTGATGCGTCCCATGCAGCCCGGCGACGTGACCTCGACCTACGCAGATATATCCAGGCTCCACGCGCTCACCGGATATGCGCCAAAGGTGATGCTGGAAGACGGATTGAAAAAATTTGTCAGCTGGTATCGCGATTTTTACGGCAATTTGCCGCCCGCCTGATTCAGCGTGTTTCGGCCCTCTGCATGACCTGCTGGGCAACCATTTCGAGCTGTGTGCTGACCCCTTGATCGTTGCACATGCCATCGCGGAACATACCGCCCGATGCATTGATTCCCACTCCCAGCGGCGTCGGCCAGCCGCGTAGCGAGTGGACGATCGAACGCAGCGCCGCGAGGGTGCTGCCGACCGCCTGCCAGCCATGCGCTGTCACGATCAGACCAATCGGCAGACCGTCAAGATAGGTGCGGTCGTCGGCCGACGTCTCTTCGATGTAATCAATTGCATTTTTCACCAGGCCGGAGACCGTACCGTGATAGCCGGGGCTCGATAGCAGCACACCGTCCGCGCGCCGCACCAGCGCGACCAGATCCTTGCCGGTTTGATTGAGCCCGGCCGGGTCCGACCGATAATGCGGCAGCGCCATCAGGCGGTCAGATCCGAACAATTCGGTTTCCGCTCCGGCAGCGGCGGCGGCCTGCAACGAAATCGCCAAGGCCTGCTCGGTCGAGGATTCGGGATTGGTCGTGCCGCCAAGACCGAGAATGAAGGGTTTTTTCGTCTGTTTCACC
>NZ_JBATHY010000240.1:0-7909 GCF_049667325.1 Parasphingorhabdus sp. | reverse complement strand
GATGAGCTGCGCAGCGCCGGTTCCGATGGTCGCAAGGCAATCGCGACATTGGAAGCGCGCTATCGCGCCGCGACCGGAATAAACACGCTCAAGATCAAGCATAATGCCGTGCTCGGCTATTTTATCGAAGTCCCCGCCCGGCACGGCGATAGTTTGATGGCTGAAGATTCGGGTTTCACCCATCGCCAGACGCTCGCCGGTGTCGTCCGGTTCAATTCGACGGATTTGCACGAAGAAGCGGTCCGCGTGTCGCAAGCCGGAGCGCACGCTCTGGCTGCCGAAGCCGCGCATTTCGAGGAACTGGTCGACAAGATATTGGCGCGCAAACAGGAGATTGGCGAGAGCGCCGATGCGCTCGCCCGGATCGATGTCGCTGCGGCGCTCGCCGAACGTGCGGCCGAAGGCCAGTGGTGCCGTCCCGAATTTGTCGACGGCAATATATTGGACATTCAGGCCGGTCGCCATCCTGTGGTTGAATCGGCGCTGGCGGCCAAGGGCGATCCGTTTGTCGCCAATGATTGCAACCTGGCTCAGGACGAACGACTGTGGCTCGTGTCCGGCCCCAATATGGGCGGCAAATCAACCTTCCTGCGGCAAAATGCGCTAATCGTCATATTGGCGCAAGCTGGCGGTTTTGTTCCTGCCTCTTCCGCGAAACTCAGTCTCGTTGATCACTTGTTCAGCCGCGTAGGAGCGTCGGACAATCTCGCCCAGGGACGGTCGACCTTCATGGTCGAGATGGTCGAAACCGCCGCGATCCTGTCGCAGGCGACCGAGAAAAGCTTCGTCATTCTCGACGAAGTGGGCAGGGGCACGTCCACCTATGACGGGCTCGCGCTTGCATGGGCGGTGGTCGAGGCGGTGCACGAGACCAATCGTTGCCGTTGTCTTTTCGCGACCCATTATCACGAGCTGTCCCGGCTGGCCGACCGGCTCGATGCGCTGTCGCTTCATCACGTCCGCGCGCGCGAATGGAAGGGCGATCTGGTCCTGCTTCACGAACTGGCCAAAGGTCCGGCAGACCGCAGCTATGGTCTGGCGGTGGCGAAGCTGGCCGGCATACCAAAACCGGTCCTCAATCGCGCCAAGGCGGTGCTCGACAAGCTCGAGGCCGGCAAAGCGGAAACCGGAGGGCTGGCTGCCGGTCTCGGTGATCTGCCGCTTTTTGCCGCGAGCCTTGCGGATGTCGAAGAAAAATCGGATAGCTTGCGACAGGCGTTGGGCGCGATCGACGTGGATGCGCTGTCCCCGCGGGAAGCGCTTGATCAGCTATACGCGCTGAAAACACAGCTCGAACAGGAATGATGAAATGAAAAAGTGGATATTGATATTGCTGGCCCTGGCCATCGCCGGCGGCGGTGCCTTTGTCTATCATGCCCGCAGCAACAATTCCGAACCGCTGGAAATCGGCACCACCGCCCCCGCTTTCACCACCACCGGCGCGCTAGCGGGTCAGGAATTTCAATTCTCGCTCGCCGACAAGCTCAAGGACGGACCCGTCGTGCTCTATTTCTTTCCCAAGGTCTTCACCGAGGGCTGCACCATAGAGGCCAACATGTTCGCCGACGCCACCGCCGAATTCAATGCCGCAGGTGCCACCGTGATCGGCATGTCAGGCGACGATATTGAAGGGTTGAAGAAATTCTCGGTCTCCGAATGCCGTGACAAATTTGCGGTTGCCCGGGCCGATGACAAGATTATTGAAGCCTATCAGGTGCGCATGTCACCGGGGCTCGCGATGACCAACCGGACCAGCTATGTCATCGATCAGCAAGGCAAAATTGTTTTTGTCCACAGTGCAACAAAACCGCAGGGCCATGTCACCGGAACGCTGGCAAAAGTGAAGGCTCTCTCCAAAAGCTGATTAAATACTTGCTTTTGCCGCGCGGCTAGACAGAAAGGCGCTCATGAACGATCACGCACCCGATCCAGCCATGCTTGCCAAGGCGGAAACGCTCACCGACGCGCTACCCTATATGCAGCGCTATGCCGGAGCGACATTTGTCATCAAATATGGTGGCCATGCGATGGGCGATGCCGCGCTGGCGAGGAATTTTGCCCAGGATATCGTGCTGCTCAAGGCAGTCGGGATCAATCCGGTGGTGGTACATGGCGGCGGACCGCAAATCGGCGCGATGCTCGAACGGGTCGGCGTCGAGAGCAAATTTGTCGACGGCTTGCGGGTGACCACCAAGGAAACCGCGGAAATTGCCGAAATGGTCTTGTCCGGCGCGATCAACAAGGAACTGGTCAGCTGGATCGGTCAGGCCGGCGGCAGCGCGATCGGTATTTCCGGCAAGGATGGCGGCTTCGTTAAAGCAGTAAAATTGCGTCGTACCGAACGCGATCCGGACAGCAATATCGAACGGATCATCGACCTCGGCTATGTCGGAGAACCAAAGAAAGTCGATCGTAGTGTGATCGACACGATCTCCTCTGCCGGGATGATACCCGTTATCGCGCCGATCGGCGTCGGCGAGGATGGCGCGACCTATAATATCAACGCCGATACAATGGCCGGTGCGGTGGCTTCGGCGCTACGCGCGGCGCGGCTGTTCCTGCTGACCGATGTTCCCGGCGTGCTCGACAAGCAGGGCGAATTGCTGACCGATCTCGATCCGACGAAAATTCAGGCTCTGGTCGACGAAGGCACAATATCCGGCGGGATGATCCCGAAACTCGAAACCTGTGTGAATGCGGTTCAGGACGGCGTGGATGCCGCAGTTGTGCTCGACGGCCGCATTCCGCATGCCATGCTGCTCGAAATCTTCACCAGCAAGGGCGCGGGTACGTTGGTAAAGGATGATTTTCAGCCGGTTGAATAATCGTCCGACTGTGTTATATATATGATACAGCAAATTATTGGCATTACCGGCGACAATCCTCTAGCCGCTAAGCCAGATTATCGATAAAGGGTCCGTCCATGGCATTCGCAATTCTTCAGATTATCGCTATCCTGCTCAACGTGGCGATCACCGTCATCATCGTGCAGGCAATCATGAGCTGGCTGCTCGCATTCAACGTCATCAACTTGCAAAATGACATCGTCAACGCGATCTGGACCGCGCTTGATGGGCTGACCGCGCCCATCTACCGGCCGATCCGCAAGATCATGCCGGATTTTGGCCAGATTGACTTGACCCCGATGGTCGTCATCATCGGCATTATCATTCTGCAGGATGCAATTCTGCCACCTCTGGCGCAGGCGCTCATCGGTTGACATCAGCACGGATTATTGACGGCAAGGCGTTCGCCGCCGGACTGCGCGAACGTATCAAGGGCGCCGTTCCGACATTTCTGAAGCAGACCGGCCGTGCGCCTGGTCTTGCCGTGGTTCTGGTCGGCGAAGACCCGGCCAGTCAGGTCTATGTTGCCTCCAAGCGCAAGGCGACCCTTGCCGCGGGCATGGAAAGCTTCGAGCACCGGCTGCCAGCCGATGTCGCGCAGGCGGATGTGATCGCGCTGGTCGAACAGCTCAACGCCGACGAGAGCGTGGATGGAATTCTCGTGCAACTTCCTCTTCCCAAAGGTCTCGACGAAAAAGCGGTGGTGATGGCGATCGATCCGGACAAGGATGTCGATGGTCTCCACGTGATCAACGCCGGACGTTTGGCCAGCGGCGAAGAAGCGCTGACCCCCTGCACGCCGCTCGGCAGCCTGATGCTGCTCAAGGATGTTCTGGGTGACCTGACCGGTCTCGACGCCGTCGTGGTCGGCCGGTCGATACTGGTCGGCAAGCCGATGGCGCAGCTGCTGCTCGCTGAAAATTGCACCGTTACCATGGCCCATAGCCGGACTCAGGACCTCCCCGACGTTGTCCGCCGCGCCGATATCGTCGTAGCGGCCGTCGGTCGCGCCGAAATGGTCAAGGGCGACTGGCTGAAACCCGGTGCCGTGGTGATCGATGTCGGTATCAACCGGCTGGACGCCGAGCCGGGCCAGAATAAGGGCCGTCTGGTCGGCGATGTTGCCACCAGCGAAGCGCTTGATCATGTCCGGGCGATTACCCCGGTTCCGGGAGGGGTTGGCCCGATGACCATTGCAGTGCTATTGCGCAATACTCTGGTCGCGGCATCTGCACGCGCCGGACTGGAGAAACCGGAGAATCTGTAATGCGCCTGTTAGCCGCAATCGGAATCACGCTGTTGCTGGCAGGCTGTGCCGGCGGCGGGGACCGTCTCAACGACCGCGAGCGCTATAATCGCGCTGCCGGCAAGCCCATTGCCAATCCCAGTGCGGTGGTAAAGGCGGAACTGTCCTTCGCCCGGCTGGCGCAGGAAAAGGGACAGTGGACCGCGTTCCGCGAAACCGCGGCGGATGACGCGATCATGTTTGTTCCCAATATCACCAACGCGCAGCAATGGCTGAAAGGCAAAGCCGACCCGCCGCAGGCCGTTGAATGGCAGCCGCATAAAATATCAATGTCTTGTGATGGCAGCCTGGCCGTTTCGACGGGTGCGTGGCAGGATGCCGATGGCGGTACCGGATCCTTTGTCACGATCTGGCGACTGGACAATTTTGACGAGCGCCATCGCGGCAAGGACCAGGACTGGAAGTGGGTGTTCGATCACGGAACCCCGCTCGACGAACCATTGCCAGCACCCGATTTCATTGAAACGGAAGTCGCGGCCTGCACCGGCGACGCGATCGAGGGGTATCGCAACCGCATTGCCCAGTCAAAAAGCACGGATCGTCGGCGCGGGAATTCGCGAGACGGCACCTTGGTGTGGGAAGCTACGCAATATTTGGACGACATGCCTGCGATAAAAATACTGGTCTGGAACGGCGAAAAAATGGAGCCGGTTGCGCATGATCTCAAGATGGGTGACAACCGGTGATCGAACTATTCATCTCTTCCTTCATCACCTTTTTCGTGGTGATTGACCCGCCCGGCTGTGCGCCTATCTATGCCAGCCTGACGAGCAGCGTACCCGAGCGCGATCGCCGGATCATGGCCGTCCGCGCGATTTTCGTTGCCGCGCTCATCTTGCTGGTCTTTGCCTTGTTCGGGGAACAGATGCTCAGCGCGCTTGGCATCAGTCTCGACAGTTTCCGCATTGCCGGCGGCATCATGCTGTTTCTGATCGCGCTGGAAATGGTGTTCGAGAAACGCACCGAACGGCGCGAGGACCGTGCGCAGGAGATTATCGAGCAGCCCGAAATCGAGGATGTATCGATTTTTCCGATGGCCATGCCGATGATCGCCGGACCGGGATCGATTGCCGCGGTGATGCTGCTGACTTCGCAAAATGATGGTATCGATAACGCCCTCGTCATTCTCGGTGCCCTCGGCGGAGTGCTGCTGCTCACCCTGATCGGACTGCTTGCTGCAGGACCGATGATGCGGATTTTGGGTAACAAGGTTGAAGCGGTCATCACCCGGGTGCTCGGAGTGCTATTGGGCGCGCTGGCGGTTCAGTTTGTAGTTGATGGGCTGAACGCGAGCTTCTGATTCACCGGTCGGTGCTCACTCGCCGATTACTCCGGTGCGAGACAGCAGCACGAAAGCACGATTGGCCAGTGACGGATTGAGGATCAGGCGTCTGAGCAATGCTTCCGGGCTTTCGCCCTTGTCGCTGCCATAGGCTGCAACAAGTCGCTCCCAGGAAGCGCGAGATTGCGAAATCCGACCATTTTTGGCGTAGACCATGGCCATCGCAATATCATAATATGGGCCGACACCGGTACTGGAGGGGATGATCTTCTCGGCAAACTCCAGCGCCTCTTCATTCTTTCCTTCTGCAAGCAAGGTAAACACCAGGGCGGTTTCCGCAACGATCGAGCCACGCGGGTCCAGAGCGATCGCGGTTCTTAGAAATTTGCGCGCGTCAGGATCGTCACAGGCGAACAGATACGCTCCGGTCTGTGCGTGAATTGTTGCTTCATAAGGGGCCAGCTCGACCGCTTTCTCGGCGAATTCTTTCCCGCTTGCACAGCTGCCGTTGAAAAAACTCGATCGGGCGAGCGCAAAGTTGGCTAAAGAATCTTCTCTGCCGCGCACCAGCGCGCGGCGCGCAAACTGCAGCCCTGCCTCCGGATCCGGCTTTCTGCCGGTGGCCTCTTCGCGGAGGTAGGCAAGGAAAGAAGCGGCGGCAAGAATCCGGCTGTCCATGGGATCCGCTGCCAGCGATTTCTTGATACAGGAGTCCACAATCGGCAATAAATCGGGATCACGATTTGCGCGGTAGCTTTCGAACCGGAGGAGGCAGGCATAACCGGTCATTGCGTCATCGGGCAGGTGCGTGCGCTGGTCGGAGGCAATCACTCCGTAAACTCCGGCGACCCGGCTGGCTATCGGGCCCAGTTTTCCAGGATAGTCCGCTGCCGAATCCGGCACCGCGATCGTCGTTGACCAGATCTTCTCGTTGCGGCTCAGCGAGGTCAGAGAAAATATCGCGACGGGACCGTTCGGACCGGCGACCAACTCGCTTTCAAAGCGATAGGCGTTGTGGTCCTTTTCCGGGGCTACCCCGGATAGTTCCGCTGCCGCCAATCTAACCTGCGAAGACCGCGCGAAGGCGTCTTCCAGAAATTGCTCGATCTCCAGAGCCTTGTCGCGTTCGTTGTCCGGTAGCGCCTCTCGATTTGATGAAAAATAGACTTTTGGAGGCAAGCTGTAATGTTGAGATACAGATTCCGTGCCGGATGAATTCTCGGTGGCATTGTTTAGCAGCCAGGCCAGGGCGATCGCGATGATCAGCACGGCTGCAACCAGGACTATGGTGGTCTGCCGCTTGGCAAACCAGCGATGCGTTACGATTTCGGCCGGAGCGGCCGCAGGGATACTATCGCCGTTCGATCCGGTATCCTCCTGATTCTCCGGCGGCTCGCCATCATCCAACTGGATTTCGACCGCATAGTGGCCCATCGGGATGCTCAACCGCTCCTTACTGCCGCGTGCGGCATAATGGGCGGCCAGCATCTTGCGCAGCCTGCCAACCTGTACACGGGGATAGCTATCGATCTGGACGTCGAAATCCTCGCTGCGGCCCAGCCCGTCGACAGCAACCTTATAGGCTTTGGGCGGCTTGTCAGGGTTGGAAATTGCCTCTTCCACAAGATAGCTCAAAAGTTGTGACATGACCGGTGAGCGGGCAAAATCGGGCGATTGCAGAAGGTTTTTCGTTTCCGCGCGGAGCATTGTCGCTCGCTTCTCGTTCTGAAGCGGTGACGGCATCATTCCAGACTCGCGGGCGCAATAAACCGGTCAGCGATGCCGGGGTTCCGGGACAGCAGGATCATCATTCGAATTCCGCCCAGTCGCGAAGACTGATCCAGCCGTCGCTGCCAACGATGATATGGTCGTGCACCGTCAGATCGAGCTCTTTGCCGGCTTTTACGAGTCTGCGCGTTGCTGCGACATCGATCTTGCTCGGCGTCGGGTCACCCGATGGATGGTTATGCGCAATGATCAGGGCCGTGGCATCCAGCGCGAGGGATCGCTTCAATATCTCGCGCGGATAAATCGGAGCCGAGGAAATCGTTCCCCTGCTGACGACTTCATCGCTGATCAGGCGGTTCTTGCTATCGAGAAACAACACCCGCACTTCTTCAACCGGCAAACGGGCCATCGCGATGACCAGATATTCGATCACGTCTGCGGCCTTGGACAGACAAATGCGGTCGAGCATCCTTTCCCGGGACGAAACCAGCATTGCTTCACGCACCAAAGCCACGATTGCCCGGGCAGGATCATTTTCGGCTGTTCGGGAATTGGCGTTCAGAACGCCTCCAATTGAACCATATTCGGAGATCAACGCTCCTGCTGCCGCTGTTGCATTGTCTATTTTTGCGAGAGTGAAAAGTTGCTCCAGGATCTGTCGACCCCGAATTGCCGAAGGCGCCGCTGATGGCGGTACGTGCCGATCGCCAATACTAGCAACATCGGATAGGCCCAGAACGCTACTAT
>NZ_JBATHY010000239.1:0-12220 GCF_049667325.1 Parasphingorhabdus sp. | reverse complement strand
GTGCGAGTCAGATCGGCCTGCTTTCCACAAACTTTGGGTCCCACAAGGCCGGTTATATAGGGAGTTTTGATGTTGATACCGTCATTCGCGCGCTTGCGCCGGGGCATTTTTCGGTCGTTCGTCCCCGGATACACTCTGGCTCCGGAAAACTGGTCGGGACGAGAGGATTCGAACCTCCGACCCCCACACCCCCAGTGTGATGCGCTACCAGGCTGCGCTACGTCCCGACCGAGGCTGCGCATATATGGAGGTCGATGGGGCTTGGCAAGTCGTTTGCGTCCGGATCGCAAGCTTTCGAAAATACGGATTTCATTGCACCCTCGACAAGCGCGTGATAGGCGCGCGCATCATTCGGGTTGGCTGTTCAGGGGCTTGAAATATCAACCCGGCCAACACACATCACAATTTGCAATTATCGGGACGGTTTCATGACAACAATATCTATATTATCTGCAGCAGGCGGCGCCGGTGGCGCAGGCGGTTTTCTGATTTCGGTGATGCCGCTGGTATTGATTTTCGCGGTTTTCTATTTCCTCCTGATCCGGCCCCAGCAAAAAAAGATGAAGGAACATCAGGGCAAGATCGGCGCGGTCAAGAAAAATGACCAGGTTGTGACCGGCGGCGGACTGGTCGGCAAGGCGGTCAAGGTCGACGATGAATATGTCGAGGTCGAGATCGCCAATGGCGTTCGCGTGAAGGCGGTCAAGGCAACCCTGTCGGATGTTATGCCGCGCGGCGGTGCCAAACCTGCGAACGACTGAACGCGGTGATATAGAAAGTTAGTTTCGATGCTCGATTTCCCGCGCTGGAAAGTCATTTCCATTTCCCTGCTATTGGCCTTTGGCGTGCTGATGTCACTGCCAAGCCTGATTGGCGAGAGCGGTCAGAAATATTGGCCGGGCTTTTTACCCAACGAAACCATCAATCTGGGGCTCGACCTCCAGGGCGGCAGCCACATCCTGCTGGAGGCTGATCCGGCCGATGTCGCGACCATGCGTCTCGAGACGATGGAAGAATCGGTGCGCGCCGAAATGCGTCGCGCGGATCCGCGAATTGGTATTGGCGACATCTCACGACGCGACGGTGTGTTGAGCTTCATGGTGCGCGACAGCACCCAGGTCGATGCGGCACGTGAAGCCATTCTCCCGCTGACCAGCGGAGCCGGCCTGACCGGCCAGCGCGACTGGGATATCGAAGTCCGCGATGATACGCGCTTTGTCCTGACTCCAACCGCCGCCGGTCTGGAAAATGCGGTTACCAATGCCATGGATACGGCGACCGACGTGATCCGCCGCCGGATTGATGAAATGGGCACCCGCGAGCCGACCATCATCCGGCAGGGCGATACGCGGATCGTGGTGCAGGTGCCGGGACTTGACGATCCCGAAGCTCTGAAAGCTCTGCTCGGGCAGACCGCTAAGCTGGAATTCAAACTCGTCGATTTTGATGCCGATCCCAATGCGCTGGCCGCAGGACGGCCACCGATCGGCAGCCAGATTTTCCCCTATCCCGACAATCCGTCCGGACTGCCCAATATCGCCGTCAAACGGCTTGGTGGCATCAGCGGTGACAAGCTGACCGATGCCGGACAGGGCTTCGCCCCGGAAACCAACGCGCCGGTGGTCAATATCACTTTCGATAGCGAGGGCGGTTCGAAATTTGCCCGCCTGACGCAGAATAATGTCGGCCGGCCGTTCGCGATCATCCTCGACGGCCTGGTGCTGTCCGCACCCAATATCAACGAACCGATCCTTGGCGGTTCGGCTCAGATTTCGGGCAATTTTACCGTTGAAAGCGCCAATCAGCTGGCTATCGCCTTGCGATCCGGTGCGCTGCCGGTGGAACTGAAGATCGTCGAGGAACGCACCGTCGGTCCCGATCTTGGCAAGGATTCAATCGACAAGGGCATGATCGCCGCGATTATCGCCACCGCTGCGGTGCTGGCGTTCATGATCGTTACCTATGGCCGGTTTGGCGTCTATGCCAATATCGCGCTGGCTCTGAACCTGTTCATCATTGTCGGGGTCATGGCGATCTTCAACGCGACACTGACGCTTCCGGGGATCGCGGGCTTCGTGCTCACCGTCGGGTCTGCCGTCGATGCCAATGTGCTGATCAACGAACGAATACGCGAGGAACGGCGACGAGGGCGACGAGTCCTTCAGGCGATTGAAGTTGGCTATAAAGAGGCTTCCCGCGCGATTTTTGATGCGAATATTACCAACATCATCGCCGGTGTATTGCTGTTCATGTTCGGGTCCGGCCCGGTCAAGGGTTTCGCGGTCGTGCTGATGATCGGTATCGCTTCTTCCGTCTTTACCGCCGTCGTCGTAACCCGAATGCTTGTCGTGCTCTGGGTGAGGCGAGCCCGGCCGCAGGAGTTGGTGATATGAGACTGGTCAAACTTGTCCCGGACGATACCAATATCGGCTTCCTGAAATGGCGCAATATCGCCATGGCGTTCAGTATCCTGACGATCATCGCTTCGATCGGGCTGGTTGCCGCCAAGGGACTGAACTTCGGTGTCGACTTCATTGGCGGCCAGATGATTCAGGCGACTTTTACCGAGACCGAAACGGCGCCTATCCCCGAGCTGCGCGAAAGCATTGGCGGGCTCGGCTATGGTGAAGCAACGATCCAGCGCTTTGGCGATGCCAATGAAGTGTCGATCCGGATGCGGCTGCCAGCCGAAGCGGAATCGCGCCCGGAAGCGGCCAGTGAAATGACCGCAAAAATCGTGTCGACCTTGAAAGCTGATCATCCCGATGTCCGCATCGATGGCGTGGAGTCGGTTTCCGGCAAGGTCTCAGAGGAACTTTTTGAAACCGGGGCCTATTCGCTGTTGTTCGCGATGATCGCGATTTCCATCTATATCTGGATACGCTTCGAATGGCAGTTCGGCGTGGGCGCGCTATTCGCGCTGGTCCATGATGTGGCGCTGACATTCGGACTGTTCGCAATCACCCAGATGGAATTCAATCTTAATATCGTCGCGGCGCTGCTGACGATCATCGGCTATTCGCTCAATGATACCATTGTCGTGTTCGACCGGATTCGCGAGAATCTGAAGAAATATCGCAAGATGGATATCATCGCGTTGCTCGATCTGTCCGTGAACGAGACTCTGGCCCGGACGGTGATGACCAGCTTGACCATGTTGATCGCGCTCGGTGCTCTGATCCTCTGGGGGCCGGATGTGATTTTCGGTTTCTCCGTGGCGATGTTCTTCGGCGTGTTTGTCGGTACCTACAGCTCTGTCTATATGGCCGCTCCGATCCTGATCTGGCTGAAAGTTGGTCCGGACACATTTGTGCCAACTGAATCAGCAGATGAAAAGCCGGAGAAGATAGGCGGACCAGAGCAGATCGGTTGATCCGTGGTTGAACTGCGTAAAGATATCGATTTTACCGGTCCGGTGGTCACCGGCTTTACGCCGCAAGGCTACAAGATTGGTGACCAGCGGTTCGAGCAAGGCCTACTGATTTCGCCTGAACAGGTATTGGACTGGACCGGTTCCAGTCTCGATAAGCTGGATCTCGGGGAGATATTGTCCCGCCTGAACCTGTCTCCCGCCCCCGAATTTCTGCTATTGGGTAGCGGCTCGGCGATGTTGCAGCCACCGGCCGCCTTCCGTCGGGAAGTAGAGGCAGCAGGCATGGGGCTGGAAGTCATGGACAGCCGTGCTGCGGCGCGGACATGGGGCGTGTTGCGGGCAGAAGAACGCTGGATCGTCGGAGCGTTTCTGCCGATCTCCTAGGCTTTGTTCGCCGCTTTGCTCAATATCACGAGCAACTGATCACCGTTGTTTTTCCAGCTGAACCGGCTGACCGATGAACGCACCAGTTCCTGCGCTGGCGGTTCAGCGAGGATCGCTTTTGCGGCCGTGACAATCGCCTCGACCGTCTGGTCGACGACCCGTCCGGCACCCGCACTGGTTACCAGTTCCCGCGCACCGCCGGCCTCGCTGATGATCACCGGCGTACCGCAGGCCAGTGCCTCGACCCACGCATTGGCCAGGCCTTCGGACTTGGACACGAGAATGGCGATATCGGCGGCAGCGGTGAGATGGGGCATCTGATCATGCGGGACGCTGCCGAGAAAGCGGACGCGGTCGGCAACGCCCAGTTGGCTGGCGAGGGCGCGATAGGCATGCTCTTCTTCACCTTGACCCGCGAGCATCAGGTGCGCATCGGGAAAGCTTGCAAGCGCGCGGATCACCAGATCCTGATTCTTGCGCGCGATCAGCGCGCCGCTTGTGATGAATAGTGGCCCGCTGACGCCCAGCGCCTGCTTTGCAGCGACTCGATCGACCGGGACGAACTTGTCTTGGTCGAGGCCGGTATAATGGACCGAAATCTTGTCGCCATCCATCCCGAGCGCGATCATGTCCTGCTTCAGTGCCCCGGATACCGCCAGCAAGGCGCTGGCCTTGTCCGCTGCCTGCAATATTTGATCCCGGCATCTCGGATCGCTGCTCCAATGATGGATATCCGCACCGCGCGCCTTGATTGTGAAGGGGATATCGAGCGCGGCAGCCAGCCGCATCGCGGCGGGGCCATCGGGGTAGAAAAATTCGGCATCGATCACGTCAAACGGTGTTTGCTCGTGCAGTTGTTTGACCAGCGGCAGAAGCGCATCGGCTATCCGCCGCGGATTGCTCGCGCCGCCAATCTTGGGAAGAAGCATGAATCGCGGTCGGTAGATGTCCAGCCCCCGCCACTCTTCCTGCTTTGGCAAGGCGTTCAACGCTCGATATTGGCCAAGCTTGCGCAAAGGCCACGGCGGTATGCCGATCGGATTGATGATCGTAACGTCGGTTGCAGGACGGCCGGCCAGTTCGGCTGTTTGCCGCTCGACAAATATCCCGAAATTGGCGGCTGCCGCATGGGGGAACAAGGTCGACAAGGTCAGGACGCGGAGCGGCTGGTTCATGGCAGGGTCCTTAGCACAAGGGCGCTAAAGCTCCCTTACCAGCCGGACCGCGACGCCGATCCATTCGGGATCGCTGACAATCTGCTGCCGCGCGCCGCTGCCGAGAGGAAGAATTTGCAGGCGATGGTCCTCGCGCCCGATCAAGCGGCCAAACAGATAGCGCCCGGCGGGACGAGGGACCAATATGTCGCGGTTGAGAGCGCTGCTATATTGTTCCGGTGTCCGCCGCGACAGCCAGACATCGTCACCCGCACGATAATCACCGATGCTGCTTTTGACCCGCAACGCGACCATCGCCGGTTCGATGGTGGGCTGATAGATATTCTCGGTCTTGCCCAGAGCATGCGCGCCCTTGTGATCGAGGATTGCGGCAACCGGCAGTTCTTCCTGGTCGGGCAAGGACAACAGAGCGGCGCTGTCCACCCCCAGGGCGTCGGCAATCCGGTTCAGCCAGTCCAGCGACAAGGTCCGCATTCCGGTTTCCAGCCGCCCTATGGTTTGCGCGGTCGTCGGCGGTTCACACCGTCCGGCGACATCGTCCAGCGTCAATCCCTTTGCTTTGCGAACCTCTCTGATGCGGCTGATCATAGCTATCTCCAAACCTATATGGTTTTATGCTTTCCTACAATATTGCCAAAATGGCAAGGGTATAAAGTCACCAATTAGGAGATATTGCGTTAATGAAAGTCACCAAAGCTCGATCCGACCCCCGTTTGCTATCCGAGCGCGCACTGCCGCAGGACGGGGAGGAACGCGATGATCGCGAACCAAAGAGGATGCGCGCGCGCAGCGTCACGGTCAATCTGTCGGAATCGCCCTTGGGCTGGCTTCACGCGAGAGGCCATTTGTCCGATCGCCAGTTTGATGCGGGGGAAAAGCTGCGTACAGATTGGGAACGGGCCAATCTGGCACCGCGGATCACGATGCGCTGGGATGCTGCACCGGTCGCGGGCGGAAAACGCAGTTCGCCTGCGATATTGAACGAGTCCGAAGTTCTGATTGCCGCCAAATTGCGTTTTGATAAAGCGATCGACCATCTGGGTAGCGATCTCGCCGATATTGCCTGGCGGATAATTTGTGGCGGGGAGGGGATACCGGTTGCGGAAAAAAATCTCGGCTGGCCGGCGCGGTCGGGAAAACTGGTGCTGAAAATTGCATTGGACCGTTTGGCAATTTTCTATCGCCTGCCCGGCTGATCAGGGATTGAGCAGCTGCTCTACTTCTTCCGCCAGTTCCAGCCAGCGCATCTCGGCGGCATCTTTTTCCTCGATCAGCGCGCTATTCTCTTTGGTCAATTCATCGAACTTCGCGAAATCCCGCGCATAGAGATTTGGATCGGCGAGCGCCTGCGCGATGTCTTCTATACGATGGTCAATTTCCTCGATCCGCGCTGGCAACTGATCATAATCGCGCTGGTCCTTGTAGCTCAGCTTCTTGCTCGGGCTGTTCGAACGAGCGACTGGTTTGCCGGAAGACCGCGTCTCTTTTGGTGCGGCTTTCTGACCGGAATCGTCCTGTTTGCGCTTTGCTTCCCATTCGGCATAGCCGCCAGCGATAACGTCGACATTGCCGCTGCCATCGAGGCCCAATGTGACGGTGACGGTGCGATCGAGAAAATCGCGATCATGGCTGACCAGCAGAACCGTGCCTTCATAATCGGCGATCACTTCCTGCAGCAGATCGAGCGTTTCGAGATCGAGATCATTGGTCGGTTCGTCGAGCACCAGCAAGTTCGACATGCGGGCAAATTCGCGGGCGAGCAAAAGCCGGGATTGTTCGCCGCCGGACAAGGTTCCTACGCGGGCGTCGATCAGTGTCGGAGCGAACAGGAATTCCTTGAGATAGCCCTGGACATGCTTCTTGGTGCCGCGCACATCAATCCAGTCGCTGCCATCGGCCAGAACATCGCGAACCCGCTTGTCGGGGGACAGCAGACTGCGTTGCTGGTCGATGAAAACACCATTCAATGTCTGGGCCAGCGCAACGTTGCCAGTGTCCGGTTCCAGTTCCCCGGTCAGCATTTTCAGCAAAGTGGTTTTGCCCGCACCATTGGATCCGACGATCCCGATCCGGTCGCCACGCTGGATGCGCAGCGAAAAATCCCGGATGATGACGCGCCTGGCATCGTCTTCACCAAAGGACTTGGAAATATTGGTCGCCGTTATCACCGATTTGGTTCGACTGTCATCGCTCTCGGCCTGCAGCTTGGCTGCGCCCGCCGGGCCGATCATCGCCGCGCGCTGGGCCCGCATTTCCCAAAGCTTCGCGAGCCGGCCCTGGTTGCGCTTGCGCCTGGCGGTGACACCGCGCTCGAGCCAGTGCGCCTCTAGCTTCAGCTTTGCATCGAGCCTTTCCGCCGAACGGGTCTCGTCGGCATAGATTTTTTCCATCCATGCATCATAGCCGCCAAAGCCGACATCCAGCCGCCGGATCGTGCCGCGGTCCAGCCACAATGTCTGTTTGGTCAACCGGGTCAGAAAGGTGCGGTCATGCGAAATGGTTATGAACGCGCCCTTGTAACGACCGAGCCATTCTTCCAGCCAGTCAATCGCGCCAAGGTCGAGATGGTTGGTCGGTTCGTCGAGCAGCAGAAGATCCGGCTGCGACGCCAATGCCCGGCATATCGCGGCGCGGCGCTTCTCGCCGCCGCTCGCCTTGTCGGCGCGAATGGAAAGATCGGTTCCCAGCTGGTCGGCAATGGCTTCCACTTCATGCAGAGCCGGTCCCGTGGGCCCGGACAGCGCAAAGTCGCGCAATGTCTCGTACGGGGTAAAATCAGGTTCCTGCTCCAGCATCACAATATTGATGCCCGGCTGGATAACCCGTTTGCCCTTGTCCGATTCAATCTTGTCGGTGATCAATCGCAGAAGGGTCGTCTTGCCCGCACCGTTGCGCCCGATCAGCGCCAGCCGATCTCGCGGACCGACGTGCAGATCCAGGTCCTTAAACAGCCATCCTTCGCCCTGATGGAGCGAGAGATTCTCATAGGAAAAAATGGGAGGTTGCGACATGGTTCCCGCGCGTTAGGGGCAAGCGCGATTTCGCTCAAGTCTTCTCTTTTAAACAAAGCCCATTGACCTACCGTGCCATATCGGATTGTTAGGGGCGAAATTGACAATATTGGTGATCGGAGCGGGATTTGGACTTAGTTTATCTGAATGGCGATTATGTCCCCAGGTTATCCGCCAAAATCTCTGTATTTGACCGCGGACTGCTGTTTTCCGACGCGGTTTATGAGGTGGTTTCGGTGATTGATGGTCGGTTGGTCGATATGGAACGGCATGTCACCCGCCTCGAACGATCGCTCGGCGAGCTTTCGATCAATGCTTTTGCCGATTGGATGGCGATATCGCAGAATCTTGTCGCAGAAAATAAGTTACGCGAAGGCCTGATCTATCTGCAAGTCTCGCGCGGGGTGATGGACGAGCGGGAATATCGCTGGCCCGCGCCAGACACGGCTCCGACCATATTCGCCTTTGCCCAGCAACGGGTGCTGCTGGAAAACCCGATGGCGGATAGTGGCATGCGGATCATCACCCGACCCGACCTGCGCTGGCAAAGGTGCGATATCAAGACCACACAGTTGCTCTACGCGTCGCTGATGAAAATGGAGGCGATGGCGGCGGGAGTCGACGATGTCTGGATGACCCGGGATGATATGATCACCGAAGGAACCTCTCAAAACGCTCATATTATCCGTGAGGACGGCGTGCTCATTTCGCACCAGCTTGACTGCCGCATATTGCCCGGCGTGACGCGTATCGAAATGCTCATGCAGGCAAAGTCTATGGAACTAACGGTTGAGGAACGCGCTTTCTCGATTGATGAAGCGAAAAATGCGGCGGAAGCGTTTGTAACATCGTCGACATTGCTGATCATGCCGGTCGTCGAGATTGACGGTCACAAGATCGGCGACGGAAGGCCAGGCGAACGGACAAGAGCAATTCGTCAAAACTATATGGCTGCTGTTCAGAAAGCTTCGTCTAAATTGAACTGAATCAATGGAGATTAATATGAGACTTTCAATTTTAATGGCTGGAGCGGCATTGGCATTTGCCCCGATGAACATCGCGCAAGCCGCGAATGTCGAGATTGTCGCCCAGAATCCGGTGATCGAGCTCAGCGTTTCCGAACAGGTCGATAGCGCACCGGATACCGCCACGTTCAGCACCGGCGTCGAAACCAAGGCGCCAACCGCTACACAGGCCCTACGCGACAATTCGGTCCAGGCACGCGCGGTTATCAACCGGCTCAAATCGCTGGGCATCGCCGAAAAGGATATTCAGACCACCGGAATCAATCTGCGCGCGGATTATGATTATGATCAGGAAAGCCGTCAGAACCGTTTTGTCGGCTATGTGGTTTCCAATCAGGTCTCGGCAGTTGTTCGCGACATATCCAAGCTTGGGGGAATTCTCGACGCGATCGTCAGCAGCGGTGCTACCAATTTGAACGGTCCATCATTTTCGATCAGCGATGATAGCAAGATAAAGGATGTGGCACGGGAGCGGGCGCTCGCCAATGCGAAAGCGCGGGCGATGAACTATGCCCGTGCAGAGGGGTATTCCGGCGTTCGGGTGCTTTCGATCAGCGAAGGCATGTTCCACCAGTCGGAAGCGCCGATGATGCGGATGGAGAGTGCCGACGCGTCGAATGCACCACCTCCGGTTGCTCCGGGGCAGATTGGCACGGTCGTTTCGCTCAACATAACATATGAAATGACACGTTAATCGAACAGTCTATAGTCTGAACTGCCTATTCACGTGATGTTAAAACCGCCGAGCCTAGGAAGGGAACGATGTTGAAGAAAACCACCTTTTTGACCCTTCTTGCGCTCGGCCTGACGGCTGTCGCACCGTCCATGGTTTCGGCCAAGGACCGCCGCGGCGAGCAGAATGAAGCGCGCGCGCAGATGATGGCCGGCAAGGTGAAGTCGATCCGCTCGATCGAGAACCAGATTTTGCCGAAAATGGCGGGCAGTGAATATATCGGACCGGAATTTGACCCCAATGCACTGGTCTATCGACTGAAATTCATCCGCGACGGGCGGGTATTGTTTGTTGACGTCGATGGCCGGACCGGCGCGATCCTGCGCCAGACCCGCTAAACAGAATCGGCGAATTCCGGTTATTCTGAATCCCGTATTTTCTAGATCCTGAATTTTCTAAATCATTGTGCGTTTTCCGGATGGTGATATAGGCTATCCCAGATAAAACTGCATTATTCCGGAGGACAAGCATGCGCGTCTTGATTGTTGAAGACGAACCCACGCTGGGGCAACAGCTCAAAACGACATTGGAGGCCAACGGCTATGCCATTGACCTGTCGACAGACGGCGAGGACGGCCATTTCATGGGTTCGACCGAAGACTATGACGCGGTGATCCTCGATCTCGGCTTGCCGGAAATTGACGGCCTCACCGTGCTCGATCGCTGGCGCAAGGAAGAGCGCAATTTTCCGGTGCTGGTCCTGACCGCGCGTGACAGCTGGTCGGACAAGGTGGCCGGACTTGATGCGGGCGCCGACGATTATCTCGCAAAACCGTTCCAGACCGAAGAATTGATCGCCCGTCTGCGCGCGCTGATCCGCCGCGCCTCGGGCAACGCCTCGTCAGAACTTACCGCCGGCGCCGTGCGTCTCGATACACGGTCGGGGAAAGTGACTCTCGACGGCAGTCCGGTCAAGCTCACGGCGCAGGAATATAAACTCCTGTCCTATCTGATGCACCACAAGGGCAAAGTCGTGTCGCGCACCGAACTGATCGAGCATATTTATGATCAGGATTTTGACCGGGATTCAAACACGATCGAAGTGTTTGTCACGCGTATCCGCAAGAAACTGGGCGCGGAAGTCATTTCGACAATTCGGGGGCTTGGCTATAGTCTAGAGGATCCCGAAGCCTGAATGAACCAAGCCAGATAGATAATCCGGTCGATGAAAAGGCACCGACACCCCATAATCGGCTAGGCACCCAAACCACCGGTTCCCTTGGTCGCCGGATGATCGGGATCGCTGCGGCGTGGATCATGATCCTGCTGTTCGGTGGCGGTTTTGCGCTGGACCGGGTGTTGAACGATGCGGTGACCCGCAATTTCGATAATCAGCTCGAATATGTGCTGACAGCCATGATCGCCTCGGCCGAGATTGGCCCCGATGGCGAAGTTTTTCTCAACCGGCCACTGGGCGACCAGCGCTTTCTGGAACCCAATAGCGGCCTTTACTGGCAGATCAGCGGCGATGATCATGATGATTTTCCATCCCGTTCCTTATGGGATCGCACGCTGGAATCGAACATCACCCATGATGATCGAGAAACGCATATCTATGATAGCAAACAATTCCCTGACGAACCGCTGCGGTTGCTCGAGCGCACGATCATCTTGCCCGAATCCGAGACAAAATGGTTGTTCCAGGTCGCCCAAAGCCGTGATGGCCTTGACGCCCAGATCGCCAATATACGCTCGATCCTGATCAACAGCTTCCTGATCCTCGCGCTGGGACTGATCGGCATGGCGGCGCTGCAGACGCTCTATGGTCTGTGGCCACTCCGCAAAATTCGGGTTGCGATTGCGGCGATGCGGACCGGCCAGCAACGCCGGGTCGTCGAACCGATGCCGAACGAAGTCACGCCGATGGTCGACGAACTCAACGCATTGCTCGATCATAATGAAAAACAGGCAGAGGAAGCGCGGCGGCACGCCGGTAATCTGGCACACGCGCTGAAAACCCCGCTTACCGTGATCATGAACAGCGCCACCGCCAAGGCCGACGATCTGGCGGACACGGTGATCCGCGAAGCCGGGGTGATGCGGCGGCAGGTCGACCATCACCTGGCGCGCGCGCGGGCAGTGGGCAGACGCGGCCATGCGCACAGCCGGGCCAAGGTCTGGCAAAGCCTGCAGGCCGTGGAACGCGCAGTCGGTCGGCTTTACCCGCATGTCCGGATCGATATCGATGGCGATCAGGACGCCGTCGCTTCGGTCGAGCGCCAGGACCTTGATGAAATGATCGGAAATCTTGTTGAAAATGCCGCCAAATATGGCGGCGGGAGCGTGTTCATTACCGTCGAAACCAGCGATCAGTTTGTCGAATTGCTGGTCGAGGATGACGGTCGTGGGATTCCCGAGCAAGAGCGCCAGCGCATATTCGATCGTGGAGCCCGCCTCGACAGCGGCAAACCGGGAACCGGTCTGGGTCTTGCCATTGTCCGCGACGTCGCAGAAATCTACGACGGCTCGGTAGCGCTGGAGGAAAGCGAAGATCTTGGCGGATTGCTGGTGCGGTTGCA
>NZ_JBATHY010000238.1:0-11391 GCF_049667325.1 Parasphingorhabdus sp. | reverse complement strand
TTCAATCAGGGCTATGACTATTTCGCCGGCATGGATCAGGAGCAGATTTTCGATGCGCAGCATCCGGTACGCGGATGGGACTCGGCGCGGCGAGTCTATGCTGCCGGGCCGAGCGTGCCGCCAGCCTGGACCGATTTTACCGATCCGCTGGATGCAATCGGCGCGCGATTTGCCGCCGGCATCCATCGCCGCCAGACTTCCGGTCCGGCGATCTCCCGCGCAGACCAGAATGCGCTCAAGACGCTAGGGCTTGGCGACGATGACGCCCAATCCATCAGTCGCAGCGATATCCGCCGCGCCTATTCCGCGCTCGTCCGCAAATATCATCCGGACCGCAACGGCGGCGACCGCAGCCACGAGAAACAGTTGGCAAATGTGATCGAGGCCTATACGCAGCTTAAGGAATCAGCAGATTTTAGATAATGGCTCGCAGCTTTTGCTTTTCTTGCGGCAGCCGAGAGTTTTTGAAGGACAACGATGACCGACATACCCAATACCCACCCCGACGGCAGCGGCGAGACCGTTATGGATGCTCCCGACCTGACGGTCGATGCACGCGAAGTCTTCGGTGTGGACCTGGATATGGAAATTCCGGCGTTCAGCGAAAAGGACGAACGGGTTCCCGATCTGGACCCGGCCTATGTTTTCGATCAGGAAACCACCGCGGCCATCCTCGCCGGTTTCGCTTTCAATCGCCGGGTCATGGTCCAGGGCTATCATGGTACCGGGAAATCGACCCATATCGAGCAGGTTGCCGCGCGCCTCAACTGGCCGTGCATCCGGATCAACCTCGACGCGCATATCAGCCGGATCGATCTGGTCGGACGCGATGCGATTGTCTTGAAAGACGGCCAGCAGGTCACCGAATTCCGCGAAGGCCTGCTCCCCTGGGCGCTGCAGACGCCAACTGCGTTGGTGTTTGACGAATATGATGCCGGCCGGCCAGATGTAATGTTCGTGATCCAGCGGATTTTGGAAGCGGAGGGCAAGCTGACCCTGCTCGACCAGAACCGGGTGATCCGCCCCAATCCCTGGTTCCGTCTGTTTTCAACCGCCAACACGGTCGGCCTCGGCGATACCAGCGGGCTCTATCACGGCACCCAGCAGATCAACCAGGGCCAGATGGATCGCTGGAATATCGTAGTGACACTGAACTATCTGCCGGCCGCCACCGAAGCGAAAGTGATCCTGTCCAAGGTACCCGACGCCGACGACAAGACCGTCGAAAACATGATCAAGGTCGCCGATCTGACCCGGCAGGGCTTTATCAACGGTGATATTTCCACGGTGATGAGCCCGCGGACCGTGATCAGCTGGGCGCAGAATGCGGCGATATTCAAGAATATCGGCTTCGCCTTCCGCCTCTCGTTCCTCAACAAATGCGATGAAGCGGAACGGATGCTCGTGGCGGAATATTATCAGCGGGTCTTTGGCGAGGATTTGCCCGAAAGCGTGATGGGGCGTTAGGCTGCCGAATCCTCCCTTCAATGGCAAATCTTGCACCGCTTTCAGCATGTCGGGCGGGCCAATGTCCAATTTACAATCTGGCCTTTGCCGTATTATTGATATAGTACAGCAATGATGAACGAGCCTTACCACCTCCCCACGCAAAGGCACCGGCGCTGGTTCTGGCCGTTTGGCCCCAAAAAATTAGCCGAAACCGCCTTTTACGAGCCCTATGGCGATGCCATTCCTCCGCGCATCGACGAACCCATCGCGCCGCTCAGGAAGCCGCGCGGAAAATGGTGGTGGTTCAGCCGCGCTGTTGCGGCGGCGCTGTTTCTATTCATCCTGCTGGTCGCCTACCTGGCGATTACCGCACCTTTATCCAAATCCCTGCAGCCGATCGCGCCGCCGCAAATCACATTGTTGACGTCCGACGGACAACCGTTCGCGCGCAACGGCGCGGTCGTCGACGATCCTGTAGAGGTCGCGCAATTGCCTAGCCATGTAATGGAAGCCTTCATGGCGATCGAGGACCGCCGCTTCCATTCGCACTGGGGGGTGGATCCGAGGGGTCTGGCGCGCGCGCTGATGAGCAATATGTCCGGCAGCGGGATGATGCAGGGCGGCAGCACGATTACCCAGCAGCTCGCAAAAACCACATTCCTGACCCCGGAACGCAGCCTGACCCGCAAGGCGCGGGAAATGATGATTGCGTTCTGGCTCGAAGCATGGCTCACCAAGGACCAGATATTCGAACGCTATCTTTCCAACGTCTATTTTGGTGACAATGTCTATGGATTGCGCGCCGCGTCGCTGCATTATTACTATCGCCAGCCTGAAAATCTCGATCTGGAACAGGCGATCATGCTCGCCGGCCTGGTGCAGGCACCGTCCCGCCTGGCACCGACCCGAAACCCGCAACTGGCGGCAAAACGGGCCAAGCTCGTCACATCCGCGATGGTCAGTGCTGGCTATCTGACCGGGGAGGAGGCCGACCGCATCGGCACGCCTCGGCTGGACGTCCGGGCCAAAAATGCCCTGCCCACGGGAACTTATTTTGCCGACTGGGCAATGCCCCAAGCGCGGGCACTGACCGACTTGAGCTACGAGCAGTTGACCCTGACCACGACCCTCGATGCCCGGCTGCAGGAAATCGCCCGCCGCGCTGTCGCCCGCGCGCCGCTTGGTCAGGCGCAGGTTGCCCTGGTCGCGATGCGCCCGGACGGAGAAATCGTCGCGATGATCGGCGGCAGGGACTATGCAAAATCCGCCTTCAACCGGGTCACCCAGGCAAAGCGCCAGCCGGGGTCGACGTTCAAACTGTTCGTCTGGCTGGCGGCGTTGCGTTCGGGGATGGAACCGGAGGACTTGGTCGACGACAGCGCGATCACCAAGGGTGGCTATCTTCCCAAAAATGCCGGTGAAAATTATCGTGGAGAAATCAGTTTGAAGGAGGCGTTCGCGCGATCGAGCAATGTCGCGGCAGTACGCCTTTTCGGTCAGCTGGGCGACAAGGCGGTGATCCGCGAAGCGCGCAATCTGGGAATCAAGTCGCGGCTGGCCGAGGATGACCCGAGTCTCGCACTCGGTACATCGACGATGGATTTGATGGAACTGACCGCTGCTTATGCCGGGGTTGCCGGCAACCGCTGGCCGGTCGAACCCTATGCCTTCAAGAAAGAGGAACAGACATGGGTCGAATGGCTGTTCGACTGGCCGGGACGCTACCGGGCGGACACCCATGCGAACATGGAAAAGCTGTTGCGAGCTGCGGTCAATGAAGGCACCGGACGCCGGGCAATGCTGTCGATCCCCAATTATGGCAAGACCGGTACCAGCCAGAATAATCGCGACGCCCTGTTTGTCGGCTATGCCGGAGACGGCGATGACCGGCTGGTGGTCGGTGTATGGATCGGCAATGATGACAATAGTCCGCTAAAAGGCGTAAGCGGCGGCAGCCTGCCCGCGCGTATCTGGAAAGACTTCATGCAGCAGGCGGTGCAGGACAAGAAACCGGCTCGCAGCGGTAAGCCGCAACGCAAACCCGATCCCGAAGGTCCTGTCGTTCCGCTTGATCTGCCTGAAATTCCCGATATTCCGGTGAATGTCGGGGATACGGAAGTCAGGATCAATGGTGATTCCGGTGTTCGCGTGGGAACAGAAATAGGCGGCGTACCGGTTGATCTGAGAATTGACGGCGGCGGCGTGGCGATCGAACGGCGGCGGGAAGAAAATCCGCCCGGGCCGGATCGCTGAGCTTATTGTTACTCCTGACAAAAAAGCTGGAAATTAGCCCTTTGATTCCCTCGGCCTTTCCGCTTAAAGCTGTCGACTTCCATGGCTGATCGTTCCAAACTTGATGACCTGAAGGACGTGCTGGGCGGCACGGCCCGCGCCATCGCCCGGTTTCCGGACGTGGAGCTGGCCTATACCGCAGAAGCACCGTCCCAGGCCGGTCAGCATCTCAAGGTGCCGATGCCGGCGCGCGACCTACCACCGGAACAAGTCGCCGAAGCGCGGGGCTTTGCTGATAGCTTTTCGTTAAAACTACGACACCATAACGAAGTCCTCCACCGCAAAAATGCGCCGCAGGAGGCGATAGCCCGCGCCTGTTTCGATGCACTCGAGCAGGTTCGTACCGACGCGCTGGGCTCGCGGACCATGGCGGGCGCCAAAAACAATCTGAACGCGGCGTTGGAAATGCGGATGCGATCCGACCCGATTGCGCGGGCGCAGAACCGGGATGAAGTCCCGATTTCTACAGCCCTGGCGTTGCTGGCCCGGGAAAAGCTGACTGGACAGGCTCCGCCACCGGGCACAATCAAGGGCCTCGACATGCTCCGCGAGTGGATCGAGGACAGTGCGGGCGCGGATCTCGACGGCCTAAACCTGACGCTCGACGACCAGAACAGTTTTGCCAAATTGTCGACCCAGTTGCTGCAACATCTTGATCTGATCAAGAGCGACGATGAATCCGAAGCCGAGGACAGCGAGGACGATAGCGACGAAGACAGCGACGACAGTACCGATGACGGCGCCGACGAGGAAGCGACCGGCGATCAGGGCGAGTCAGAAATGCGCTCCGAACCCTCGGATGACGATAGTCAGGATGGCGAAAGCGATCAGAATGCCGAGGAGTTGGAAGAAGGCGCCGAAGACGAAATGGGAGACGCCGGCGACGATGGCATGATGCCGGTCCGTCCCAATCGCGCGATGTCCGACCTGCCCCCCGGGTTCAACTATTCGCCGTGGACCGAGAAATATGACGAGGTCGTCAGCGCAACCGAGCTTTGCGACGAAGAGGAACTGACGCGCCTCCGTATGTTTCTCGACCAGCAATTGACGAATTTGCAGGGCGCGGTGACCAAGCTTGCCAACCGCCTGCAGCGCCGCCTGATGGCCCAGCAAAACCGCAGCTGGGACTTTGATCAGGAGGAAGGCATGCTCGATGCCGCCCGCCTCGCACGGGTGGTCAGCAATCCGTCGCACAGCCTGTCCTACAAGATCGAACGCGAGACCAAATTCCGCGATACGGTCGTCACCTTACTCATCGACAACAGCGGCTCGATGCGCGGACGACCGATATCGATCGCCGCAATCTCCGCCGATATCATGGCGCGCACGCTGGAGCGTTGCGGGGTCAAGACGGAGATTCTCGGATTTACCACCCGCGCCTGGAAAGGCGGCCAGACCCGCGAAGACTGGCTTGCGGCGGATCGCCCGACCAATCCCGGGCGACTCAATGACCTGCGCCATATCGTCTACAAAAAAGCGGACGAACCATGGCGCCACGCGCGCAAGAATCTCGGCCTGATGATGCGCGAAGGCCTGCTCAAGGAAAATATCGACGGCGAAGCCCTGCTCTGGGCGCATAGCCGCCTGATCGCCCGCCCGGAAGAGCGCCGCATCCTGATGGTGATCTCCGATGGTGCGCCGGTCGATGACAGCACCCTGTCGGTCAACCACGGCGCCTATCTGGAAAACCATCTCCGCAAGGTGATCGAATGGATCGAGAGCCGCTCGCCCGTGCAACTGGTCGCGATCGGCATCGGCCATGATGTGACCCGCTATTACAAGAAAGCCGTGACGATCATGGATGCCGAGCAATTGGGCGGGACCATGGTCGAGCAGCTGGCCGGTCTATTTGACGAGGATTGATGGAATGAATGTAACCGAAGCCGTGAATTCCCGCCGTTCCGTGCGCCAGTTTCTTGACAAGTCGGTTGACAAGGCCATCCTCGAACAGGTGTTGAAAACGGCGCAACGCTCCCCGTCCGGCGGCAACACCCAGCCTTGGAATGCGGTTGTCGTCGGCGGTGATGAACTGATCCGGATCACAGCCGCCATCAAGGCGAAGACCGCGACAGCGCCGATGGGCGAAAATATGGAATATGCAATCTATCCCAAGAATCTCGACGGCCGCTACGAGGACCAGCGCCGGGCGGTTGGCCGGGACATGTTCGAAAGCATCGGCCTGGCACGGGAAGACGGCGCCGGCCGGATTGCCCAGATGGCGAAAAACTGGGACAGTTTCGGGGCGCCGGTGCAATTGTTCACCTACACCAGAAAATATATGGGACCTCCGCAATGGTCGGACATGGGCATGTGGCTGCAGACAGTGATGCTGCTACTGCGCGAGGCAGGCCTAGACAGCTGCTCGCAGGAAATCTGGGCGATGTACGGGACCCATATGCGAGAATTGCTCGGCATTGACGACGACCATATATTCTTTTGTGGCATGGCGATTGGATATCGGGACAAGGATGCTCCGATCAACAATTTCGACGTGCCCCGTGTGCCGATCAGCGATGCAATAGAGTTTCGCGGCCTTTAACCAGCGAAATTCCTGATATGCAGGCAAAATTCTGAATAATGTCCCGCAATGTGACAATAATCACCTAATTTGCCGCGAGAGTCGATAATTTACTATCCCAGACTCGGATTCGGCCGCTAACTGTTGTAGCTATAGGAATATTCTGGGTCGCAATCGCTGTTGCCGGAGTCTGAGGGGGCTTGGCAATGCACAAATATTGTGGGGAGAATATCGTGCACCGGACAAGGAATAGCACATTAATATTGGCGTTCGGGTTGCTAGCCAGCCCTGTGGCGGCGCTTGCTCAAGGCACTCCGGTTTCATTGCGCGACAGCTTCCCGATCGGAAGCAGCGACGGCATTTTATGCCAAGTGCAGGATCGCAGCATCGAAAACAAGGCGAAAGCCAATATGTTCGACCGCAGCTGGGCAGTGGTTTGCCGCGATTCTGCCCGACCGGTCGGTTTTGTCTATTCTTCCCGATTGCCCGAGCAGAATCTGCTCGATCGCATCGCTCCCCAACGCAGCGAACCTGTGACCTGCACCGCCGAGACGGCACAAGCGCCACTCGGAGATTTCCGTCACACGGAATGTCGTCTTTCGGCGGAACCGGTCGCCTATTCGCTTTTTCTTGGCCAGCAGAATGGCACTTCCTATATTGCCGAAGGCTTGGCAGCTTACGACAGCGCGACATTGCTCGCGCTCAAATCCATATTGAACGACTCGATTGCAGAGGGAAAAATCGATGTTGCCTCGACATCGGTCGAGGATCCCTTCGCCTTTGCGCGGGTTCAGGCCGCGACGCTCAAGCCCGATCAGGCACTGGCAGAGGGTTACCGACGCAATCTCAGCGGCGATTATGCGGAAGCCGCTGCCTTTTTCGAAACGCTGCAACAGCGTACTTCCGGGATGGAGGGGGAGGACATCAATCCCGACGAATATCTGATCAACCGGGCCTTGCAGAAATCCAATCTGGGTGAATTTGCGGAAGCCGATAATCTATTCGAGCAAGCCAGAGACCTGAATGGCACTGGCCCGGTTACCGAGCGCCTGCAACGGAATTTCGAGGCGATTCACCTGCTCAATCAGGGCCGCTTTGATGCAGCGATCAAGCGGATCAATGTTCCGCTCAAAACGTCGCTGGTGGAGCAGATCGCACTGACCGAACGCCTGGAGATCACCACTCCGATTTCGACCCGGATCAACGGCAGCGTGAGAACGCGCAGCTTGCTTGGTTTTGTAGATGAACTGAAATTGAGCGAACAGGAACGAACCGAAATTATCGACGCGCAGGCCCTGCAACTTCTGGGCACGGCCCAGCGGATCAATGGCGATCGCAATGCAGCACGGAATTCGCTTGTCTCCGCCTACAACCGCGCCGTCGCCGTTCGCGATGGCCGGGTCACATCGATCACTCGCCTGCGAGCCCAGACACTATCGGAGCTGGCCCTGCTTTCTGAAGCCGACGGCCGCCTCGACGAAGCGGAACAATTACTCCGTGACGGTCTCGACTTGCTCAGCGTTCAATATCCGGAAACGCGTGCCGTCAACGGTGCCAAGGCGCGTCTCGCAGCCTTTCTGTTGCGGCTTGGACAAGAGACAGAAGCGCGCAAATTATATAACGAAGTCGTAGTCAGTTCGTTGGGCAAACGGAGTGCAATTTCGGGCATGGCCAACCAGCTAGCGCCCTATTTCAAACTTCTTGCAGCGGATGAATCGGCGACAGAACAGTTTTTCAAAGCTTCGCAGATACTGGTCCGCCCCGGTGTCGCCGAAACCCAGGCGGTTCTTTCGCGTGAGCTGAGCGGAGGCACAGATGACGCCGCCCGCCTGTTCAGACAATCCACCAATCTTGCGCGCAGCATAGAACGATTGCGGATTCGCTTTTCGGCATTGGGCCAGATCGAACAATCGGCATCGGTAGCCAAACAAAGCAATGATCTGGCATCCGAAATTGAAGCCCTGGAGAGAAGCCAGCAGCTTACGCAAGTCAGACTTGCCGAATATCCGCAATATCGTGCGGTTGCCGATCGTTTTCTCGGTCTCGAAGAGTTGCGGGCCACGTTGCGGCCCTCCGAGGCCTATATGCGCATGGCTATCATCGGCGGTGACGTTTTTATGTTTTATACCGATCAGACCGAGGCAAAAACATACAGGGTACCGCTTGGCGAAAACGCGCTCGACGAAAAGGTCGACACTATACGCGCTTCGGTATCGGTGTTCGAGAACGGCCAATATGTCACTTACCCGTTCGATATCGAAGCGGCGCGCGCGCTATATTCGGATCTTTTCGGACCGGTTTCGGAGCAGCTGGCGAGCAAGAAGCACCTGATATTCGAACCTGACGGGGCGATGCTCAGATTGCCGATAAATTTGCTCGTCGCAGATGATACGTCGGTTTCGCGCTATCTCGCCAGACTGGAAGCGCCCGACGCCGATTTCTTCGATTTTGCCGATGTCAAATGGCTTGGCAGGAATATTGATATCAGTACCGCAGTATCACCGCGAGCATTTGCTGATGCTCGACAGGCCCCCCAATCCGGCGGCGCCATGCAATATCTGGGGCTTGGCAGGAACGAACCGATACTGGCAAACACGAAAATTGCAGGCATTCGCGGCGGCGCTCAAAATATGGATGCCAATTGCCAATGGCCGCTAAGCCAGTGGAACAGTCCGATATCCGACATTGAATTGCGGGAAGCCCAGTCTCAGGTCGGCGTGGAAAATTCCGAAATCATCACCGGCGCAGCATTTACCGATACCGGAATTCTGTCGAAGGGTAATATCAGCGATTATCGGATTTTGCACTTTGCAACCCACGGCCTGGTGACCGCGCCCAGCCCGTCTTGCCCGGCAAAGCCCGCGCTGCTGACATCCTTTGGTGAAGAGGGTTCAGACGGTCTTTTGGCATTTGATGAAATTTTCGATCTCAAACTGGATGCTGACCTTGTCATTCTTTCAGCCTGCGACACAGCCGGCAAAGCCAGCATAGCAACAACCCGTGCGGCAGGCGTCAGCAGCGGTGGCGGAACCGCTCTGGATGGACTGGTCCGCTCCTTTATCGGAGCGGGCGGACGTTCGGTATTGGCTAGCCACTGGCCCGCTCCGGATGATTTTCGCGCCACGGAACGGCTGATCAACGGACTGTTCAGCGATGGTCGCGGCCGATCCGTTACCGGAGCTCTGAGACATTCCCAGCTGGAATTGATGGACGATCCCTTAACCTCGCATCCTTATTACTGGTCGGGGTTCGCCTTGATCGGTGACGGTGCCCGGCCATTATTGCCGAGCGCCAAAGATCCGGCGACCAATGCCGAAGCGACTGCTCCGGCGACGAAGGCAACCCTGAAATAATGACAGCGACTGTCTTGCCAACAGACCCGGTTCAAAATAACCGCGATGTAAAAGAAGGGGCGAAAGGCGTTCTGCAATCGCTGCGCCGTCTTTTCGACCAGCTCGGCCCGATCCGTCTCGGATCAACCATCCTGTTCATGGTCCTCGCGCTTCTTGTTGCCCGGTACAGCTGGACGACACCACTGATTCAGGAAGCAGAACGCGCATTATATGATTTACGTGCGTCGGTGTTCGCGCCGGAAGTCGAAAAAGACGAGAATATCGTCATGGTCGTTTATAATGAAGACACGCTGAAACTAACCGGCCAGCGTTCTCCGGTCGACCGGACAATCTTGGCCCAGGCATTGGAGACAATCGACGCGGCGGGGCCCAAATCGATCGGTATAGATATATTGTTTACCATGCCACAGGATGACGATGACCTGCTAATTTCTGCCTTCAGGAACATGAAAACGCCAACTTTTCTGGCTTATGCCAATCCCGAAGAGAATCCCGAAATCGCCTTTGCGGAACATGAATTTCTTCAGCAATTTTTTGAAGAAGCGCGCAGTGAAAATGTTCAGCCAACCGACATCAAACTGGAAACCGATAGCGACGGTGTCCAGCGCAGGTGGACCCCGCACCGACCAGGCGCGCCGCCATTCATGGCCATTGCCCTCACCGCTCCGAACCCGAAATTTGCCAGAAACAGCGGTGCCATCCGCTATCATGTGCCGGCAGCTACCGACGTTCCCGTGTTTGACAAATTTCCGATCGAAAATTTTGCCGATCCGGCGATAGCGGAAATGCTTGGTTCTTTTATCGCCGGAAAGCATGTGCTGATCGGCGGCGACTTTATCGATCGCGACCGCTTTGAAACCCCTGTTGGCGGTCTCGCCGATATCAGGGGCGACGATGGCAAGATGATCGGACTGGAAGTGCACGCGCATATGCTGGCTCAATTGCTCAACGATGATCTGCCCGCCCCTATTGCAACATGGACCTTGTGGGTCGGCGCCATGATTGTTGCGATTTGCGGCGGCCTGTCCGCGCTGATCATCGGCAATGCACTGAAGGTCGGCTTCGTGCTGCTCGGGCAGTTCGCATTTTTCCTTATCTTCCCTTTCCTGTTGCACAATATCGGGATGGACACGCTTGCGCTGCCTGCCTTTGGCTGGGCTATCGGGTGGCTGCTGGGCTATGCTTCGGTCGGTTCGGCCGCGAGGACCATCAATTCCAAGCAGCGGGCATTTGCGCAAAATGCCCTGGGCAAATATCTGCCAAAATCGATTGCAAACGAGATTCTGAAAGACCCCGAAAAACTGGCACTTCACGGCGAAAAACGGAAAATATTCGCGGTGTTTACCGATCTCGAAGGCTTCACCAAACTGACCCATGCCATCGAGCCGGAAATGGTCGCTACCTTGCTGAACGATTATCTCGACCGGCTAAGCGAAGTGGCGCTGGAATATGGCGGCACCATCGACAAATTTGTCGGTGATGCGCTGGTCACTTTCTGGGGCGCTCCCATTGCCTATCCTGATGATGGGGAACGGGCGGCCAAGGCAGCCTACGCGCTTTACCAAGCCGGTGAAGATTTTCGTCGAAACGTGCCCGAAGGCGTGCCGCCGATTGGTCGCACGCGGGTGGGCATGCATTACGGCGATGCGATCGTCGGCAATTTCGGTGGTGAAGGCCGTATTCAATATACCGCCCTGGGTGACGCGATGAACACCGCAGCACGGCTTGAAGCAGCCAATAAGGCTCTGGGTACAAAAGTATTGCTGAGCCGCGAAGCGA
>NZ_JBATHY010000237.1:0-2345 GCF_049667325.1 Parasphingorhabdus sp. | reverse complement strand
CTGACGACCGGCTTTGAGCGAACCCAGTTGCCCACCCATATCCATGATTTCCGCAGGCACCGAACTGATCGCGGCAAATGCGTCGTTCCAGTTCAGCCCGGTGGCTCGGGGCACTTTATTGAGCGCGACCAGATTGCCAGCATATTGCACGGAATAACGCAATTGATGGGCATCCCGGTCATTGATCATACCGATCGCCACCTTGACGCCAGCGGCCTTTATGCGGCCGATATTGGACTGGGTCGCAGACAGGTCTTCAAAGCCATAAGGCAGATCACTGAGCGCCGAAGCCAGCACCGGCACGCCCGCAGCGGCGATATGATTGGCGACACGCCAGCCTTCATTAGCACCGACCAGCACCATTTTCAGCGCCGGAAAATCCTTGCGCAGGTCGAGGACCTTGAGGATGTCATTGGTGCTTTCGACATGGACCAGCAGCTTGGTGCTGCCGTTGATCACCGGCAACAGGGCCTTGGCGTCCGACGCCTTTAGCAGGTCACTGTCAAAAACAGCCGGATTGCGTGCATAGGTCCGCGCTTCTTCGAGCAGCGCCCGGAACTGGATATGCGAGGCGGAGCGGCTGCCCCCTGCCCGGCTATGGCCGGTCTCGCCCAGTTCGACAAATTGGAAAGCGCGCGCCTGGGTGATCGGATTCTCATCCTGTCCGAGATCTATGACCGCGCCATATCCGCCAAAGATGGAACCGGAAGTGCTTGGAGAAACGACAGCGCGGGTGACCCCGGCCGCACGGTTCACCGCCACTGCCGAGGCAAAGGGATTGATCGCATATTGGACGTCCAGCGCCGCCGAGAATGGCGACCCGCTGGCGTTCATGTCATTGGTCTGGGTAACCGCACCGACCTCTACGAGACCCACGCGGCTGAACCCGGCAAAAATTCCCGGCGTTACCCATTTCCCCGTCGCGTCGATTCTCCGCGCATCGGCCGGGATGGTGACGTTGGCGCCCGCAGCGACCACGCGATCATTGCGAATCAGCACCGTGCCACCTGCAATCGGCGCGCTGCCGTCTCCGATGACGACCTTGCCACCGGTGATAGCTGTGGTCTGGGCCGCAACGGGAGCCGCGATCAAGGCTGCAGCAGAGGCGAGCAGTACAGTAAAACGCCTCATTTCACGTCTCCTTCACCGGGCTGGCCGAGCTCGAAATCACTGACCGGACGGTGTTTGGCGTTGCCGCTGTCAAACATCAGCGCCCCATCGATCCACACTTTCTCGGGCCGCGAGTAAACGCTCAGCGGATTGCCGTTCCACAAAACGAGATCGGCCATCTTGCCAGGCTTCAGACTGCCGGTCATCGCATCGATACCCATCGCTTTTGCCGGATTGAGCGTGATCCACTGGATCGCCTGGGCGTCGCTGATTTCAATTCCCATCGCCCGGCCATCCGCAAGTGCTTTGGCCGCTTCCTGGTTGAGCCGCTGGATCTGGTTTTCGTCATCGCTGTGGATGATCACGCAGGCTCCGGCATTCTGCAGCATCGCCGCATTTTCCGGGATCGCGTCATAGGCCTCCATCTTGAAGCCCCACCAGTCAGCCCAGACGGCAGAACAAATGCCTTCTTCGGCCAATATGTCAGCGATCTTGTAGCTCTCCACGGCGTGATGAAATGCGGTCACCTTATAGCCGAACTCCTTCGACATATCGATAATCTGGGCCAGTTCATCGGCGCGGTAGCAATGGTTGTGGACAAGAATGTCCCCGTCCAGCACCCCGACCAGAGTTTCCTTGCCAAGGTCCCGTTTGGGCGGCTTGGCATCATTTTGCTTGCTGCGATATTCCTGCGCGTCAATCCACGTCTGCCGGTTGAGCGCCAGATTGCCCATCCGGGTTGATGGCATCCGGTTCCGGCTGCCATAGACCCGCTTGGGGTTTTCCCCGCAGGCCATTTTCATGCCATAAGGCGCGCCCGGAAATTTCATCGCCTGAACCGTCCGCGCCGGAACATTTTTCAGCGTAACCGACCGGCCACCAAAGAGATTGGCCGAACCGGGAAGTATTTGCAGCGCGGTGATCCCGCCATTGGCCATCGCCCGCGAAAAGCCGGGATCATGCGGCCAGACACTATGCTCCGCCCAGACTTCCGGGGTCACCGGAGACGTCGCTTCATTGCCGTCACTATGCGCCGACACGCTCGGGGTCGGATAATCACCGAGATGGCTGTGCACATCAACGATACCCGGCGTGACATATTTTCCGGTTCCGTCGACAATCGTGGCATCAGCCGGGATCGCGGTATCAGCGCCACCCACGGCCGTGATTTTTCCATTCGACATGAACACGGTGCCATTGTCGATGCGGCCGCCTTCACCGTCAAATATCGTGAC
>NZ_JBATHY010000236.1:0-3785 GCF_049667325.1 Parasphingorhabdus sp. | reverse complement strand
ACCTATAGTATTGGCTTTCGCTCGCCGTCTCGCAAGGAATTGATTGGAAGTTGGTGCGACGATCTGCTGCCGAAAATGACCGATGATGATCGCTATAGCGATCCCGATCTGGCGGTACAGGCAAATCCGGGCGAAATATCTGCGAATTCCATCGACCGGCTGCACGCCATGCTCACGGAAAAGCTGACTGATCGCAGGGAATTTGCAAGGTGGTTCGGGGAATATAGCAGCACGCCAAGATATCCGGATACGGACTGGCGACCGGAAGAACTGATCGAGATCGAACATTTGCGCGGTTTGCTGACCGCCGACAATCCGCTGCTCCGCAACCCCGCCAGCCGCTTTTCCTTCATTCGCGAGAACGAGGTCAAGCTGCTGCTGTTTGTCGATGGGGATTGTTTTACATGCGCCGACGATATGGTCGGGCTGGCCGAGATGATCTGCGCGCATGATCAGTTTGTCATCGATCCTGAATGGCAAACATCGGATGCTGTCGTGGCGTTGCTCGCTGATCTTTACAATCGCGGCAGCCTCTCTTTCGACTGGGGCTAGCCGAGCAGGTTATTGAAGACAAAAAAAGGGCGGGAATGCCATGCACTCCCGCCCTTTTTCGTTTTCGGTATTAGGCTTATGCCTGCTGCAAGTTTACAGCGGCTTTCTTGCCGTTATTTCCGGTTTCGACATCATATGTCAGACGTTGTTCTTTTTCGAGCGACTGCATTCCGGCAGCCTGAACTGCTGTAATGTGCACGAAGCTGTCATCGCCACCATCTTCAGGAGCGATGAAACCATAGCCCTTGTCGGTGTTGAAAAATTTTACGGTGCCTGTAGGCATAGTCTTATTCCTATTCATAACTTAATTATGCCCGATCTTGCAAAATGCAAAACCGAACGGGATTGGCCAACTTCGAGATATGGGAAAAAGAGTATGCAACCTTAGGGGTAGCGAAACCATGATTTCGTCGTAACGCGATTTATTAGCTATCGCGCCTATAGCAGCCTATTCCTTAATAAGCAATCAGATGTATTTCGACGGTTTCCGGGGCCACAGAAATTGTGTAGCGTCAGCGGTTATGAACAAATCTCTATTGGCCTGCTCGGCAGCGTTTCTTCTCTGTATCCCTCTGGTTTCCTGCGATTCATCGCCTGACACGCCGCCGGAACCATCCGCGCAGGATCTGTTTTTCGAGCGGCTGAGTCTGCTCTGTGGCAAGGCTTATGCTGGCATTTTGGTGTCGGAGCAGGAAGCCGATGCCGATATGGCGGGCAAGCCGATGATCATGCACGCTGCGTCCTGCGACCTCAACGAAATCCAGATTCCTTTCCATATTGCCGAAGGACCGGACACGTGGGACCGGTCGCGGACATGGTTCATCACCCGCACCGAAGAGGGACTACGCCTGAAGCACCGGCACCGGCATCAGGATGGCAGCCTCGACAGCGTCACCAACTATGGCGGTGATACGGCCGGTGACGGAACAGCCGACCGGCAGGAATTCCCGGTAGACGCCGAATCCATAGCCTCCTTCAAGGCCAACGGCCTTGATCAGTCGGTGACCAACGTCTGGGCCGTCGAGATCAGCCCGCCGGGCCAGTCCGATGCCCAATTCGCCTATGAACTGCGCCGGCCCGAATCAGCGGATGGTCGCCATTTCCGGGTTGAGTTCGATCTGTCCAAATCGATCGCCGTGCCGCCCGCCCCCTGGGGGAACTGACCCTTTATGATCGCCCAGCTTGCAGTCGCCACGGGCATGGTCTTGCTCACCGTCGTTATCCACGGCGCCGGCATATTCGCCCTCGGCCGCTTTCTACGCATAGAGGCACGGGAAGAGGCGCAGGAGCATATCCACCCGATGTCGCTGCACGGCGTCGGCGTCACGCTGGTACTCGTCATCGGCTTGTTCCTGCTCCACGGCATAGAGATATGGACCTATGCCTTTGTGTTCCTCCTGCTCGAAGCACTGCCGAACTTGGGCGAAGCGATCTATTTCTCGACCATCACCTATGCCACCACCGGATATGATGACGAGAGCATTTCCCAGTCGTGGCGCATGGTCGCGGCGATCGAAGGGGTCAACGGCGTCATCCTGCTTGGATGGTCGACCGCATTCTTTGTCACCGTTGTCGCCCGGATGAGAAGCGGAAGATGACCGCACCAGAAAGTTTCAAACGTCGTTTTTTCCGGATTTTGCTGGCGCTGATCTACTTGCTCGCCGGCATCGCCCATATCCGGTCGCCGGGCGGTTTTCTGCAGATCACCCCGGATTGGGTGCCATTTCCCGAACAGGTCATCCTGTGGACCGGAATAGCGGAAATTGCCGGAGCCATCGGGCTGACGATCCCGCCCCGGATGATCCCGCATATCCGCTATGCAGCGGGGATCGGCCTCGCGCTCTATGCGCTGTGCGTCTATCCGGCAAATATCAACCATGCGATCAACAATATCGCGATCGGCGGAGAGAGTGCGAGCTGGCTCTATCACGCCCCGCGCCTCGCTTTCCAGCCGGTGTTTATCTGGTGGGCGCTGATCGCCGGCGGCGTCACTAACTGGCCATTCAAGCCAAAACAGTCGTAAACCTGCCCAAAGTCTGGTATTCATGTTATCATAAAACTTGCTAGTTCGCGTACGGCAAAGGAGCATGACATGGAAAAACATGGCGATCAGATCGAAGTTACCGAGCGCGAGGCGAGCAACAAGCCGCGCGGACCCCACAATGTCCGAATTGTCCTCGCGGCCTCGTTGCTGCTGGCGGTCGTGGTGATGTCGATGGTGTGGATCATTCCGGCGCTGAGTTGATGGACGGAGCATGGTCCGTTCGTGCTGAGCTTGTCGAAGCATGTTTCCAGGCCCACGCCGTCCTTCGACAGGCTCAGGACGAACGGTAGAAACACATCTGTACAAGAGATAGACAGCTCCAAAGTTTGTCAAAGTTGGGGCCAAGAACGGGTTTTTCCGGACGTGCCCTTGTCACTTTTCTTCGCCCGATTCATCATCATTTTCAGATATTTGCAGCTTGCTTGGGGTAAGCCTTATCAGCTTTGGTAATCCAACAGCCTCCTCTAAATCACCGGTCCGCTCCTGACGCTGCCAGCGCGGCAATTTGCCGTCCATGATATCGGCAATTTCCAGCGCATCATCCAGTTCCTCGGGCGACAGCAATTGCTCCGGCTCGGTCGGCGGTTCGGGGCCGAGCAGCTTCAGCGCTTCGGCAACCGGCGGATGCGCGGGCACGGTCTCCTGCCCCTCCCCGGCGGCGCGACCGTCGCGGTGGGCGTGGCGGTAGCGTTCGGGCGCGTGGGCGCGGATCAGGAACATCAGCAGCCGGTCGTTATATTTGCGCTTGGTGTAGACATGTTGCCCCTCCTTATCGAGCACCACATCGTCGACTCCGTTGATCGCGCGGTCAAAGGCAATATCGACCAGCCGCCCGGAGGACGCGTGCCGCGCCGCTTCCCAGGCGGCGGCAAAACCCTCCGCCCCCGGTGCCCGGCGCAGCGTATAGGCGGCGGTATCCGACATCCCGACACTACGCGCCGCGTCGATCACCACCCCGCTATCGGCCAGCGCCCCGATAAACGCCCGCTGCCGCTCCGGCGTCCAGCCGTCCTTGCGAGGCTTGCGCAAGACCGGGACCCAGTCATAGGCGGCGGGGTCGTGGCCGTGCCGGTCCAGATTGGAGGCGTCTGGTTCGGAGGAGTCGACGTCCGTGTCGTCGGGGGTGGAGGGGGTTTGGAGAGATTTTTTGTCTGTCATGGGAGACAGAATAACCTATTTGGTTGGTTGT
>NZ_JBATHY010000235.1:0-3096 GCF_049667325.1 Parasphingorhabdus sp. | reverse complement strand
GATGTCGGCTATTTCGGCGGCGTTTTCCGCGCGACCGCCGGTCTTCAGGAAAAATTTGGCAAGACCCGCTGTTTTGATACGCCGATTTCCGAATGCGGGATCATCGGCGCTGCGGTGGGCATGTGTGCTTATGGTTTGCGTCCGGTGCCGGAAATCCAGTTTGCCGACTATATCTACCCCGGCATGGATCAGCTGATTTCGGAAGCGGCCCGGCTGCGTTACCGCTCGGCGGGTGAATATACGGCGCCAATGACCGTCCGGTCGCCGGTCGGCGGCGGTATTTTTGGTGGGCAGACCCACAGCCAGTCGCCTGAGGCGATGTTCACCCATGTGTCGGGTCTGAAAACGGTAATCCCGTCAACGCCTTATGATGCCAAGGGGCTTTTGATCGCTTCGATCGAGGATAATGATCCGGTGCTGTTCCTCGAGCCCAAGCGGATCTATAACGGGCCGTTTACCGGCTATTATGACAATCCGGTTTCGCCCTGGTCCAAATTTGCCGAGTCAGAAGTGCCGGAGGGCCACTATACTGTGCCGCTGGGCAAGGCGAAGATCGTGCGTGAAGGCGATGCGGTAACGATTCTCGCTTATGGTACGATGGTCCATGTCGCCAAGGCGGTGGTCGAGGAACATGGTATTAATGCCGAGGTCATCGATTTGCGTACCCTGGTACCGCTCGATATCGAAACGATCGAAGAGTCGGTCAAGAAAACCGGCCGCTGCCTGATTATACACGAAGCGACGCGGACCAGCGGATTTGGTGCCGAGCTGTCCGCTCTGGTACAGGAACGCTGTTTCTATCATCTCGAAGCACCGATCGAACGGGTCACGGGATTTGATACGCCCTATCCACACAGTCTGGAATGGGCCTATTTCCCGGGACCGGTCCGGATCGGGGAAGCGCTTGAAAAAATTGTCGGGGATTTGAAATCATGAGCAAATATACATTCAACCTGCCTGACATTGGCGAGGGTATTGCCGAAGCGGAAATCGTCAAATGGCATATCAAAATCGGCGATGTAGTTTCCGAAGATGACCAGATTGCCGATGTCATGACCGACAAGGCGACGGTCGAAATGGAAGCGCCGGTTTCGGGCAAGATCGTTGCCCTGGCCGGTGAAGAAGGCGACATTATCGCGATCGGCTCGATGCTGGTCGAGATCGAAGTTGAGGGCGATGTCAGTCCCGAAGAATTGGAAGACTTGGAAGCATCCAGCGCGGGTCCGAAAGCGCTTGATCAGGTCGAAACTGATGTCTTGCCGTCAAAGCAAATCATTGAAAATAAAGAAAAGAATTCCTCTCCTCCGGCAAAGCAAGTTCTTCAGAAAGAGTCTGAGGAATTGCCTGTAAAAACGAGCCAGTCTGAAAATATTCCCGCCCCGAACAACCAGCCGAAACCACTTGCGACGCCGGCCGTTCGCAAGCGTGCCGCCGATCTTGGAGTCGATCTCGGTCAGGTCAAGGCGCAGGGCGATCATATCCGTCACAGCGATCTTGATGCCTTTTTAAACTATGGATTCGGGCAGGGATATCGTCCATCCGGCGGCTCGCAAAAACGCGATGACGAGACAATAAAAGTCATCGGAATGCGGCGCAAAATTGCGCAAAACATGGCTGAATCCAAACGGAATATTCCACATTTCTCCTATGTTGACGAAATAGACATGACCGAGTTGGAGGACATGCGGGCCGACCTCAATGCCAATCGCGGCGAGCGGGCCAAGCTGACGATGTTGCCGTTGTTGATCGTGGCGATCTGCAAGTCGCTGCCCCAATTTCCAATGCTGAACGCAACCTATGATGATGAAGCGGGCTTCGTCACCCGGCATGGTTCAGTGCATCTGGGCATGGCAACGCAGACCGATCAGGGGCTCATGGTCCCGGTTTTGCGCGACGCCCAAGATATGAACATCTGGCAACTGGCGTCGGAAATCGGTCGGCTGGCTGCTGCCGCGCGCGACGGCAGCGCCACGGCAAAGGACTTGTCAGGATCAACACTGACCCTGACATCGCTCGGACCTTTGGGGGGAGTTGCCACGACACCAGTGATCAACCGTCCCGAAGTGGCGATTATCGGACCGAACAAGATTGTCGAACGGCCGATGATCATCGATGGTGAAATTCACGCGCGCAAGCTGATGAACCTGTCGATCTCGTGCGATCATAGGGTAGTCGATGGCTATGATGCCGCCAGCTATGTGCAGGCGCTCAAGCATTTTCTGGAAACACCGGTTTTGCTGTTCGCCGACTGACCGTCAAAGTTTCAGTCTGAGGGCTTGCGCCTTACAGTCCGAGACTTCCCAGAGTTTCCTGATCGAATTTCAGGCGGAAGGTGATGAACGGACCATCTCTGGTGTAGCGGCTTTCTTCAAAGTCGCGGTCTGCGAAACCGACGACATTGTAGCCGACCGAAATATAGCCGTTTTTGAACGGGGTGATGCCGACACTCGGTCCGCCGGAATAGGCGACGGTGTCAAAATCATTGCCGATCCGCGCAGTGGCCTGGCCGCCGATGTCGATCGTGTCGGAAAGGTCGAACTTGATATCGGCACCGACAACATTGCTCCAGCCTTCGACATCATCCGGCCCGAACCGGTCGAAAACATAGCGGCTGCCCCAGAATAAACCATATTCGCCGGCTTCGGTGAATAGGCCTTCGTCGGCATCTATCGGTGTGTAGTTCACGCTCAAGCTATTGATAATCCTGCGTGAAGTGACGTTGCCGTTGACCAGCAACGGCGCGCCGCCAATCGGACCGGATGCGCCGGCGACGGCATTGCGGACGCGGTCTTCGCGGAATTCGAGTTTTTCCAGCCACGACCATTGGCTGTCCGCCGGGCGATGCGCCCAGCTGGCTTCGGCTTCAACGACCCGGGTGCTGAGTCCGGTTTCATCCTTGGCGACAAAGACGCTGGCCAGCGCGCCCAAAGCGCTGCCTTCGCCGATCTGCTTGAGCAGTGCGGTAGTGACGCCATAGCGTTCGGTAATGTCGCCATCGCGATATTCGGCGCGGCCGTTCCAGCTCCAGTCATCACTGCGGAACGTAAATCCGGCGGTAACCGCCAAGAAGTCCTCGGTCAGAGTCGTGTCATTGCC
>NZ_JBATHY010000234.1:0-1839 GCF_049667325.1 Parasphingorhabdus sp. | reverse complement strand
GCTTCCTCGAGCAAGGTATTCCACTCCCCGCAATCGCCGCATTGCCCTTCCCAGCGATGGGCAATCGACCCGCAATTCTGACAGACAAATTTTTTCTTCGGTTTGGCCATGGGCTTTATCTAGCAGAACAAATACGGAACGCCAGTGCTTTTGCGTCAAACATTTAAACAGGGTCACACGGGTCACACCCCCTATCAGAGAAAATGATTCTAGCTTGAAAAGGGGCGCGCCGAGACGCGAGCAAGATTGTTCTTGCCCGTAGAATGATCGTGCCGTCGGTTCACCGAGATGGTTTAACAGAGCGTCGCTGGTGTAGGAAAGCAACTTTTTAACCGGTCAGATGGCGGCGAGATGATTGAGGATTGGTACCCGCTTCCCGTCAGCTGGCCGAATTGCTGACCCCGGGTCTTTGCGGCAGTATCCAGATCAGACCGATAATCGCCAGACCAAGCACAATGGAAGCCGCTGCTCGGCTAAGTTCCAGGCCGCCTTGCGCCAGCGGTTTGTCGAGAAAATCTCCGACAACAGCGCCTAGCGGCCGGGTTATGATGAACGCCGCCCAGAACAGGAAAACATGGCTTATATTTGTGCGAAAATAAGCGAGTGCGAGCAGCGCAAGCAGCGCGCCGAAAATTACTGCCGCTCCAAGATAGCCAAGCGATCCGTCCGCAACCCAGTCGCCCAGGGCCGTTCCGAGGGTCTGGGAAAATGTAATGGTGAGCCAATAATAGATTTCAGCGCGGGGTTCATGCACCGACGCAACCGAGATCGTCCCCATAGCGCGGTACCAGATGAACAAGGAGACCAGCACTAGCGTCAGGAGCAGCAATGATCCTCCGGGATAGCCGATGCCCATGGATCGCGTTGCGAAATCGGCCATTGTCGTGCCGGCGGTCGTCGAAGCGATGATCGTCGCCCAATATAGCGCAGGATGAAAATTTCTCACCCGAATCTGCCATAAAACCAATATGGCCAATAATGTCGCGAAAATAGCGGTACCCACCAGATAGCCGAGATTGAGCGACATGCTCACCGTGTCACCGGCGGTCTCGCCAAATGTGGTCGCCAGTATTTTGATGATCCAGAAACCGAGAGTGATTGCCGGGACTTTGCTGAGACCGCTAGCCTGTGATGCTGTCATTGGATATTTCCTGGTTGTACGAGAAGGTCGGGCCTGACCAACTGGCTCGGAAACTAGTGCGCTTGGTGGCATTCCACTATAAGCAGCTGCTTAAACGAGGGTCGCTAAGCGGAAGTGCCATGAAACCTATGACAAGCAAGACTGCAACGACAAGCCTGTCCGGCTACAATCGGGAGTTGATTGTGGCTTTGGCTATTGTGGCCCTTCAGGCGATTGCGACCATATTCTTCCTGATAGACAGCATTGACGAAATCATATTGCAGATCAGTGCAGGGATAGATTTCGCCGTCATCGCCGAATGTCTGATCGCCATAGCACTTTTGGCGGGCGTGGTATTGGGCGCAAGGCACACGCGCAAACTGATGGCGGAAGCACGCCGACGGGAAAGCGCACTGGCGGTCGCCAGAGGGGCATTGGCCGAGATGCTGGACCTGCGCTTTGCGGAATGGCAATTGTCGGCGGGTGAAACCGATGTAGCACTCTTTGCGATAAAGGGATGCTCGGTCAGCGAGATTGCAATTTTACGAAACACCGCCGCCGGTACCGTCCGATCACAGCTGAGCCAGATTTATGCCAAGGCAGGCGTGACCAGCCAGTCTATGCTGATCTCGATATTCATTGAAGAGCTTCTCTGAATTCGGCGTGATATGACCGCTGATGGATTGCCGCTTGCACCCTCATCCTCATCCTGTAGTTAA
>NZ_JBATHY010000233.1:0-4182 GCF_049667325.1 Parasphingorhabdus sp. | reverse complement strand
TGATCTGCTCGAAAGCAGCGACCATCGCGACGAGTTTTCGCGGCTCAGCTGCCAGATCGAACTGTCGGATGATCTGGAAGGCCTGAAAGTCCGGATCGCCGAAGAAGACTGAATGCTGGCCAAGCTTGTTCAAAGGGGAGCGCTTTGCCGCTCCTTTTTTTGTGCCTAGTCCAGTTTGAGCAACGCTTCGGGTGGCGCCTTGGTGCGCTGGTTGATGACCCAGCGCAGAGCCCGTAAATCAGCGCCCTCGGCGGTTGGACCGTCTTCTGTGTTGTTAGTCAGGATATCGGCATTGGTGACGATGCGGAAAACACCATCGGGTACCGGGATCGGACCCATGTCTGCCGGTTTGCCGCTTTCAGACATGCCGCTCATCGCGCTCAGCATGCCGAGGCTCGATCCGTTTTGCTCGACCGCAAATCCGGGAGCATCGATCCGGATCGCACTATCCTTGCGCACGATGGCGACGACAAACGGCGTTATGCCCTGGACTTTCTCCAGTTCGGGAAAGCTGAAATTACGGTCGAGCTGGCCCTCGATACTATAAGCGATATCGAAAATGCCTTCGCCGCGATGGACAATCTTGTTCCAGCCTTTCTGTTTTTCCAGCCGGCTGACAAATTCGGCAACGCCTTCGGGGCTGGCCGGATCGATCCCGCCAAACAGTCCGCCGAACATCGCCATCATCTGCGCATTTTCGGTTTTCTTGGCTTCGAGCTGCTGCTCGACTTCTTCGGCGTTGCAATCGCGCTCGGTCATGCCGTCGTCTTCGAAACATTCGCCCTTGAAAGACGCCTCTTCTTCCGCCGCTCCGGCCTTCATCAGATTCTGGAACCCGAGCATGTAGATTTCACCTTCATAGGTGAAGGCAAAGCTTCCGTCGGCGTCGATTTCGAGCTCGGAGGTAAATTTACCCGGGGTCAGGAAACAGCTGGCCAATAGCAACGGTGCAAGCAGCGCGACAATCAGTTTGCAATATTTCCTCACGATCAATCCCCTTTTTTCCTCGTATATTCTGCGTAAAGCCCGATGGCGGCGGCGTTGGAAACATTCAGGCTTTCCATCTTGCTGCTCATCGGCAGACGCGCCAGTGTATCGCAATGGGCTGCAACATTCTGCCGGAGGCCTTCGCCTTCCGCGCCCATGACCAGGGCGATTTTTCCGGTTCCCATGGCTGTTTCGAGCTCATCGACGGCATCGCCATCGAGTCCGATCCGCCAATAGCCGGCCTCGGCGATGTCATCGAGCGCGCGGGACAGGTTGACCACCCGGATCCACGGGACAATTTCCAGAGCGCCGGACGCCGATTTTGCCACGACACCCGATTCGGGCGGGGCGTGGCGGTCCTGGGTGATAATCGCGGCTGCATCAAAAGCAGCGGCGGATCGCAATATCGCACCGACATTATGCGGATCGGTGACCTGATCGAGCAGCAGCAACGGACGGTCGGTCTGTTCGTCCAGCACATCGCCCAGCCAGATGTCGGGCAGCGGATCGACATCGGCGACCATCCCCTGATGCGGCGCGTCGCGCGGGATGACCCGGCCGAGGTCCGCCACATCGCATATCACGACGGCGATACCGTCGGGGATTTCGAGCGTTGCCAAGGCCTCGCGGGTGATCGAAATTTTCTTGATCACCCGGTTGGGATTGTCGAGCGCTGCCTCGATCGCGTGTCGTCCCCAGAATTTGAGACCGCCACCGGTTTTCTTAATTGATTTGTTCTTGCGTGCCATATTTCCACCCTAGCCGGTAAGCCTCGTGCGGACAGCCCTTTTTTTCTGCAAATATGCAAGGGCAGGCATTGACAGTTTGCCCTCCCTTCGTCATTGAGCCGCTCTTGTCGCCGATGGCGGCCTTGGATACCCGGATGGACAGGTGGCCGAGTGGTTAAAGGCAGCAGACTGTAAATCTGCCCGTGTAAGCGTACATAGGTTCGAATCCTATCCTGTCCACCATTTCCCTGTGGTTCATCCCCTCAAGACGATAGTCCGAAATTGATTGCCGTTGCTGGAACTGTCCGGTTGTGAGCCTACCGCAGGTCATGCCGACGGGATCGTTCCCGTGCTGTAAAAAGTCGGTCGATGCGGAGTATTAACTCTCCGTCTTCACCAGTCTCGGGCTGGAATATACAAAGCCTTCGGTAAACGCATCCGTGCATTGATCCAGAATCGATTGCACCTTAGAGCATCCCAATTCGGTGAGTAGGAGATTTCGGTAACGGGAGCCGCCGTCGTTACCTCTGGCTTCAAGCAATGCTTCTGATTCCAGGACAGCGATATATCGCTTTGCCAGTCGTCCGGACAGGTCCAATGACCGTTCCAGATCTGACACGGAGAAATCGATCCCGTCGATATTGCGCAGATATATATCGCATAATATTTGCCACATAAGGTCGCCAAGGGATTTATAGTGATCGCCCAGGCCATCGGCTTTTATCTGATATATCGCCCGCGTGTGGCGCAAGGTGGCTTTGGTGCGCTCCGATCGCCCCTTTATCGCAAGTTTTGTCCGGTCATTGCTGTTTGCGAGTTTGATTTCCCGAGGATTTCCACCAAAAACCTTCATCGTTTGTCGCTTTCTTTTGCAATTCTGAATTCGATCAGTGACTATTGCACTTCAATATGGAACCATTTCCCACGTGCCGACGTAGATTCCCCGTGTCCAATTCGTTATTCCGATTCCATCTATAAGCATTTGCGATAAAGGAATTTCCAAATCGTTCGATCGCACTCAAAGCATCTCCGCACATTCAATCTGAACACGCTACCGTTGATGCGGGAGATTTTGCGCCACGGCAGCGTAGGAAAAGCAGCGGAAGCGCTCAATATCTCGCAGCCAGCGTTGAGTGGTGCCTTGAAGCAGTTGCGAAAGCAATTTGATGATGACCTGATCGTTCGCAGCGGTAAATCGATGAAACTCACGCCGAAAGGCGAGACGATTCTGGCGCCGCTAGAGAAAGTGTTGGCCGACCTAGAAGGTCTGGTTTTTGAAAGCGACGGAGCGGGTTCTGATGTCGCCACCTCGCTTGTCATCGCAACAAACGATCATGTGATGACGATTCTGGGCGCTCCGTTGGGCAAGCGGGTAGTGTCGCAGAAATTGAATTACTTGCCGCAATTTGTAACCGGTAGTGCGAATTCCCTTCTGGACCTTGCCGCCGGAACGATTGATTTTATCATTGCGCCAAGATTGGGATTGATGGGAGGAACACCAGCGAGTTCGAGTAAAATGGCACAAATGAATTCCGAACTTCTGTTTTCTGAACCTCTGGTCGGGGTGGCGTCTCCGGATGACCATGAGCTTGCTGAACCCATTTCGCTTGATGCCTATCTTGGTCGACCGCACATAGGTTTTGATGTCGGTTTGGGGCGAGACTTGTCCAACGAGCAGATTTTTCTGGCATCACTCGGTCTGCGTCAAAACGAATCGATCAGATTTTCGAGCTATTCGGCACTGGTCGATACGGTCGTTGCAACCAATAGCATCGGCCTCGTTCCGGCCAGTTTTGCCCGATTGAACGAGGGCCGGCTGGGATTGAAAGTTTTCGTTCCTCCGATCCAGTTCCCGCCACTGGAGTATAATCTGGTGTGGTTGCGGACCAGAGATGGTGATCCGTATTTTGAAAAGTTTCGCAGCGAACTGAGAGAAATTGTCAGCAGATCGAGGATTTCGTCGTGATAAGACAGATCCATATCCGCTGATCGAAGGCCCATCCGCTGCGTCCCCTCTTCCTCGAGCTAGCGGGCAAGCGCATCACCCCAGTCCGGTAATCTCCAGCCCGATTATCACAAAGCCATAGCCCAGAACTCCATACATCAGCGCCCGGAACCAAGGGTAGGGGATGCGCGCTTTCTCGGGATAGCCTTCGGGATGGACGACCTCGATCATCTCGCCGATTACCGGGGTCGGAAAGGGCGTGTAGAGCGGGTCGCGGACTTCGATAAAGCCGCCGCGCTGGTCGGGCACCAGCAAGATCGCGCTGTACATCGTACCGCCGTCTTCCCGCGCGCTCCGGTGACGGACCACCTTGGCCGGCACCCTGCGGGTACCGTTGCGAATGAACAGCAGATCGCTGCGCAGCGCCAGCGCCAGTCCCGATCCCGCCAGAGCGAGACCAATCCAGAGGAAGAAGGTTTCGATGGCCTGGCGCTATCACAGCTTCGGGAGGCTGTTAAGTGG
>NZ_JBATHY010000232.1:0-6353 GCF_049667325.1 Parasphingorhabdus sp. | reverse complement strand
AGCTGCTCGGCAACGGCTCGGCTTACTATGCGCCGGCAACCAGCGCGATCATGATGGCGGAAAGCTATCTCAAGGACAAACGCCGGGTGCTGCCTGCTGCGGCGCATCTGACCGGCCAATATGGCGTCGACGATCTTTATGTCGGCGTGCCGGTAATCATCGGCAAAGGCGGCGTCGAGAAGATTATCGAGATCGAATTGAGCGAAGAAGCGCAGGGCAATTTCAATGTGTCGGTCGACGCGGTGAAGGAATTGCTGGCGGCTTGTAAGGAACTGGATCCAAGTCTGGCGTGAAGGCGCTCGCGTTTCTGTTCGGTCTATTGCTGAGCTTGCTCGGTGCCATATTGACCTATTCGGGTTGGTTTGGTCCGCAGATCGGAGATGGATTTACCAATATTGGCTATATTACATTCGGGCCACTGGCATTGTTGACCGGCTTTGGTTTGTTGATCGTCGGATATCCTCGCAACGCAGCAACGAATATCAGCAGGCCCAGAAAATGAAGGATTTAGAATGAGCATACTAATCGACAAGAACACCAAGGTTATAACCCAGGGCATGACCGGCAATACCGGCACGTTCCACACCGAACAGGCGCTGGCTTATGGCACGCAGATGGTGGCCGGCGTTACGCCGGGCAAGGGTGGCACGACGCATATCGGGCTGCCCAATTTTGATACGGTGGCCGAAGCCAAGGACGCCACCGGCGCGACGGCTTCTGTCGTTTATGTTCCACCGCCATTTGCAGCGGATTCTATCCTCGAAGCGATTGATGCAGAGATTGAACTGATCGTCGCGATTACCGAGGGCGTTCCGGTGCTCGACATGGTTCGCGTCAAGCGCGCGTTGCAAGGCAGCAAGTCGCGGCTGATCGGTCCGAACTGCCCCGGCGTTCTCACCCCCGACGAATGCAAGATCGGCATCATGCCCGGCAGCATCTTCATGAAAGGCTCGGTCGGCGTGGTCTCGCGTTCCGGCACCTTGACCTATGAAGCGGTGCACCAGACAACCGCGGTTGGCCTTGGCCAGACCACGGCGGTCGGCATTGGCGGCGATCCGGTCAACGGTACCAACTTTATCGACGTGCTCGAGCTTTTCCTCGCCGACGACGCGACCAAGTCGATCATCATGATCGGCGAAATCGGCGGCAGCGCCGAAGAAGAAGCAGCGCAGTTCATTGCCGACGAAGCCAAAAAGGGCCGCAGCAAACCGATGGTCGGCTTTATCGCTGGTCTGACTGCTCCTCCGGGACGCCGCATGGGCCATGCCGGCGCGATTGTTTCCGGCGGCAAGGGCGGCGCGGAAGACAAGATCGCGGCGATGGAAGCCGCGGGCATCCGCGTTTCGCCGTCGCCGAGTGAATTGGGGACGACGCTGGACGCTATGTTGAAGGAGCTGGTTTGATTGGCTGGAGAGAGCCGCACTTTTCTGTTCCCCGCCGCAGGGCGGGGTCCAGACGATCGGACAGGACAGGACAGTTCTGGGCACCGGGCTTCGCCGGTGAACAATGCGGTCGGTGAATGGAAATGGGCAGACCGGGATATGTTTATATCATGGCGAGCCAAAGGAATGGAACAATATATCTGGGCGTCACGAGCGATTTGGCGAAACGGGTGTACGAACATCGCGAAGGTCTGATCGAAGGGTTTACGAAGAAACAAGGATGCAAGTTGCTGGTCTGGTTTGAAGCTTATGACGATATTCAGGAAGCGAGGTCTACCGAACTGCGGATGAAGAATTGGAACCGGCAGTGGAAGTTGAAGCGGATCGAACGGATGAATCCGGAATGGAATGATTTGTGGGATGAGATTGTGAAGTGAATGGGCGGCGAGTTTGTGTTCCCCGCTGAAGAGCGGGGCCCAGACGATAGTGCACTACAGTTCTGGGCACCGGCCTTCGCCGGTGAACGGCAAAGGAACGGGATGAAGTGGTTTGCGGTTGTGAAGTGACGATGATTTGATGTGCCCTACCGAAGAGCGGGGCCCAGACGATCGGATAGGACAGTTCTGGGCACCGGCCTTCGCCGGTGAACATTAAAAGACCGGTACACAAGGTAGTAAATTATGGGTTTTGAAAATCAGGATTTTGGCTCCGAACGGGAAAGCGGCCCGAGCTGGCAGCGCAAGCATTGGCCGGTTGATGATGCCGACGAGCTGAACAGCGCGCTTGATCCTACCCGGATGGGTATCGAGATCGCGGCGGCTGCGGAGAAAACCGGCAAGTCCATGTCCGATGCCGAAGTCGCGCAAGCGGCGGAAAAATCGATCCGGGCCATGATGCTGATCCGCACCTATCGGGTGCGCGGGCATCTGGGGGCCAATCTTGATCCGCTCGGCCTGTCCAAGCTGGAGCAGCCGGCCGACCTGACTCCCGAATTTCATGGGTTCACGGCTGCTGAAATGGACAAGCCGATATTCCTTGGCGGGGTTTTGGGTTTTGAAACCGCGTCGATCCGCGAAATCGAAGCGGTGCTGCGCGCCAATTATTGCGGCTCGGTCGGGCTGGAATATATGCATATTGCCGACATCGAGGAACGGCGCTTTCTGCAGGACCGGATGGAGGGCAAAGACGCGGAAATCCACTTTACGCCGGAAGGCAAGAAGGCGATCCTCAACAAGGTGATCGAGGGCGAGGAATATGAAAATTTTCTCGGCAAGAAATATGTCGGGACCAAGCGTTTCGGGCTCGACGGCGGTGAATCGATGCTGCCGGCGCTGGAAAATATCATCAAGAACGGTGGCGCTGCCGGTGTCCGCGATATTGTCTATGGCATGGCCCATCGCGGGCGTCTGAACATTCTCGCCAATGTGATGGCCAAGCCCTACAAGGTCATCTTCCATGAATTCCACGGCGGATCGGCCAATCCCGACGATGTCGGCGGATCAGGCGATGTGAAATATCATCTCGGCACCTCCACCGACCGCGAATTTGACGGCATCAATGTCCATATGAGTCTCGTACCCAATCCGTCGCATCTCGAAGCGGTCGATCCGGTGGTGCTCGGCAAGGTCCGTGCCCAGCAAGTGGCGCGCGACGATCTGGAAAAACATGATCAGGTCCTGCCCGTGCTGATCCACGGTGATGCCGCCTTTGCTGGACAGGGCATCGTCTGGGAATGCCTCGGTTTCTCGGGTATCCGTGGCTACAATACCGGCGGCTGTATCCATTTTGTGATCAACAACCAGATCGGCTTTACCACCAGCCCGCAATTCGCGCGCTCCTCGCCTTATCCTTCCGACGTTGCCAAAGGCGTGCAGGCACCGATTTTCCACGTCAACGGCGACGATCCCGAAGCGGTGACCTTTGCCTGCAAAATCGCGATTGAATTTCGGCAGCGTTTCGGCCGCGATATCGTGATCGACATGTGGTGCTATCGCCGTTTCGGCCATAATGAAGGCGACGAACCGAGCTTCACCCAGCCGATCATGTATGCCGCGATCAAGAAACATCCCAAGGTCAGCAAGCTGTATGAAAAGCGGCTGGTCGCGGAGGGCGTGATTGATGCGAAATGGGGCGACGCGACCCGCGGCGCTTTTGCTGATCATCTCGAAACCGAATTTCAGGCTGCGGCCGATTACAAGGCGGACAAGGCCGACTGGTTTGGCGGCCGCTGGCAGGGGCTGCATATTCCGGCCGATCCGGAAACCGCGCGGCGCAATGTCGATACCGCGATCGACACAAAATTATTCGACAGTCTGGGCCGGACGCTGACCACGGTTCCGGAAGGACATAAGATTCACAAGACATTGGGCCGGGTGATTGATGCCAAGGCCAAGATGTTCAAGTCGGGCGAGAATTTCGACTGGGCGACCGGCGAGGCGCTGGCTTACGGCTCGCTGGTTTCCGAAGGCTATAATGTCCGCCTGTCCGGGCAGGATAGCGGACGCGGAACCTTTTCCCAGCGCCACGCGGTCTGGGTGGACCAGAACACGGAAGAAAAATATGTGCCGCTCAGCACCGTGCCGCATGGCCGGTTTGAAGTGCTCGACAGTCCGCTCAGCGAATATGGCGTGCTCGGCTTTGAATATGGCTATGCTGGCGCCGATCCGAAAACCCTGGTCTTGTGGGAAGCGCAATTTGGCGATTTCGCGAATGGCGCGCAGATCATGATCGACCAGTTCATCGCCTCGGGCGAGGCCAAATGGCTGCGCGCCAACGGGCTGGTGATGCTGCTGCCCCATGGTTATGAAGGTCAGGGTCCGGAACATAGTTCGGCGCGGCTGGAACGCTTTCTGCAACTATGCGCGCAGGACAATATCCAGGTCGCCAATATCACCACGCCGGCCAATTATTTCCACATTTTGCGCCGCCAGATGCTGCGCTCGTTCCGCAAGCCTTTGATCATCATGACGCCGAAGTCGCTGTTGCGCCACAAGCTCGCAGTGTCGAAGGCCGAGGATTTCCAGGGCGACCAGCATTTCATGCGGATCTTGTCCGACACCAATCCGCCGGCAGACAAGGATGTGAAGCGGCTTGTGCTGTGCTCGGGCAAGGTTGCCTATGACCTGATCGAGGCTCGCGATGCAGCGGGCGACAAGAACACCGCAATCATCCGGATTGAACAGCTTTATCCGTTCCCGGGCGAGCCTCTGGTGGTCCGCCTCAAGCGGATGAAAAATCTCGGGACTCTGGTCTGGGCACAGGAAGAGCCGAAGAATAATGGCAGCTGGTATTTTGTCCGCTCCTATCTGGAAAAATGTCTCGAGCAGGCGGGCATCGGTCCGGTCGAACCGGTCTATGCCGGACGCGCCGCTGCGGCCTCGCCGGCAACCGGTCTGGCAACCCGGCACAAGCAGCAGCAGGAACAGTTGATCGCCGAGGCACTGGGGCATCCCGTACAGGATTGAAAAGAGAGCAGTATAATATGGCTATAGAAGTAAAAGTCCCGGTACTGGGCGAATCTATCACCGAAGCGACTCTGGGCGAATGGCTCAAGCAGCCCGGCGAAGCGGTGGCCGCCGATGAACCGATTGCCAGTCTGGAAACCGACAAGGTAGCACTGGAAGTACCGGCGCCCGAGGCCGGTGTGATGGGCGCGCATCAGGTGGCAGTGGGCGATACGGTCGAAGTCGGCGCGGTGATCGCGACGATCGAGGCAGGGAGCGGCGCGACAAGCGCGGCCAAGCCAGCCCCGGCTCCGGCCGCTTCGGAAGCCAAAGCGGCAGAGCCTGATGCATCGATCACCCTTTCCCCGTCGGTCCGCCGGCTGGTTCTCGAACATGGCGTCGATCCGAGCCAGATCAGCGGTAGCGGCAAGGATGGCCGGCTGACCAAGGCGGATGTCGAGCAATATGTGAAATCCGGCGCCCAGCAAACACCGCCACTGGTCGAAAAAGGCACGGCAAAGGGCGCGCCGACGCCGACGCCATCGCCATCGACCGGCAGCCGTAATGAAGAGCGGGTCCGGATGACCCGCCTGCGCCAGACCGTCGCCCGGCGGCTGAAAGAGGCGCAGGATACGGCGGCCCTGCTGACCACGTTCAACGATGTCGACATGACCGCGGTGATCGAAACGCGCAGCAAATATAAAGAGCTGTTTGCGAAGAAACATGGCGTAAAGCTTGGTTTCATGGGCTTTTTCGTCAAGGCGGCCTGCATGGCGCTGAAAGACGTGCCCTCGGTCAACGCGCAGATTGATGGCGAGGAAATCGTCTATCATGATTATGTCGATATTTCGGTCGCGGTCAGCGCGCCCAACGGTCTGGTCGTCCCCGTGATCCGTAATGCCGAAGCGATGAGCTTTGCCGATGTCGAGAACACGATCGGCGATTTCGGCAAGCGGGCCAAGGATGGCTCGTTGACCATGGAAGACATGAAGGGCGGTACCTTCACCATCTCCAACGGCGGCGTATTCGGGTCGCTGATGTCGACGCCGATCATCAACCCGCCGCAATCTGCGGTGCTCGGCTTGCACCGGATCGAGGATCGCGCCGTGGTCGTGGATGGGGAGATAGTCGTCCGTCCGATGATGTATCTGGCGCTGAGCTATGACCACCGTCTGATCGACGGCCGCGAGGCGGTGACCTTCCTTGTACGGATCAAGGAAGCGATCGAGGATCCGGCACGGCTGTTGATTGATTTGTAGATAGAAAAACCAATGCGCGTCATCCCGAAACAGGTTCTGGGTGACGAGGTGAGAGATAGAATATGACCGAAAAATTTGACTATGATATTCTGATAATCGGCTCCGGCCCCGGCGGCTATGTCGCCGCGCTCCGGGCGGCGCCGCTGGGTCTGAAAACGGCCTGCGTGGAAAGCCGCGAGACGCTCGGCGGCACTTGCCTCAACGTCGGCTGCATCCCGTCCAAGGCGATGCTCCACGCGTCGGAACTTTATCATGAGGCCCATAGCGGC
>NZ_JBATHY010000231.1:0-10522 GCF_049667325.1 Parasphingorhabdus sp. | reverse complement strand
AGTTCTGCTAGGCAGCTATCGCCAATTCCAGATCCATCCTGCCCCAGATTTCCACCAGTGCCCGCGCCAGATCTTTCATCATCGCTTCGGTATGGGCCGGACCCGGCGTGAACCGCAGCCGTTCGCTGCCGCGCGGTACGGTCGGATAGTTGATCGGCTGCACGTAGACGCCATATTCGGCAAGCAATATATCGCTGATTTTCTTTGCTTTAACCGGGTCGCCGACCAGCAACGGAACGATATGGGTCGACGAGTCCATCAACGGCAGACCAGCCTCCGCGAACAAATTCTTGAGCGTCTGAGCCGAAGCCTGTTGACCGTCACGTTCTGCGCTTGACTGTTTGAGGTGCCGGATGCTGGCCAATGCGCCGGCCACCAGAACCGGCGACAGGCTGGTCGTGAAAATGAAGCCGGGAGCATAAGACCGGATCACATCGACGATCTTCTGGTCAGCAGCAATATAGCCGCCCATTACACCAACCGCCTTGGCCAGCGTTCCTTCGATGATCGTAATCCTGTCAGCGGCTGCGTCGCGCTCGGATATGCCGCCACCGCGTTGCCCGTACATCCCGACGGCGTGGACTTCATCGCAATAGGTGAGCGCATTATACTGGTCCGCCAGATCGCAAATTGCATGCAGCGGAGCGATATCGCCATCCATCGAATAGATGCTTTCAAAGGCGATCAGCTTGGGTACTTCCGGATCTTCGGCGGCCAGCAGTTCTTCCAGATGTTCCAGATCATTATGCCGGAAAACCCGTTTTTCGCAGCCGCTGTTCTTGATCCCGGCAATCATCGAGGCATGATTCAGCTCGTCGGAAAAGATGATGCATCCGGGCAGAATTTTGGTGAGTGTTGAAAGAGTGGCTTCGTTCGAGACGTAGCCTGACGTAAAAAGCAGCGCGCCGGACTTGCTGTGCCAGTCGGCCAGTTCCCGCTCGAGCTGGATATGATAATGGGTATTGCCGCCGATATTGCGTGTTCCGCCAGATCCGGCGCCCACATCGTGCAAAGCCTCTTCCATCGCGACGATGACATCGGGGTGCTGGCCCATCGCGAGATAGTCGTTCGAGCACCAGACTGTAACCGGTTGTGGGCCGTTGTGATGGGCAAAACAGCGGGCGTTGGGAAACGAACCCTTGTTGCGCAAAATGTCGATGAATACCCGATAGCGTCCTTCGGCATGCAGCCGGTCAATCGCTTGCGAAAAAATCTTGTCGTAATCCACTATGCACCAAATCCTGCGTCAAATCTGTTCTTGCGGTCGTTCTGAAATGGCCCTTAGCTGCCTTTGTCCGGAATTTCCAGCGCAAACCACTCGCAATAAGATATGTTCGCCATAGGGTTAGAGGGTTTCGTAGCGTTTTATACCATATTCGCCCAGTGCTCGTCGATAGGGTTCTATATCGGCAAGCTCTCCGGTGGTGACAAATATTCCGTCCTGGTTATCCGTCGGCCATGATGTATTTTTTGTGAGATTTGCGATCCGTCGGGCGATGCCTTGCGCGCCATCGATAAACTGAATCGGTCGTTGCGCCGCTTCGGATAATTCGTCCTTTAGCAGCGGAAAATGGGTACAGGCGAGGATGATGGTGTCAATTTGCTCGCCTGCCGCCTGATCGATCAACCCTGCAATTGCCTCCTGGATGACCCGCGGGTCCGGTGTTTCTCCGCGCAATTTGGCTTCTGCGGCATAGACGAGATCGGGCGCGGCATGGCGAAGCAATTTCTTGTCCGATGCAAAATCGGCGGCGAGGCGATCGACATAGGGCTGCCGGATGGTTGCCCGGGTGCCGAGCAGGCCGATCACTCCGGTTTTGGTCAGCGTACTGGCGGGCTTGATTGCCGGTACCGTACCGACCACCGGTATATTCAAAGCCGAGCGGACATGGTCGAGGGCTATCGTCGAGGCGGTGTTGCAGGCGATTGTAACCAATATCGGTTTGTAGCGCTCGACGAGTCGTCCGAGCAGGGCAGGGACACGCGCTGCCAGTTCCGCTTCGGATTTCATTCCATAAGGCAGTCCGGCATAGTCAGCGGCGTAGACTATCGGCGCATTGGGCAGCAGTTTCATGGTTTCGCGCAACACCGACAGGCCTCCGACGCCGGTATCGAAAAATAACAGGGGAGGGTATTCGGCAATCTTTGGATCGGTCATGCTCTGCCCATAGCCAAATTTGCATAGCGACGGCAACCGCTTCGGTTCGTCTGACAAGCGTTTGGCCTTAGCCGTTTTTTTACAGGAAATGCTTGCTCAAATTCGGCGCTGAATATAGCGCAAACGCGACAAGGGGTAATTTCAGTGCAGTCCATGTGGATAGAACCAATATTGGCGTTATTGTCCGGCTATCTGCTGGGCTCCATCCCTTTTGGTGTGCTGTTGACTCGTATGACCGGTGGCGGTGACCTACGCAAAACCGGATCGGGTAATATCGGCGCTACCAATGTATTGCGCTCGGGCAACAAGGCGCTAGCGGCCCTGACTCTCTTGCTCGATATCGGCAAGGGATATGCTGCGGTCTTTCTCGCGATGCAAATTTCGGATGGATTGGGGGTTTTGGCCGGGCTGGGGGCCTTTCTCGGCCATCTTTATCCCGTCTGGCTTCGGTTTGTCGGCGGTAAAGGGGTTGCGACTTTGCTGGGCATTGTGGCTGCCCTGATCCCTGCCGCAGGATTGATATTTGCGGTCACCTGGCTGGGTTCTCTTGCGCTGTGGCGCTATTCTTCCGTAGGAGGAATGCTCGCCGCCATATCGGTACCGATAGCGGCCTTCGTCCTGGGAGAATTTGCCATGATGCCCATGTTCATTGGTTTGACGCTGCTGGTTTTGTGGAAACACCGCACCAACATCGAGCGTCTGGTCGCCGGTGAAGAACCGAAAATCGGGGCGTCGAAAAAGGCTTGAAGTGAATGGAGGAAAGGCAGGAAGCGTTTGATCGACTTCGGCTTATCCGATCCGAGAATATCGGACCTGTCACATATCAGCAGATGATCAGAAGATTTGGTTCCGCAGCGCGCGCGCTGGAGGCCATTCCCGATATGGCCAAACGGGGCGGTGGACGGTCGCCAAGAATTGCAGATCCCGAGCAGATCGACTCCGAAATGGCAGCGGTTCGAAACCTTGGTGCACGGTTTCTTTTTCTCGGTGAGTCCCGCTATCCGGCCTTGTTGGCAGAGCTTGACAATCCACCACCGGTATTGCTCTGGCAAGGTCGACTGGAGCTTCTGGTACAGCCGATGGTGGCTATCGTCGGCGCACGAAACGCCTCGGCTGCCGCTTGTCGTTTCGCCCGTGATCTGGCCAATAGTCTCGTCGAAGCCGGTGTATCGATTGTGTCGGGATTGGCTAAAGGTATTGATTCCGCCGCCCATCAGGGTTCGCTCGCAAAGGGAACAATTGCCGTGATTGCCGGGGGACTGGACATTTTCTATCCACCGGAGAATGAAGTAATCCAGCGGAAGATAGCAGAGCGCGGGCTGTTGCTAGCAGAACAGCCGCCCGGAACAGAGCCCCGCGCCAGACATTTTCCTTATCGCAACCGGATCATCGCCGGACTGGCGAGAGGCACGGTGATTATCGAAGCTGCGCCACGTTCCGGTTCGTTGATCACGGCGAGGCTGGCCGCAGAGGCCGGACGACAGGTCATGGCAATCCCCGGCTCACCGCTGGATCCTCGATCAAGGGGCTGCAACATGCTGATCCGCGAGGGTGCAACACTGGTCCAGTCGGCTGATGATGTTCTGGAATTGATCCGTCATTTCGATGAACGCGCGGAATACGTACAGAATAGGGATGGACTGGAGGACAATTGTAAATTCTCCAATATCGAGGAGTTCGATCATCCGGATATGACAGACGTGGACCCGAGCCCGCTCTTGACTTTGATCAGTGTGACGCCGGTAGCCGTCGATGAACTGGTCAGACAGTCAGGGCTACCCGCAGCTTCGGTGCAGTATGCGCTGCTCGAACTGGAACTCGCAGGACGCCTTGCGCGCCACTCCGGTGCTCGTGTCAGTCTTTCAAATTGAGTACCGACCGCCGCGCTAATTTTTCATCACCATTGACAAAAAACTTCAATCAGGGCCTTGACCTAGACCTAATCCCTGTCACAGCCTCGCGCGTATACGTGAGAACAATGAAAATCGGAACTTATGCAGCTAGTTATCGTCGAGTCACCCGCCAAAGCCAAAACCATCGAGAAATATCTGGGACCGGATTTCAAGGTATTGGCGTCCTATGGCCATATTCGCGACCTTCCGCCCAAGGATGGTTCGGTCGATCCCGACGACGGTTTTGCCATGACCTGGCAGAACTATCCCGACAAGGCCAAGCAGCTAAAGGCTATCGCCGACGAATCGAAAAAAGCGACGCGTTTGATTCTCGCGACCGACCCTGACCGGGAAGGCGAAGCGATTAGCTGGCATGTCCAGGAAGTGTTGCGCATAAAAAAAGCGCTTCCGGAAAAAGTCGACCGGGTGACGTTCAATGCGATTACAAAGGCAGCGGTGACCGAAGCCATGACGCGTCCACGCGCGCTGGATGAGGATCTGATCGATGCCTATCGCGCACGCCGGGCGCTCGACTATCTCGTGGGATTTACTTTGTCTCCGGTATTGTGGCGCAAGTTGCCGGGTGCGAAGTCGGCGGGCCGTGTGCAATCGGTATCGCTCAAGCTGATCGTGGAGCGCGAGCGCGAAATCGAAGCGTTCAGGCCGCAGGAATATTGGTCAGTCACAGCACAAATGGAACAGAGTGGACAGGCCTTTGAAGCCCGACTGACGATCCATGACAGCAAAAAACTCGGTAAAATGGACCTGACGACTGAAGATCAGGCCCTGCGGGCCAAGGCCGCAGTCGAAAGCGGCCTGTTTACAATTGAATCGATCGAAACCAAGCCGCTTACCCGCAACCCGCCGCCGCCATTCACGACATCGACCTTGCAGCAGGAAGCTGCGCGTAAACTCGGCTACTCTGCCAGCCACACCATGCGGATTGCCCAGCAGCTATACGAAGATGGCGCGATTACCTATATGCGGACCGATGGTGTGCAGATGGATGGAAGCGCTATCTCGGAGGCGCGCAAGGCAATCGCGGATCGCTATGATGCCAGCTATGTCCCGGACAGCCCGAGGATCTACAAATCCAAGGCGAAAAATGCGCAGGAAGCACATGAAGCGATCCGTCCGACCAGTTTCACCAAGCGGACTGCCGGTAGCGGCGACCACGCAAAGCTCTATGATCTAGTGCTGAAGCGGGCGATGGCCAGCCAGATGGCTTCTGCCCGGCTCGAACGCACCACCGTGGAAATGCTTGATGGCACCGGTAAAACCGGTCTGAGAGCGAACGGACAAGTCGTAAAATTCGCAGGATTTCTAGCGCTTTACGAAGAGGGCCGGGATGATGACAAGGATGAAGATGGCGGTTTGCTGCCGGCGATGTCAAAGGGCGACAGTCCAGCCAAGAAGTCTGTTGATGCGCTCCAGCATTTTACCCAGCCACCGCCGCGTTACAGCGAAGCCAGTCTGGTAAAGAAAATGGAAGAACTGGGCATCGGGCGCCCGTCAACCTATGCGTCGATCATCAAGACGCTGAAAGACCGCGCCTATGTCCGGATCGAGAAGAACCGGTTCTTTGCTGAGGAGAGCGGGCGATTACTGACCGGATTTCTCGAACGGTTTTTTGATCGCTATGTGGCCTATGATTACACGTCCGCGCTGGAAGACGAACTGGATGAAGTCAGCGGCGGCCGCGCTCAGTGGCAGGCCATTCTCGAAGCCTTCTGGCATGATTTCAAACCCAAAACCGTCGAAGTGATGGAAAAAATGCCGTCGGAAGTAACCGCAGAGCTGGATATATTCCTCGGCGACTATCTGTTTCCCGAGAAGGAAGATGGCAGCGATCCACGACTATGTCCGCGCTGCAACGAAGGCAAGCTGGCCCTGCGCGGCGGCCGGTTTGGCGCCTTCGTGGCCTGCTCCAACTATCCGGAATGCAAGTTCACCAGACGCTTCGCCCAGGGCGGCGGAGCCAATGGCGACGAGGACGAAGGTCCGCAGGAACTGGGCGTTGATCCCGAGAGCGATGAAAAGATCACCAAAAAAGTAGGCCGCTTCGGGCCCTATGTGGAAAAAGGCGAGGGCAAAGAGGCCAAACGCTCTTCCATTCCCAAGGATATTCCGGCGGAAGATTTCGGGCTCGAATGGGCGGTGAAACTGCTTTCGTTGCCGCGCGAAGTTGGTCTCCATCCGGAGACCAGCGAAGTTGTGACAGCACAAATCGGCCGCTACGGCCCTTATCTGAGTCACAATGGTAAATCGGCGCGGCTCGAGAATACGCTGGAAGTCTTCGAAATCGGCATGAATGCCGCCGTCGCCAAATTGGCGGATGCAGCTAAAAACGGCGGCGGTCGAGGTCGTGGCAAGATGGAGCCTCTCAAGGTCATGGGCAACCATCCACGTACCGAGCTCGAGATCAAGCTGATGGATGGCCGCTTCGGACCTTATGTGACCGACGGCACGACCAACGCTTCCTTGCCAAAGACGGTCGACAAGGATCAACTGACCTTGGAAGAGGCGGCTCAACTGATCGACGTTCGCGCTGCCAAAGGTCCGGCAAAAAAGCGGGCCAAAAAAGCTGCTCCCAAGAAAAAGACCGCTGCCAAAAAGAAACCCGCCGCCAAGAAAAAGCCGGCAGCGAAAAAGAAACCTGCGGCGAAGAAAGCTCCGGCCAATGCAAAAGCGGAATAGGCGGCATTAGGCCGCTGCGCCTGGCAGCAGGTCTGCTCTGGTCCGGTGACCATTATAACCAACGCAGTGCACAAATATTCTGCCGACCATCTCCCAATCCGGATACTCCGGTCCCTCGATTAACGGGCGAGCAATGTCCGGCCATTTAAGTGGACGAAATGAGCAACCAAAAAATACTTCGCATCCTTTTCTGGCTGATGCTCGGCACGGTCCTCGCCCTTTCGCTCATGCCTCCGGACGACGCGCCCGCAGTCTTTGCCAATGACAAACTGAATCACATTCTGGCGTTTTTCATACTTTCCTCGGCCGCCAGAATATTATGGTCCCGAGTTAACGGGATAATTCTGTTCAGCATGTTGATCGCCTTCGGCGGAGCCATTGAGCTTCTGCAATTTGCAATGGCGTTCGGTCGCGATGCAGATTGGATGGATTTTGCAGTAGATGTCATCGCAATCGTGCTCGGAATCCTGACTGCACAAGCGCTTAATACGATAAGAAATCAGACTTCAATCAAGCAATGATCGCCGCGCAAGGCGGCAGCTAGTAAGTTGTACCGCTGGTTGCTTCGATTTTCCATCTGGCCGTGTATCTCGAAACATTATCTCCCGATTCAACGGACAGAATTTTGCTCGATTGACATAAATTTCTAGTCATCTCTTTTTCTGGCAACTCTTATCTCAACCGATATGAGTCAAATAGCGTTCACCGTAACGCGCTGAAAATGATAACTTGTTTGGGCAAGTATCAGGAGTAGTTCCCATGAATGACTATGAAAACCATCTATTGATAAGCAGCAAACCCTCGGCCAGCGACCGTTCGGAGCAGGTGCCGGATAACAATCGGAAGACGACTGCAACGATAGTGGATAATCCGCCTGCATAACGCGCAAATGATGCGCCCGACAATTTTGGATCGCTGACGTATGTAAGTTCGAAAGGCTTTTTCTTCCAATAAGTCAGAAGTCATTGCCACAACGCGCTCCGAGTGCGGTTACCAGAATGTTCTTAATTGGTTCGCAGTTCCACCGCCCTCAATGGCTCTCGGAAGGCGTGGAAAGAAATTTGATGGCGACGCGAAGGAAAAGCTTGTTTTGGCCATTGGCTTCGGTCTGTGTGACGATTTCATCTCCGCTATGTGCACAGGACACGGCACCTATCCCTTCGCCACGCGCTTATCAAGATGTCGGTCGAGGGGCAGGAATGGAATGGAGTTACCATATTCGAAATGGCAAACCCCTGCTTGAGTTTGGGGTGAAAGAAACCGGTCATCGACTTGATCGATTGTGGGAATTTTCATGTGCGAGCGATCACAATGGTCGCGCCATAATCTCGAACACGATTTTCGCGAGGTCCCCGGAACTGCAGAATAACGATCAATTCGGCTTTTCGATCCGGGTCGACAACGGAAAATCAATCGGACTGATCGCTCGCAAAGACCCATTTGAAATTCAAGGTCACAACGCCTATTTTCCCCGCTTTGACATGTCCGCTACGCATATACTCTGGGATGCGTTGCGCCGCGGAGAACGAGCCTTTGTCAACCTGAGTGATAACAGATTTTCGCTCCACCTCGAGGGATCGGGCAAGGCGATAAAGAAATTTCTCGATGCATGTAGAAAAAGCGCCGCCAGACATCTTCTTGGTAGGTCGGGCGGCATATCTGTCAAACATTGGTTTTCGATTCACGCGGTGCCAACCGATGAAACCAATGTTCAATCCAAGAGCAAAGCGTCCAGCAACCGGGTAATTATGCCTATTTGACCCAGTCCAGGCCCATGTCCTGATAAAGGCTTCTGTCTTCATCCCAGTTTGCGCTGACCTTGACGTGGAGATAAAGATGGACTGGCTTGCCCAGTATCCCGGCTAGTTCCGCACGAGCTTTTGCACCGATTTCCTTGATCTGGTGACCGCCCTTGCCGAGAATGATCGCTTTCTGACTGGCCTTCTCGACCAGAATTTGCTGGTGAATTTCGAGCGAGCCGTCGGGCCGCTCCTTATATTGTTCCATCGCAATGGCGGTCGCATAGGGCAGTTCCGCATGGAGTTGCCGGAAAACCTGTTCGCGGGTAATTTCCGCAGCAAGAATGCGTTCGCTTGCATCCGACACCTGATCGGCGGGGAAGTGCCACGGGCCTTCTGGCATCGCGTTCACCAGATAGGCTCTCAGTTCTTCAAGCCCGTCACCGGTCTTGGCGCTGACAAAAAATGTTTCATCGAAATCGGCTAGTTCGTGAAGCTTGACGACATGTCCGAGCATTTTGTCTTTGGCGGCGATATCAACCTTGTTCATGACAAGGATTGTCTTTTCCGACCGATGCTTGATCCGTTCCACAATCGAGGTGACCTTTGCACCAAGTCCCGCTCGTGAATCGACCAGCATCACGATTATATCTGCGTCCTCGGCACCTTCCCAGGCGGCTGAAACCATCGCGCGATCAAGGCGACGGTGCGGCTCGAAAATACCCGGAGTATCCACAAGCAACAATTGTGTTTCTTCCTCGATTGCAATGCCCAACAGTCGCGTACGTGTGGTTTGCGGTTTGGAACTTGTGATCGCCACCTTCTGCCCGACCAACGCATTGATCAGGGTTGATTTGCCAGCATTGGGCGCACCGATCAATGCTACGACGCCGCATTTGTTTGTCATGTGAATTTTTCCAGAAATTTCTTGGCGGCCTTGGTTTGTGCCGCCTGAATGGAGGAAGCCGTGGCCTCGACTTCACCGATATTGCGAACGCTCAATCTAACGTTGAATTTCAGATCGTGATGGGGACCGCTTTTTTCAATCAGTTCATATTCCGGAACCTTGCGGTTGTTCGCCGCAGCCCACTCTTGCAACGCGGATTTGGGATGCCTGACATCGGCAACCGTCGCTGAAATCCGGCTTTCCCAGTGACGAAGAATGAAGCTGCGGGCGGCTTCCATCCCATGATCGAGATAGACCGCACCGATAAGAGATTCCATGACGTCACCGAGAACCTTCACGCTCTTTCGCGCGCCGTCATCCCGGGCCTGTTTTCCGAGCAGTATGTGGTCGCCGACACCGATATTCTTTGCGACATCTCCGCACACCGGGCCGGATACCAGCCCGTTGAGGCGTTGCGACAATTGTCCTTCCGGTTCATCCGGAAATTGACGATATAGTTGGTCCGCAATCACCAGCCCCAATATCCTGTCACCCAGAAATTCCAGTCGCTGATAGTCTTTTTCTCCGTGGCTGCCGTGCGTAGCCGCTCTGATATAAAGTTCCGGCGATGATGGCCGCTCGTTGGTGATTTCGGCAATCCAGTCGAGAAAGTCCGGGCGATTCAAAAACTTTCTCCTATCCGTTCCCAACGTGCGGCCGATAGCCAAGTCCAGGGTTTGATCCATTCGGCCGAACCATCGGTTGAGAAAACTGAGACCAAAGCCCGGCCTACCAGATTTTCTTGCGGCACCATGCCGATGGCATGACCGTCCACCGCGGCAAAGCGGCTATCAGCGCTGCGGTCGCGGTTGTCACCCATCAGGAACATGTGGCCATCCGGGACCACAAAAGCTTCCGTGCTATCGCCCACTGAATCTTCGTAAATGTCCAATATTCGATAGGTAACACCGTTGGGAAGCGTTTCCTGAAACTGGGCATAGCGGCAGATTACAGCACCATTTTTTCCCGGCGATTCAAACTCGTCGCGGTAACAGGGGCTATTGGGTGTTACGGGATGTTCAAAATCCTCGATTTGCTTGCGCTCGACAGCTGTTCCGTTGATCGAGACCACCCCCTTGGTGACCTGAAC
>NZ_JBATHY010000230.1:0-13408 GCF_049667325.1 Parasphingorhabdus sp. | reverse complement strand
GGGGTCAGCCGCGATCCGCAGGTGGTCGCCGACTATCTCGCTGATCCGCTGGTCTACAATGGCAAAATGGGTGCGAGGCTGGCTACTGAGATGCTTGGCAACATGACCGAGATTCAGAAAAATGCCGGACAGATTTCGCTGCCGTTGCTTCTGCTTCATGGTGGAAAAGACAGTTTGGCTGCAGCTGACGGGTCGAGATTTCTGGATGGCCATGTTTCTTCCAGCGACAGGGTGTTGAAAATCTATCCGGAACTGTTCCACGAAATTTTCAATGAACCGGAAAAAGATCAGGTTCTGAATGATATGACCGACTGGTTGGACAACCGACTGTCGGCAGGAAAAGGGTAGAGCGGAGCTATGGAGATTTTCATTACTGTCTTGGGAATTATCATGGTGGCATTGATTGGCCTCTATGTTTTTTTTCCGCGCATCTTGTTCGGGTTTTTCCGCGATGCCCTGCGCAAAAAAGGCAAGCTGACGGTAAAATCGATCAGAGTGGGTGATATGCTCTGGCCTTATCTGGAAGGCGGCTCACCGGATGCAGAGCCTTTGTTGCTGCTGCACGGGTTTGGCGGGGACAAGGATAACTGGGCGGCTTATGCGCCACAGATTGTAGGGAAATACCGCCTGATTGCTCCCGACCTCCCGGGGTTCGGAGAAAATATCAGGGATATCGACCGTGACTATGACATGGCCACGCAAGCTTCGCGGGTGCGGGATTTCCTGGACGCGATGGGGATTGAAAAATGTCATATCGGCGGAAACAGCATGGGCGGATTCGTGTCGCTGCGCTTTGCGCTAGACTTCCCGGATCGCCTGATTTCCATGACCTTGTTTAACAATGCAGGGGTCGTTGGAACCAGTGAAAGCAAGCTCCAGAAGGAAGCACAAGATGGGAAAAACCCACTGGAGATTCACAGCCCGGACGATGTAAAGCGGATGCTCGCTTTTGTGGCCCACAAGCCGATGAATATCCCCGGACAGTTCCGGAAGATATTCTATGAGGATTTCGCGGTGCACCGTGACTTGCTCGACAAGATTTTCTGGAATCTGGTCGAAGACGGCATGGGCAAACCGCTGAATGACCAGCTCGACCAAGTCAAGACACCGACCCTCATCATATGGGGACGGCACGACCAGTTGATCGATGTAAGTTGTGTCGATGTGCTTACAAATGGCATTCCCAACGCAGAATCGGTTGTGTTTGAAGATGTCGGCCATATTCCGATGATCGAAAACCCCAAAGGAACCGCTATGCATCATCTCGAGTTCCTTGCAAAACACTGAAATTCCCTCCAGTTTAACCAGGACGGACTTCCGATGGAGGAGTCGCCGACAAAGGGAAGCTTATGGAGTTGAAAGTTGGACTGCTGGGTGGTGGATCATGGGGGACCACGGTGGCGTCGTTGGTGTCGCGCAACGCACCGATAAAACTTTGGGCGCGAGATCCGGAGACCGTCAGCGATATCAATGACAATCATTGCAACAGCAAATATCTGCCGGACATAAAATTACCGCAAGCTTTGACCGCAACTTCGGAAATCGGCGAGGCCGTTTCTGGCGCGGATGTGCTTGTGATGGGCATTCCTTCCAGCAATTTCCGCAACGTGCTGGTGCAGGCAAAGCAACATCTCAGACCGTGGGTTCCGGTGATCAGTCTGACCAAAGGACTGGAACTGGCAACCAGTAAACGGATGACCGAGGTTATCGAAGAAGTTCTTCCTGGCCATCCTGTGGGCGTGTTGACCGGCCCCAATCTGGCACGCGAAATCATGGCCGGCCAGGCCGCCGCCAGTGTCATCTCGATGGAAGACGAGATTATCGTGAAGCAGCTGCAACAGCTTTTCCATTCGGGCGTATTCCGCGTCTATACCAATACCGATCTCCTCGGTTGCGAATTGGGAGGGGTACTCAAGAATATCATCGCTATCGCTGTAGGCATGGGCGATGGTCTCGGGGCAGGAGATAATACCCGTTCGGCATTGATTACCAGAGGGCTCGCCGAAATCACGCGCCTGGGCGTCGCCATGGGCGGTAAACCGGAAACATTCTCTGGCCTTACCGGTATGGGCGATATGATTGCTACCTGTACCAGTCCGCTGAGCCGCAACCGTCATGTCGGTGTCGAGCTTGGCAAGGGGCGCCACATTGATGAAATCATCGACGAAATGCTCATGGTAGCGGAAGGTGTCAAAAGCGCCCCGACGGTGATCGCTCTGGCCAAGAAATACGGGGTTGCGATGCCGATTGCCGAGGACGTGTATGAAGTAACCAAAGGCAATCGTTCCGCGGCGCGCGCGTTCCGAGGATTGGTAAATCAATCGGCTGGAGCGGAGTCCGAGGCGGGTTGACAGCGACCGTCTTTGAGCGATCGAAACATCAGAAAGCGACGCGCGATCAAACTCCCGGCATGAAAAAACTGTGACATTGTTTGACGTTATACAGGGTTTTTGCCGGATTATTTTGACTCAAATGACTCAAAGATAAGGAAATTTTCGAGTCAATTAAGTATGTTAGGAAATCTTCTTGGTTTTACTTGCTTTGAAATGGGGCATATCATAAAATTAGATACCGTAAGCGGAGGAATTTGTTAGGCTGCGTATTGACAAACACCTTTGCTAGCCAAGGAGTAGAGTATGGAATTTCGGAGCCGCGCGGCCAATGATGCGGAAGAGAATTTGCGGATCGAAGCGACTGATTTGCTAGTCTCGGCGGCGTCCACTTCCGAACCGGATATTTTTGAAAAACAGTTTCAGGAAATTGAACTGCGATTTGATCGTTCCGATGAAATATTCTGGTGTTACATGAACCAGAAATCACGTCCGAGCTACACCTACGAATTGGGAGACGAGATCCAGCAGGTCCAGGACTGGATTCATTCCAACTATGCAATGGATGCTTCAAAAAGATCCGATCCGTTGCGTTATTTCGTGTGTGGATCACACACGCCGGGGATTTACAATCTGGGGGGTGATTTGAAGCATTTCTCCGATTGTATACGGCGCCGTGATCTGGGAGCCTTGAAAAAATACGCCCGCACTTGCGTCCATATGCAACATGAGAACAACACAGGTTTTGGCGCGCCGATCATAACCATCGCACTGGTGCAGGGTGATGCATTGGGCGGCGGATTCGAGCACGCGCTGGCTTTTGACATATTGGTTGCTGAAAAAAGTGCGCGACTGGGGCTGCCGGAAATATTGTTCAATCTGTTTCCAGGCATGGGGGCTTACAGCTTTCTGCGGCAGCGTCTTGGCCGAAAAGATACCGAGCGGTTCATCCTCGAGGGCAAGCTGTTCACAGCCACCGAACTTTACGAAATGGGTGTCGTCGACATTCTGGCGGAAGACGGCATGGGCGAAGCCGCCATCATTGAATATACCAAGGAAAACCGCAAACGCTTTCACGCCGAACGTGCGGTCTACCGGGCCCGTAAAATCGCCAACCCGGTCAGTCTCGAAGAACTTCTAGAAATCACCGATATGTGGGCGGAAACAGCACTTTATCTTGAAGAAGCCGATGTTCGAAAGATGGAGCGACTGGCGGCGGCGCAGGAACGCCGGATTCAGCGATCGTTGCGCGCGGTTTGACGATCGATCGATTTAACTGTCGTGCTTCCGGCGGCCTTGGCATCATTATCATCTGATAAACCGGCCTTCAGACAATTGCGAATGTCGGCAATTTGCTGCTCAACTTTTGCAAGATATACGTGGCAACGAGCCTTGAAGTCTCGCTCGCCGATAACCTCGAGTTTTGAACATGTTTCAACCAGGCGGGTCGCGCCAACGTTCGCGGCTCCGCTCTTGAACGCATGGGCGTGGAAGCGAAAATCATCGACAGAACCGTCGTCGATGGATTTTCTGAACGCAATCAGGATCTCGCCTGCATCTTCCAGATAGGTATCGATAATCGACTGGACAAAAGCCTCGTCTCCAATCGAAAGCAGATAATCCAGTTGAGCCTGATCAATAGCAGGCGGCTCCAGCAGTCGCTTCTGGACGTCCAGATTGCTGACCACTCCCATCGGATCGGAGGCTATTTTGCTTTCCGTCTGATCGACCATCTTGACTGTTTGTGAAGAGATAGTCTCAATCAATTCCTTTGCTTCGATCGGTTTTGTCATTCGAAGATCCATCCCGGCATCGAGACATTTCTTTTCAGTCTCCTCGGTTGAATCGGCCGTCAGACCGATGATCGGCATATGGTTACGCGGGCCCTCGATCTGACGCCATAGCCGGCAACATTCAATCCCGCCCATGATGGGCATGTTGACATCCATGAAGACGATATCAAAGGATCCTTCCTCAAGCTCCGCGAGCGCTTTCTCGCCGTCCGCAACCACGGTGACTTCATGACCCGCGTTGGCCAAGATCGTTTCAAGCACCATCTGGTTGGTGCGATTGTCGTCAGCGATCAACACCCGGACAGGCGAGACTGCGGATGTCGGAGTATCGACCCTTGATTCCTGATGCTGCCGCGCGTCCGCATCTGCAAATGAACAGCCAATCTGGACAGCGCTACGGATTGTACCAAAGTCCGAGCCCGCAGGAAGAAGCGTAGCGAAGGCCGCCCGAAGTTGCATGTCTTTCAGGTTTTTCACTTTGCCTTCGGCAAATAATACCGGAGGCAGTTTGGCTTTCCGGAACGCCGACCATAGTGGAGATTGGTCATCATGATCACTTGCAATGGCCTCATCCAGCAACGCAATATCATAAAATTGGGAATCATTTTGACCGAGAATTTTTACGATATCGTCAGATTGACGGCACTGGATATGATCAATTATGATGGGTTGATTCTCGACATTGCAGATAATCGGCGCCTGTTCATTCCGTGTCAGCGATAGAATTCTGACGGTTTTGATGTCGGAGCTGTTATTTTCGGTTTCCAGAAACCCGGCCGGAAATGACATGGTAAAAGTGCTGCCCGACCCGGGTTCACTGTCAACCTCGATATGCCCACCCATTTGAACCGCCAGCTTGTGGCAAATTGCCAAACCCAATCCGGTTCCGCCGAATTCGCTAGCGATTGTGTCATTCGCTTGATGGAAAACTTCAAAAATCTTTTGTTGGGCTTCCTTCGGTATCCCGGGCCCGGTGTCGGTCACGGAGATCCACATCTCACCGTGGTCATTTTCCGGACCGAAACCACACCGCAAGGTGATTGAACCGGATTTGGTGAACTTTATTGCGTTGCTGGTTAGATTGATAAGAATGTTGCGGACATAATCGAGCTGGCCAGAGATGATCTGGTCGCTGCGCGGATCGGCCTGAAGGATGATCTTGAGGTTTTTCTCGTCTGCGGCGATCAGCATGATCTCGCGAACTTCAGCAAGGACGTCCACGAGGGAAAAAGACTTTGGCTCCGGCAATTCTTCTCGAGAATCCGATTGCGCGAAGCTCAGCAACTGGTTGATCAAGTGCAACAAATGGCGACCTGCAGACACGCTGGTCGAGATCATCTGATGCTGTTTTTCGGGCATCTTCATATCAAGAAGGTGCGTGCCATAGCCGATGATTGCGTTCAACGGAGTGCGCAGTTCATGACTGATGCTGGCAAGGAACAGACTCTTGGCCTTGCTCGCTGCTTCGGCTTCTTCCTTGGCTTGGGAGATTTTGGTGATCAGAGTCGAACAATATGCGGGTATTACGAGCAATCCTGCCAGAAGGCCGATCGAAAGCGAGGGGCTATTGCGCCAAAAGTCGACGGTATAGATGGTCCATCCAAAGGTGATAGCCGCCATTGCCGAAGCGAGGAAAAGCCACGTCACTCCAAAACGAAAGCCGTTGCCCAGTATGACCCAAAGCATCAGCGGGTAGAGCGCAGCAACGCTTTCTCCGCCGACCTGGAATATGAAAGCACTAGCACCAAAATCGGTGCAAAGGCCTATAAACCGTCTCAAATTCGAGGGTTTTCGGTGAACGTGATAGGCAATCGCGATCGCCACTCCGACGATGAAATAGACACCAAAACCGATGATCAATCCGGTAGGTGCACTCAGAATAGCGCAACCTGACCAAGCAAGAATAATCAAAATGATCCGGTTCTTGATCATTTCATGTTCACGATCACACGCCTGGCCGTCCATGCCATAGGGCGAGTCTATGTGATGACTATGCAGTTTCTGCATGGCGCTGGATGGTAGCGGTAACACGGGGGTTAGCCTTCTGCCGATCGGCTGGGCCTGTGAATTTTCCGTCCGTCAAACAATTTGCGGAGATTTTCGGCGCGTTGCGGACGTGCAATCTGGAACCCCTGGATTTCATCGCAACCCGAAATCCGTAACAGATCCAGTTGCGCATCATTTTCAACGCCTTCTGCGACTACACGCATACCGAGAGCGTGGGCCAGATGGGCGATAGTGCCGATAATGGCCCGGTCTGCCGCACTATGTTCAATGCGGGATATGAAAGTGCGATCAATTTTAAGGCAATTGGCGGGTAGATCTCTCAGATATTGCAGCGAGGAATAGCCGGTCCCGAAATCGTCGATCGCGATCCCTACGCCGTGACTGCGAATGCGCTCGAGCGTTGCTCTGACTTGTTCGTTATTATCGATTAGCAGCTCTTCGGTGATCTCGATGGTAATTTTGGAAGGCTCGATTCCGTTGGCTTCGATACTGGCAAGCAATTCTTCGCAGAGATTATGATTCTGAAATTGTCTCGGCGAAACGTTGATCGCGACCCGCGGGAGATCGATACCGTCATCGGCGTGGGCCTTTATCTCACGGCATACTTCTCCGATCACCCAATTTCCCAACAGGTCCATAAGTCCGCTGTCATCGGCTACTCGAATGAACTGAATGGGAAGTAACCGGCCCCGAATTGGATGATCCCATCTAATCAGAGCTTCCAGGCCAACATATTCAAGCGTCTGGGCATCGACAATTGGTTGATATTCCAGCGAGAACTGGTTTTCGATGAGCGCGTCGCGCAACTCGTTCTCGAGAGCGGCATCGGCTTGCGCAATTTCATTCATGTCTTCGGAGAAAAACCGATGACAATTTCGGCCATTGGCCTTGGCATCATACATGGCAAGATCTGCCATACGCAGGACTTCTTCATATTCATCGCCATCACTCGGGATGAGGCTTACGCCGATCGATGCGCTGATAACCTGGCCTACGCCGCTGATCGCATAAGGCTCGTTGATGGCATTGAGGATTTTGGTGCAGCGAGAGTTTATCGAGTCAACGCTGTCAAACTTGTTCAGAATCACCGCAAACTCGTCGCCTCCGATGCGCGCTGCAAAATTTTCAGATCCTATGACCTTGGTAATGCGGTCTGCGACTTCTCGTAAAAGTGCGTCACCGCTGTGATGACCGCGGGTGTCATTGATGATTTTGAAGCGGTCAAGATCCAGCAGTAGCAGGGCCGCTTCGCTGTTTGTTTTCTTGCAGTTATCGATGGTGGATTTGACATTCTCGGCGAGCAGGACCCGATTGGGAAGTCCTGTCAGCATATCATGCAGGGCCAAGTGGGCTCTGTGTTCTTCAGCAAATTTCCGGGCAGTGATATCAACCGCTGTCGTTAACACGCCAATCGCTTCACCCTTGTGGTTGAGCAGTGGAGATTTATTGCAATGGAAGATCAAATCGACACCATCGCTGGTGATTTTCTCTTCGTAATGGGGAATGGCGAGCCCCGATTTTAACACCATCTCGTTCCTGCGCCGGGAATTTGCAGCCAAGGCGGGTTCAAAAAACTCCGCAATATCTGTGCCGACCATTTCATCCGGGTCCTTGTCGAACAAAGCGGACTGATAGGCGTTGGTGAACAGGCAGTTCCCGGAACGATCCGTTGCATTGATCATGATCGGGATGGTGTCGATAATCTGTTCGAGCATGCTTTTCCCCGAAGGGCCGTCAACCGAAGACGTTTCGACGATCTTCGCATGCTTGTGCGCGGTCTCCGTTGCGCGTTTGCGCAGCGTTACACTTTTCTTGCTTTTTGTGAGCAGCGAAGATGCACGACTACAGAATTCCACATGGGAAACAGGGCTTTGCAGGAAATCCGTGGCGCCGGCATCAAGCGCGGCAAGCCGGCATTCGCGGTCCTGATGAGCGGTGATGACAATCGCCGGTACCTCGCTGGTGCCCGGCATCATCCTGACTTTCCTGATAAATTCCGCACCGTTCATCTGCGGCATACGATAATCTACCACCATCAAATCCGCTTTGTTGTCCCGCAGCCAATGCAGCGCTTCAACAGGGTCAGCGTAAGTGACGGCGGAATAATTTTCCCCCATCAACGTCACAAACTGAGCATAGATTCTCAGATTAGTTGGTCGATCATCGACTATCAAAACGCACGTGTTCATGTTGGTAGGAAATAAAGACTTTTGTTCAAGATAAGGTTAATAGCCGATTCCGAATATATAACTATGTATATCAGTAGGTTAAGAATATTCTTTCGCGACTGCAAACTGCATCGGGCGTCCGACGGAAATTTAGGTTGTTAGCTGAGCCGCTTTTAGCGCTATCGAATGGATAGGATCAGAAGGAAGCCGGACAAGTTTGACCAGCTGATTTCGAAGGCGGTTCAGATGAGCGGAAGCAGTCATTCGCACCCCGCTCCTTTCATGGAAAAGAAACAGCAAAGTTCGGCTGATTATCCTGCAAACAAACCCAATTCTGGTGACCGGCATTGCTTTTTACCGCATTTATTGGTTAAAGTGTCCGGCAATTGGTGGAGGAGGGGCGCTGTCTCCACAAAGGCCTGTCATCGTAGCGCAATAGGCGAATATCCGCTTGTTCGTTGTGTTGGGACTATGGGGGTAGTCAATGATCCGTTTAGGGATCTTGATAATCATATTTGCAGCTTCAGTTTGGCCGGCGATGGTCGAAGCCAAACGTGTTGCCCTGATCATCGGCAATTCAGCCTACGTGAACACCAGCTCGCTGCCCAATCCCGTAAATGACGCCAACATTGTGGCCGATTCAGCCCGGAAAGCGGGTTTTGATGATGTTATCGTTGCACTGGATTTGACGATAAACAGCTTTCAGCGTGAGCTGCGGACATTCCGGGAAAAAGCCAACGGAGCAGACGTTGCGATGATCTATTATGCAGGTCATGGCATGGAGGGGCAGGGAAAGAACTGGCTTCTTCCGATCGATGCCAAACTGAACACCGCCTTCGATCTTCCCTATGAGTCGATCAATATAGAACGCATGATGGAATCGGTTTCTGGTGCGCGCATCAGAATGGTTGTTCTGGATGCTTGCCGCAACAATCCCTTTGGTAACAGTTGGGCTTCGGGGACCCGGGCCGTGAACCGCGGTCTGGCGGGATTTGACGCCGATGGCGTGCTGGTTATTTATGCAGCTGCGCCAGGACAAACCGCAACTGACGGGAGCGGGTTCAATTCGCCCTTCGCAAAATCCCTCGCCAAACGGTTGCCCCAGCCGGACTTGCCGCTTCAGATGTTGGGTGGAGCGATCCGTGATGACGTTCTTGCGGCAACGGGGGGCAACCAGCGTCCGTTTGTCAGCGCCAGCATCACGGGGACACCCGTGTATCTCGTAAGCCCGGCAGCAATAAAACCGAAGCCCGCACAAGTGGCGATAGCGGGTTCACGTTCTCCGGCAGCATCCTTGTCGACCGCCAACCGATCGACCATGGACGCGCTGATGTGGCGTGGTGCCGATGCGGCCGGGAGCTTGACCGCCTATCAGGCCTATCTAAAGGAATTTCCCACAGGGCTTTTTGCCGATCTGGCGAACAAGAATATCGCGAAGTTACGCGGTTCGACGGGCGGGACTGCTTCCAATCGAAACAATTCTGCGTTCGGTAAGTCGGTGCAGTCCTTGGTTCCGGAAACCGGTGCTTCGACCGTGCTCTCCGGGTCCGGTGCGAACTCTCCAGTGTCGAATAGTTTCGCCGGAAGTCCGGCTTCCACAGCACTGGCGATCCCGGACAATGTGCCTGCACAACAAAGCAAGCCGGTTCTTCCCTTGCCGTCCACGGGTTCTGACCAGAAGTCGGCAACCGAGCTGGCCTATGTTCCGCCTGCAACTGCTGAACCCGAATTGCCCGCTTTACCGCCAACACCTGTACTTACCAGGGAGGGCTATCCAGACTGTCGGGAAAGCCATATAGTTTTTGAGATGCCGTTCGACCGGGCGGAAGACATAAACCAGTGCACCGTCAAACTGGACGAATATTACAGCCAGATTCTGACCCCGTTTCGCGAACGGATGATCGAACATCAGAAAACTATCTCCCAGCTCTATGTCGATCGGGTAGGCGGCAACATGCAATATTCGCCCAAAAGCCAAGACGGCTTTTATGCAATGATGATGAAGGAGCATGCAGATTCCGATCCCGATGGGGTCAATCTGGCGGAGTATCGGGCGACAGAGGCTCAATATCAGAAGGATCGCGAGTATCTTCAGGACCGGTTTTGTTTCTATACCGGTTGTGGTGGCTATCCGGTGCCGGAGTTTGATGTGAAAAAGGCGCTCGCGCAGCCGAAGGTCAGAATGGACCGATCGGCCGGGAACATTGAAGGCGCAGTCGACATTGCCAGCGCTGACGACGCGCCTGAAAAGCCGCAGAAAAAAAAGAAGTCCGGTTCAAAAAAATGCAAGGGTGCCAGAAGCGGCGGCGGGTTGATCGGCGGTTTGCTGGGCGGTGTGATCGGCGATGCAGCAGGCTTGGGCAAGGTTGGAACATTGCTCGCCGGTGGTTTGGGTGCGGTGATCGGCGCCGAAATAGCCTGCCAGCTTGATCACAAGGAACAGGAAAAGGCTGCCGAGGCCACGTTGGCCATCGTCGAGAAAGAAGAGGTCGGTGCAGTCGCAAAATGGCAGAGCCCGACCCGGGCCGATGTTTCTGGCTCGTCAACAATCACTGCGCTGACTGCCGAACCGGACGGACGGAAATGCCTGAACATTACCGACATCGCGATCATCGATGGCGAGGAAACAAAAATCGCAAAACAGATGTGCCGTGGGCCAGGAGAGAAAAGTTACTCTCTTATGGCCTAGCACAGCATTCGACTGGTGTTGAAATCCGGTGGTCGGGAAGAGAGGATTCGAACCTCCGGCCCCTGCGTCCCGAACGCAGTACTCTACCAGGCTGAGCTACTTCCCGATCCGTTGGCAATTTTCGGTCCACGGAATCTCGTGCGCTGCTTATATGCCTGTCCGATTTCCGGTTCAAGTCATAGGCAACCAGTCGCACCAAAACTCCCATTGGCCATATACCCAACCGGATTTGGTTGAGGATACGGCCAGAGCGGTCTAGCGTTTGCTGAACACTTGGTTGGAGCATGATGGTTTGATTCCCGGACAACATTACGAACAGCAATATCTCGATCTGATGCGGAAAATCTGGACGGAGGGAGATGAACGGGTGGATCGCACAGGTGTGGGTACACGCGCTGTTTTTGGCGTGACTATGCGTTTTGACCTCGCTGATGAAGCGATCCCGTTGCTCACGACCAAGCGCGTATTCTGGAAAACTGCAACGCGGGAAATGCTCTGGTTTCTGACCGGCGATACCAATATCCGTGAACTGGTAAAACAGAAAGTGCATATCTGGACCGACTGGCCACTCGAAAAATATCGCAAGGAAAGTGGCGAGGAAATTGACCGGGACGCTTTTGAACAGCGGATCATCGAGGATGATGTATTCGCCGCAAAATGGGGGGACCTCGGCCCGGTCTATGGCAAGCAATGGGTCGACTGGCCGCGCTATACACCAGTCGGCGAAGGGCTGTTTCATCGCGAAGAAAAAGGCATCAACCAGATTGCGCTGCTGATCGAAGGGATCAAGAACAACCCCGGTTCGCGGCGCCATATTTTTACCGGCTGGAATGTCGCCGAACTGGACGAGATGGCTTTGCCGCCCTGTCACAAAACCTATCAGTTTTACGTCTCTGACGGCAAATTGTCGGGGCTGCTTTATCAGCGCAGTTGTGACCTTGGCCTCGGCTTTGCGTTCAATATTTTCTCCGCGGCGTTGTTGATCCGGATGATTGCGCAACAATGTGGTCTGGAACCGGGTGAGTTGGTGTGGAATGGCGGCGATGTGCATCTCTATCTCAATCATGCCGATCTGGTGGAAGAACAGCTCGCTCGCGAGCCTTCGGGAGCTCCAAAACTGAAAATTCTGCGCAAGCCCGATTCGATATTTGACTATGATTTAGGCGATTTCGAGGTGATGGATTACAAACCCAAGTCCCACATTTCCGCGCCGGTCGCGGTTTGATCCCTCAAAAGGGCAGGGAGATTGACCTAAATTGGGTTTTGTAATATTGTAACAGCTTGTTGAATTAATATTGCAGCGCAACAAATGCGCGATTCTTGCTGGAGAGGCCCGATGGCTGACGAAAAACCCAAAAGCAATTTGCCGCCTCTGACACTACATGTGCCAGAGCCGAATTTCCGTCCTGGTGATGCGGTCGACTATAGTGGTCTGGATATTCCTCCGGCGGGCGCACAGGCGCGGCCGGACATAAATACCGCACCCAAAGATATGCGCGACATGGTCGATGACATGATCCGCGTGCTGGACGACGACCACAAGGCGGTTGGCCCCTGGGATCCGCAACTGGATGACGAAACGCTGCTCAAGATGCTCCGGACCATGGTTCAGGTGCGCACTTTTGACGACCGGCTGCATCGCCAGCAGCGCCAGGGAAAAACCAGTTTCTACATGAAATGCACGGGTGAGGAAGCGACATCGGTTGCCGCCGCCATGGCATTGCATGGCGACGACATGTGCTTTCCGAGCTATCGCCAGCAAGGCATATTGTTTGTCAGAGGCTATCCGCTGACCGAGATGGTCAATCAGATTTTCTCCAACAAGGCGGACAAGCTCAAAGGGCGACAATTGCCGATCATGTACAGCTCGCGGCGGCTGAACTTCTTCACCGTATCGGGCAATCTGACTACGCAATATCCACAGGCCGTGGGCTGGGCGATGGCCAGCGCCAGCAAGGGTGACAACCGGATTGCCGCTGTATGGTGCGGCGAAGGTTCTACCGCCGAGGGTGACTTCCACGCAGCGATGACCTTTGCTGCGGTCTACAACGCCCCGGTGATCATGAATGTGGTGAACAACCAGTGGGCGATATCGTCCTTCTCCGGTTTTGCCGGTGCGGAGAGGGCCACATTTGCCGCCCGCGGCGCCGGCTATGGTATCGCCGCCTTGCGCGTCGATGGCAATGATCCACTGGCTGTCTATGCGGCAACCAGTTGGGCGGCCGAACGGGCGCGTACCAATCAGGGTCCGACCCTGATCGAGCATTTTACCTACCGCGCAGAAGCCCATAGCACGTCCGATGATCCGACCGCCTATCGCAGCGCGCAGGAGCGGGAAGAATGGCCGCTCGGCGATCCTATCATGCGGCTCAAGCGCCATTTGATCCATCGCGGTGTGTGGAGCGTCGAGCAACAGGAAGC
>NZ_JBATHY010000229.1:0-2016 GCF_049667325.1 Parasphingorhabdus sp. | reverse complement strand
AAAAAATCAAGACGATCACCATCGATCCAGCGCAGGGCTTCATGCCGCATCATGGCCGGACCATCGCGTTCGCGCTTGGACTGAAGGGCGACCTCAACAAGCAGGCGCAGAAGCTCGGCAAGAAACTTTACGACGCGTTCATGGCGATGGATTGCGAAATGGTAGAGATTAACCCGCTGGTGGTAACCGAGGATCAGCAACTGATCGTACTCGACACCAAGATGAGCTTCGACGGCAACGCGCTGATGCGCCACCCCGATCTCGCGGCATTGCGCGACGAGACCGAGGAAGATCCGGCGGAAGTCGAAGCGAGCAAATCCGATCTCGCCTCTATCAAGCTCGACGGCAATATCGGCTGCATGGTCAATGGCGCCGGTCTGGCGATGGCAACGATGGACATCATCAAGCTGAACGGCGCCTTTCCGGCGAATTTCCTCGACGTTGGTGGCGGGGCGTCCAAGGAAAAAGTGACGGCGGCATTCAAGATCATCCTCGCCGATCCGGCAGTAGAAGGCATTCTTGTCAACATCTTCGGCGGAATCATGAAATGCGACATCATCGCCGAGGGCATTGTTGCCGCGGCCAAGGAAGTCGATCTCGACGTACCATTGGTGGTTAGACTTGAAGGCACCAACGTTGCGAAGGGCAAAGAAATTCTGGCTAATAGTGGCCTGCCGATCGTGTCGGCCGATGATCTCGGCGATGCCGCGAAAAAGATTGTAGCACAGGTTAAAGCAGCGGCCTGAACGGACGGTAATCAAAACACCGTCCACGCCGAAATCAACAATGCTGCACCGCAGCGCAAAACTTGACGTTTACGTGAACGTAAGCTATTCAGTTCGAGAAATTAGATAAAGGAAACAGCAATGAAAATCCTGGTGCCCGTAAAGCGGGTGATTGATTATAACGTAAAACCGCGGGTCAAGTCCGACGGCAGCGGCGTGGATCTCGCCAATGTCAAAATGTCGATGAACCCGTTTGACGAGATTTCTATCGAAGAAGCCATTCGCCTCAAAGAAGCGGGCAAGGCCGAAGAAGTCATCGCGGTTTCGGTTGGCCCGCAAAAGGCCCAGGAAACCTTGCGCACCGCGCTCGCCATGGGCGCCGACCGCGCGATCCTGGTCGTGACCGACGAGGAAGTCGAACCACTGGGCGTTGCCAAGATCCTCGCCAAAATCGTTGCCGAAGAATCACCGAAGCTGGTGATTTGCGGCAAGCAGGCGATCGACGATGATTCGAACCAGACTGGCCAGATGCTTGCAGCCTTGCTCGGATGGGGTCAGGGCACGTTCGCCAATACGGTGGAACTCGACAGCGACAGCATCACCGTCAAGCGCGAAATCGATGGCGGTCTGCAGACGGTCAAGCTGAACCTGCCCGCCGTGGTCACCACCGACCTGCGCCTCAACGAACCGCGCTATGCCTCTCTGCCGAACATCATGAAGGCAAAGAAAAAGCCGATGGATGAAAAAACCCCCGCCGATTACGGCGTCGATATCTCGCCCCGCCTGACCACCATCACGGTCACCGAACCGCCCGTGCGCCAAGCCGGTGAAAAGGTCGAAGATGTCGATGCGCTGGTCGCGAAACTCAAAGCTGTGGGAGCGATCTGATGAAAACTCTTGTACTCGTAGAACATGACAACACGAACATGAAAGACGCGACGCTGGCCGTTGTCACCGCCGCATCGCAACTGGGCGAAGTCCACGCTCTGGTCATCGGCTCCGGCTGTGCCAGCGTCGGCGAACAGGCGGCCAAGGTCGCCGGTGTCAGCACCGTCCACGTTGCGGACGATCCGGCACTCGCCAACCAGCTCGCGGAAAACGCCGCGCCGTTGATTGCCAGCCTTATGGAAACGCATGACGCGTTCCTCGCGCCAGCCACCACCACCGGCAAGAATATCGCCCCGCGCGTCGCAGCCCTGCTAGACGTCATGCAGATCAGCGACATTCTCTCGGTCGAAAGCGAAGACACGTTCACCCGGCCGATCTACGCCGGCAACGCGATTGCCACGGT
>NZ_JBATHY010000228.1:0-2651 GCF_049667325.1 Parasphingorhabdus sp. | reverse complement strand
CCGCAACAAGTGCGGAGCACATCGCGTTGCGTTTCACAAACCATAACCGTTCATCCTGAGCTTGTCGAAGGACCTTTTGGTTTAGCGTGGTATAGGAAATATTCGCAAGAGACCCCCGCCTTCGCGGGGGTTGACGCTTCGGAACGCTGCGCATTCCGTGGCGCGTCAAAATCCATGCCATACATTGGGTAGATGAACAGGCAGACGTCTTGGTGCAACCAATATCACGTCGATGCGGGCGTCTTCGCCTTTTTTGCAATATTGCGGATAGAGTATTTCAACCGCATCGGCGACGCGCTGGAGGCGTTTCAGATCGATCGCCTGCTCCAGATCCTCCAGCTTCGTCCGCGCCTTGACCTCGACAAAGGCTACCAGTCCGCCGCGCTTGGCGACCAGATCGACCTCGCCGCGCGGTGTCCGCACCCGTTCGGCCAATATCCGCCAGCCTTTCAGGCGCAGGAACCGGGCCGCGGTCTTTTCGGCCTGACGGCCGCGCTTCTCCGCAGCCTCGCGTTTCATTTTAGGGGTGCCGTTTGTGCTGAGCCTGTCGAAGCACCTCTCGCGGGGAAGCGCCCTTCGACAGGCTCAGGGCGAACGGGGTGGGGTCGAGCAGCGTTCATTTTTCCGATTTCCAGCGGTTGGCCAGATCATAGAGTGCCTTGCGATCGGTGTTGAAGCTGCGCGCGACCTCGCCCGCCGCCTTCGAGGCCGGAAGCCGGACCAATGCTTCGCGAAGCGCTGCCTCGATGTCCGCTTCGCTGGCTGCTTCCGGTGCGCCCGGGGGGCCGATGATCACGACGATCTCGCCTTTCGGTTTTTCCGAAGCATAGCGCTCTGCCAGATCGCTCAGCGTGCCAGCCACCGCTTCCTCGAAACGCTTGGTGATTTCGCGGACCACCGCCGCCTTGCGATCCCCGAGCACAGCCAATGAGTCGGCCAGCATCGCGCCCAGACGGGAGCCGTTTTCGTAAAATATCAGACTGGCGTTGAGCGTCTTCAGCGCCGTGAGCGATTCGGTCCGCGCCTTGGTCTTGCTGGGCAGGAAGCCTTCGAACAGAAACCGGTCGCTGGGCAGACCGGACAGGGTCAGGGCGGCGATCGCCGCGCTGGGACCGGGAATCGTCGTGACATAGAGTCCCGCAGCCTGCGCATCGCGGACCAGCTTGTAACCGGGGTCCGAGATTAGCGGCGTTCCCGCATCGCTGACCAGTGCGACAATTTTACATCTCACCGCATCCAAAATGGCTTCGCGATCGGCCGCCGACTTATGGTCATTATAAACCATCATCTTTGACTTTTTATCAATATGATTCAGTAGTTTACCGGTCACTCTTGTGTCTTCTACCAATATGATATCGGCGACGGTGAGGGTTTCTTCAGCGCGGCGCGACAAATCTCCGAGGTTGCCGATCGGGGTGGCGACGATATAGAGACCGGGTTGGGCAGGAGCAGACATATGACGGTCATGGCAGACAAAATGCATCAAGGACAAGATCAAACGAGAAGGCGCCGCTTTTTGAAGTGGGCGGGCGTTTCGGCGTTCGTCTTTCTCGCCGGTTGTGAAACAGTGGTCCCGCGCGGTGCAGAACCGCCGCCGGTCGCTACCCCGACCCCGCCGCCGGTGACTTCGGGCTTGCCCGACGACCAGAAACATCACCGCATCGCCTTGCTGGTGCCACTGTCCGGCAAAAATGCCGGGGTCGGCCAGTCGCTGGCCAATGCCACGACCATGGCGCTGCTCGACACCAAGGCGGACAATATCCGCATGACCAGCTATGACACCGCCAAAGGGGTGACCGCAGCGGCGCAAAGCGCGATCCGCGATGGCAACAAACTGATCATCGGTCCGCTGCTCAGCGACAATGTCGTGGCGACCGCCAATATCGCCCGACCGGCGGGCGTCCCGATCCTGAGCTTCTCTAACGACACCGGCGCGGCTGGCAATAATGTCTACATATTGGGACATATCCCGTCGCAGTCGATCGAGCGGGTCGTCGACTATGCAAAATCCAAGGGCATGACGCGCTTTGCGGCTATGGTGCCCAACGGTGTTTACGGACAGCGTGCTTCATCGACCCTGTTGCGCCGGGTGAAGGATGTTGGCGGCACGGTGGTATCGATCCAAACGTTCAATCGTGATTCCAGATCAATCGAGGCCGCATCCAAGAAACTCTCCGAAAATGGCGATTTCGAGGCGGTCCTGCTTGCCGACAATGGCGATATGGCAATCAAGGCAGCCCCCTATATTCGCAGCAATGCCAGCGAAACGGCGAGAATCCTTGGCACAGACCTGTGGAATACGAGCAGCAATCTGGCCGGTGCGCCATCGATCCGCGGCGCCTGGTTCGCCAGCGTTTCCGATAGCCTGTACCGGCAATATGCCGACAAATATCGCGCCCGCTATGGCAAGGCGCCGTTCCGGCTGTCGAGCCTCGGCTATGATTCGGTGTTGCTGACGGTCAAAGTGGCGCGCAACTGGAAAGTGGGATCGCCCTTTCCGATCAACCAGCTCACCGACCCCGGCGGATTCATCGGACTGGACGGTGTTTTCCGGTTCAAGTCCGACGGCGTGTCGGAGCGTGCGCTGGAAGTGCAGGAAATACGCACCGGCAGCTTTGCCGTGGTTGATCCTGCGCCCAAGGGATTTCGAT
>NZ_JBATHY010000227.1:0-20936 GCF_049667325.1 Parasphingorhabdus sp. | reverse complement strand
GGCAATGCCGGGCGGCCGATGCTGCTCGAGGGCGGCCTCAAATGGCAGTCGATGAGCATGACCCCGGCGGACATGGATTTTGTCGCGCTGAAAGAAGCGGCAGCGCGAGAAATCGCGCTGGCGTTCGGGGTGCCGCCGATGCTGCTCGGGCTACCCGGCGACAATAGCTATGCCAATTATCGCGAGGCCAACCGGGCGCTATGGCGACTGACGATATTGCCGCTGGCGGGGAAGATATTGGATGGGCTGTCTGGTGCGGTTCAGGCCTGGTGGCCGGATGTGCAGCTTGCGGTTGACCGGGACCAGATCCCGGCGCTGTCCGAGGACCGCGAGCGTTTGTGGAAACAGGTTTGCGAGGCGGATTTTCTCTCGCCGGAGGAGAAACGGGCGATGTTGGGGATGTAAGGAGTCTTTATTTTAACCTCAGGCGCCGGGCGCGGGCATCCGCCCGCTTGGCTATCCTCGCTTATGCTGCGGGCGCGCAGTCGCGCTTGCCTCCGCTTCGCGTCGGTTCGGCGCTCCCACTTGTGGTGGGTTTCTAACCGGGGCGCAGCCGAGGCAAGGCCGACCGGCCGCCGCGCCTGTTGGCGCGAAAACCCAGGGCGCGGATACGCCCGCCCGGCGTTTGAGGTCCAAAAAAAGGAACATCAATCAAAATGAATAACGAAGAAATGCTCGCCCGCCTGATGGCGCAGGCGGAAGGTGATGGCGCTGATCTGGTTACGCTGCGCGCGATTGTCGAGGAGGCGACGGATAGCGGCGCGGTGCGGGTGCTTGATCGGCTGGGGCTGGCCGATCCCTCGGCACAGGATGACATAGACGAATTGCGTGAACTGCTTGGTGCCTGGCGCGATGCCAAGGCGAGTGCGTGGAAAGCGGCGATCCGCTGGGTTGTGCGGGGCGCGCTGGCGTTGCTGCTGGTCGGAATCGCGATGCGGCTGGGTTTGGGGCATCTGGTATCGTGATGAGTTCGGATAAGTCCGCTAGCGCTGAGCTTGCCGAACGGCGCTTCTCGTCCGACAGGCGTGGTTCGACAGGCTCACCACTAACGGAACACTCAAACACTCTGCGCTTCGCGGGCTATGCCGCGATCTTCAATCGCATCGACAAGGGTGGCGATATTATTCGGCCCGGGGCCTTTGGTGCGTTTCCGGAAGGAAAAACGCTGCCGCTGTTGTGGCAGCATGATGCGATGCGGCGGATCGGTAGTGTCAATTTTGCCCTTGAGGACCGGCGCGGATTGCGGGTGATCGGGACTGTCTCGACTGGGACCCGGGCCGGGCGGGACGCTGCGGTCTTGTTGTCCGGCACGTCGGTGAAGGGGCTGAGCTTCGGCTATCGGGTGAAGCGCGCGGTAGGTGAGAAGCCCCGCGAATTGCTCGATCTGGATGTGGCAGAGATTTCTCTGGTGAGCTTTCCAATGCAGGAACTGGCCCGCGTCCATCTGGTCCAACAACTCTAATTTTATCGCGCGAAGTCGCGAAGACACGAAGAGCCGTCTCTGGCCTCGCGGCTTCGTGCGATCTCAATGCCCAATTGAAAGATAACCCCAGGAAAGGAAAAATATGGAACATTCTAGCAAACTTGAAACCAAGGCCGACCCGCTTGAAGCGTCTTTTGATGCGGTGCTGATGGCCGAAGAAACGGAAAATCATGGCAAGGCGATTGCAGCCTTGCGTGGTGATGTAGATGGTCTGAAAGGGCAGATCGATGGATTGGGCAAGCTCGCGGCAAGGCCTGCGCTGGATGGCGCAAAGGCGATGCCGCCTTCGCTCGCGGTGCAGGATTTTGTGTCCAAATATCTGCGGAGCGGCGATCATAGCGGGGTCGAGCTGAAGAGCTTCTCCGGCGCGTCCGGTCCCGAGGGCGGCTTTGCCGTGCCGGAGGAAATTGATGCGCTGATCGGGGCGACGCTGAAGGATATCTCGCCGATCCGCTCGATTGCGACGGTCGTGCAGACCGGCAGTGCCGGTTATCGCAAACTGGTGACCACCGGAGGCACGCCCTCCGGCTGGGTCAGCGAGACTGCCGGCCGTCCGGAAACCGATACGCCGGATTTCAACGAAATCGCGCCGCCGACCGGAGAGCTTTATGCCAACCCGGCGGCATCGCAGGCGATGCTGGATGATGCGGCCTTTGACGTTGAATCCTGGCTCGCCGATGAAATCGCCCGCGAATTTGCCCAGGCAGAGGGTGCGGCCTTTGTCGGAGGCTCCGGTGTCAACCGTCCGCGCGGCTTTCTCAATGCGGTGGTCACCGATGAAACGGATGATGTGCGCGCCTTTGGATCGCTGCAATATGTGCCGTCCGGGGCGGCGGGCAGCTTTGCCAGCGAGGATGCGCTGGTCGATCTCGTTCACACGCTCCGCCCCGCTTACCGGCAGGGCGCGGCCTTTGTGATGAACAGCTCGACGCTCGCCCGGATCCGCAAGTTCAAGACTGCCGATGGCGCGTTTTTGTGGCAGCCTTCGCTCGCCAATGGACAGCCTGCGACTTTGCTCGGCTATCCGGTGGTCGAGGCCGAGGATATGCCCGATATTGCGGCCGACAGCCTGTCGATCGCCTTCGGCAATTTCCGCGCCGGCTATCTGATCGCCGAACGGACTGCGACCCATATCCTGCGCGATCCGTTTACCAAAAAGCCGTTTGTCCATTTCTACGCGACCAAGCGGGTTGGCGGTCAGGTGATGAATTCGGAAGCGATCAAGCTGATGCAGTTCAGCACTATCTGAGCCCTTGCTGCGCTTCGGCGCAGCGCGCCCGTGCCGGTCGCTCCCCTTCTCCAGGCGGCACGGGTGCACCCCCTGAACTTCTATTGAAAGGATGCCGCAATCGTGAGCTTTCCCATTTCAGACTGGCCGGATGTGCCGGCAGCGCTGATCGCAGAGGTCCGGGCCTTTGTCCGGATCGACCATGAGGCCGATGATGCCGCGATCGCCGCGTTCCTGCGCAGCGCGGCGTCGCTATGCGAGGATTTTACCGGACAGATGCTGGTCGCGCGACCGGTGACCGATATGTTGCCGGCGCGCCATGCCTGGCAAAAACTGAAGCGGCTTCCGGTACAATCGATCACGACGGTCGAGCAGGTGGCGGCGAACGGAATCGCGTCGCCACTGGCGGTCGCGGATTATGCGCTCGAAATCGACAGCGATGGCATTGGCTGGATCAGGCTGCACCGCAGCGACGGCGGTTCGCGGATCCGGGTGACCTATGCGAGTGGTCTGGCGGTGGACTGGGACGAACTGCCCGCGGGCCTGCGCCAGGGCATCGTCCGGATGGCGGGTTATTTTTACGCCAATCGCGACGGCGTCGATGCCGGTGGCCCGCCGAGCGCGGTGATCGCGCTGTGGCGGCCCTATCGACGGATGAGGATAGTGTGATGGGGCAGGAATTTTCAGGTATATTGCGGCAGCGCATCATGATCGAGCGGCAGACTGCCGGTCGCGATGCGATGGGCTCCGCCGAACTGCAATTTGACATCGTCGGCGAGTTTTGGGCGGCGGCAGAAGCCTTGTCTGGCGGGGACGCGGGAGAAGCGGAGAGCCGATCAGCCATGCCCCGCTGGCGCTTCATATTGCGGGAAACACAAGCGATCATACCGGGTGACAGGCTCAATTGGAGCGGGCGGGTGATGATCGTCACCAGCGTCATTCTGGAGCATCGACTGATCCCGAAAACAATACTGCAAGCGGTCGAAAAGAGATGATGGAAAAATTGTTAAAACGCGGTGAAATCATTGCTGAACAAAGGCTTTCCAATACCAAATCCGAGATCAAATCGGCACTGGCGGACGAATTGCCGAACGATGCCCGAATCAGCATAAACACTGTGGGCGTGCTGATCGAAGCGCCGCGGCTGAAAGAGCGGCTGATCGAGAATAGCAGCCTGCGCGATGTCGCCTTTCTGATGCGGGGCGTGCGATGAGCGGCGCGCTGGAAGCAGTCCAGCAGCAATTGGTCGCAAGGCTGAGTGGGCACGCGGAACTGACGGGCTTGGTCAGCGGCATATATGACGGTCCGCCGCCACGTGCTGACTTTCCCTATATCGCACTGGCCACCGGAGCATCGCTTGACTGGAGTCACAAAGGCGGGGTCGGGCGGGAATTGAGTCTTGCGCTTACCGCCTACGATGACGGCGAGACGGCGGCGCGCCTGCACCGGGTGATGGCGCTGGTAGAAGAGACGCTGGAGTCCGGGTTGGATGACCCTTTGGGCTGGCAGATCGTCACCTTTGACTTCCGCCGGACGCGGATATTGCGCAGCGCAGTCAGCCCTTGGAGCGGGTTGGTCGAGTATCGGGCGAGGGTTTTGAGGGAATGATTATTTTAACCTCAGGCGCCGGGCGCGGGCATCTGCCCGCTTGGCTATCGCGCCATAAGGCGCGGCGGACGCCATTGGTTTTTTGGCGCCCTTGCCTCAGCTGCGCCTCGGTTAGAAACTAACCAAGATTGGGAAGGCCGAACCGACCTGAAGCGGAGGCAAGCGCGACCGCGGGTCGGGCGATAGTCCGCCCCGCCGGAGGCGTTCGCGCAGCGAACTGGCACGAGACCAGACAACTACAAACACCACAAAAGGAACCAGAATATGGCAGCAGAAAAAGGCAGCGCCTTTCTCCTGAAAATCGGCGATGGAGAGGACCCGGTCGGTTACACCACGATCGCGGGTCTCCGAACCACACAGATGTCGATCAATGGTGAACCCATCGCGATCACCAGCAAGGACAGCGGCGGCTGGCGGCAATTATTGTCGGGCGCGGGCGTGCGCTCGGTATCTGTGTCCGGAGCGGGAGTGTTCACCGGCTCCGACGCAGAGCTAAGGATCAAGAACCATGCGCTGGGCGGCGTAATCGATACCTACGAACTGAGCTTCGAAAGCGGCGATCGGATGCAAGGCGACTTCCTGGTCGCGCGGCTGGATTATAGCGGCGACTATAATGGCGAGCGCAGTTACACATTGAGCCTGGAAAGCTCCGGAGCGGTCGCCAGTGTCTGATCGGCCCGCCAACGCGATGCGCGGCGAGGCGGAGATCATGATCAACGGCGCGCGGCTGATCCTGCGACCCAGTTTTTCTGCTCTAGTAGCGGCCGAGGAAGAGCTGGGCTCATTATTCGATCTGGTCGAGCGGGCCGCCAGCGGCCGGCTTTTGCTATCGGAGATGGTGGTCCTGTTCTGGCATGTCGCCCGCGATCGACCAGGTCATTTGACTCGCGATCAATTGGGCGAGGGGATGATGGAGCTTGGATTTGCCGGGGTAACGCCTGCGCTGAAGATTTTGTTGAAGCAAATATTGTCGGGTGGTTCTGTCGGTGAATAGTGAGTTGTGCTCCCCCGAAGGCGGGAGTTCATCTCCCGTTGACGCGGCAGACGATCCATATCGAGATGGACCCTGGCCTTCGCCGGGGCACAATTATTTTTCAGCATCCACACAAGAACTATCCGGCACGGTCTCAGCGGTTCTCGGCTGGACACCCGATCAATTCTGGAATGCTACACCCGCCGAACTGATGATCATTTTTACAGCATTTAGTGACCGTGATCCCAGTGGCCACGGATCAACGCCGCTCGGCATCAAGCAACTCGAAATATTGAAAGAAACCTATCCCGATGGATGAAGAAATCGAACGACTGGTGGTCAGCGTGCGCGCCGACACTGTCGGTTTTGCCAAAGATGTAGCGGATATGAAGGGGCAGCTTGAAGGTCCCTTCGCAGCGGGTCTGGAACGGGCGGGCTCGGCGTTGGAGAATACGCTTAGCAGGGCGATCCGACGTGGTTCGCTGGATTTCGAGGACCTCCGCCGGGTAGCGCTTTCGGTCATGAACGATATTGCCAGTGCCGCGATCCATGGCGGGTTACAAAGCCTGTTTGGTGGCGGCTCGGGCGGTTCCGGTGGCGGCCTGCTCAATATCGGAACATCCTTGCTGGGTTCATTTTTGAGTGCACCGGGGCGGGCGACCGGAGGGCCGGTAATCGGCGGCCGCGCCTATATGGTGGGTGAAAGCGGACCCGAGATATTCGTGCCGACAGCAGCGGGACGGATTGAACGAACGAATTCCGCTGGCGGTACGACAAATGTCCGGCTCACAATCAATATATCCGACAATGGCCAGGCAAGCGCGCCTGACCAGATGCGGCGATCAAGCCGGCAGGTGGCGAGAGCTGTGCGCAATGCGCTGGCTGCAAAGGCGGGCTGATCATGGGTTTCTGGCTTGCAGAGCAAAGAACGGCGCAGCGGAGCAGCTTCATCCAGCGTTTTGATCCCCGATTCTGGACAATCAATTTCCCGCGACCGATGATGGCATCGGTGGTGACCATGGCGTCGGATGCGCTGCGTGTGGATGCGGTATTCTACAATAGTGACGATCTCGCCGGGCTTATCTGGGAAAGCGAGGACGCGCTCGACCATCCCTTGCTAGCTTATGAAACGAAGCGTGATTATTCGCGGCTGAAATGGGAATTTCACTGGCGATCCGAGGGCATCATGCCGCTCGATGCGATCAACGGGCCGACGCTGACCATCGAGGGCCGGGATGCAGCGGGGCTTGCCAAATCCTGGTATGTCCGGCTGTGGAATTATGCCAGCGGGACACCGACGGATGCGGACATCTCAATAGAGTTTTCGCGTGTTAAGGGCGGGTTCCTGTTGCCTGGAGAGGCCGATCCGGTCTTTCCCGCAGATATTGACCGGCTGTTCATTTCGATCATTCCGCCGGAATATGACGAGCTTGGTACACGATATTCCACGCCAAAGATCGGCTGGGTCGAGATGAGCGCGATCCGCACCGATGGTCAGGGCGCGGTGCTGGAAATCGGCGACATCATGATGCCGGAACACGGCCTCGCGATGGCGACGGCCTATGACGACAGTTTCAACCAGACGCCGGAGCGGCTGCTGCGCGCGATCCGCGCTTTGGGATATCGCGGATCGATTAATCATTATCTGGGCATGAGCCATTATTTTCGGCTCGAAACTCTGGGGGAGGGGCTTTATGTCAGTCTTGCTGCGCCCCGGGAGGGAGAAGAATTTGCAGCGATCAATCAGCCGACAGCGGTTTGGCATCGCGACCTGATATCTCGCAGTGAAACCATGGGGTTTTCGGTGATCCTGTCGCTTTCCTACGAGTTATTCGATGCGCATTGCTGGAACGACTGGAAACAGCGTGCGGAAAATGGTGATCCGGCGCTGACCGGTTGGGAGCCGCCCTCGACCTTGCTCTCGCCCGCCAATGCCAATGCTATGAGCTATCTGCAAGCTGTCGCTCGCGCGTTTACGGCGATTGCACGAGATGCGGGCGCAGCGATCCGCTTTCAGGTCGGTGAGCCGTGGTGGTGGATCATGCCGGACCAGCGCATTTGTCTCTATGATGCTGCGGCTACCGCGGCCTTGGGCCCTGCTTCGGTCAGCATTGCATCTATTAACGGGCCGAAAACCGCAGTTCAGGAGGCGATGCTTGATCAGGCCGGAGCGATATTGGCGCAGTCTACCGCTGCGCTGCTCGATGCGGTGAAGCAAGAAGCGGGAGGGGCGCCGGTCGAGACCCTGTTGCTCGCCTATTTGCCGACGATTCTCGATGAGCAGGCTCCCGAAGCCAAGCGGGCAAACCTGCCTGTGGACTGGGCGTCGCCCGCCTTCGATATCTTGCAGCTCGAGGATTATGACTGGGTGATTACCGGCAATCGGTCGGCGACCAGAAACGGGATTGAACTGGCGACCCAGCGGCTCGGCTATCCGATCAGTCAGCAGCATTATTTTTCCGGCTTTGTCCTCGCCGCAGGGGACCGGTTCATCTGGGCCAATATGGCCACTGCCATCGCCGATGCGCAGGCGCGTGGTACGCCGGAAATCTATGTCTGGGCGCTGCCGCAAGTCGCCCGTGACGGTTTCACCTATTTCCAGGAAGAGGAGGAGGATGTGAACGCCTTTGACGACGTACAATTTCCGCTCGCCATGGGCCAGGGAGCCAGTGTGTCGCCGGGATTTTCAACCCGGATCGTGACGACCATATCCGGCCATGAGAAACGCAACAGCGACTGGTCCGACGCGCGGCTCGAATTTGATGTCGGTCCGGGCATCAGGAGCGAGGAAGAATTGGGCGTTTTGATCGCTTTTTTCCGCGCCCGCCGGGGTGCGGCCAAGGCCTTTCGCTTTCGCGATCCCTATGACCATAGTTCACGCGACATGGTCGGCGACCCAACACCAACCGACCAGCTTCTCGGCAAGGGTGATGGTCAGCAGACACAGTTTCAGCTGGTCAAAAATTATGGTGACCCTGTCGGAGAACCGCAGCAACGATGGATCACCCGGCCCGATCCGGATTCTCTCCAGATCGCGATCGACGGGCAATTGGCCGGTGACTGGTCGCTTGGTCCGACCGGGCTGATCGCGTTTGATACGTCTCCGGCCGAGGGTAGTGATGTGACCGCCGGTTTTCTGTTCGATGTGCCCGTGCGGTTCGCCAGCGATCAGCTGCGGGTGAACCACGCGACATTCCTGGCAGGGGAAATTCCGGAGGTGGTTCTGGTCGAGGTCCGGGAAACGTCATGAGCCTCGATTGGCTGGACCGCAATGTCACTACCTGCGCTTACCTCTGGCGGCTGGAACGGGAGGACGGCGTTGCGCTTGGCTTCACGTCGCATGATCGCGATCTTGTTGTCGATGCGTTTCGCTATCGGTCGGCGCCGGGAATGGTGCCGTCCTCCATCGCGCTTTCCGACAGTCTGGACATCGACAACGTCGAAATTGAAGGCGTTATGACGAGCGCTGCGATTGCAGAAACAGATATCGCCGACGGTCGTTGGGATGGTGCACTGTTGTATGTTTCACTGATCAATTGGGAACAGCCCAGCGCCGAGCCTTTGCCGCTGATTTGTGGCGAATTTGGCGAGATCGTCAGGTCCGGAGATAGTTTTACTGTCGAGATGCTGGGTGCGACATCGTTTCTCAACGAGCCGATCGCACCATTGACGTCGCCCACCTGTCGGGCCGAATTTGGAGATAGCCAATGCAAGTTGAGCCTGCACCGACACCAGCGGGAATGCAGGATCACGTTGATCAATGGCGACGAGATCGGGATTGATGCGCTGGCTGGTGTTGCGTCCGAATTTGTCTTTGGATCGCTGCGTGTCCTCGACGGTTTCAATTGTGGGCTTAGCTATGCGATCATTGACGGTCAGGAGGATGTGGTCAGACTGGCAGACCGTTTATCCCCGTCCGTTGCCGTAGGCACAAGAGTGTTGCTCACCGAAGGCTGCAACAAGAATTTTGCGACCTGCCGGGACCGCTTTGCCAACAGCATCAATTTTCGCGGGGAACCCTATCTTCCGGGCAATGATCTGCTCACTAGATATCCCGGCGCATGAAACAGTCTCAAAGGATAGCGACAAAAATGGCCGAGAAGGCGATGTCGTTGTGTGGATCCGCATTTCGTTTGCATGGCCGGGACCCGAAGGGCGGGGTGGATTGTATCGGTCTGGCGGATCAATGTCTGCTGTCAGCCGATTTCGATTGCGGGGTACCCAATGGCTATTCGATTCGCGGTGGATCAGAGGGAGCGATCAACGAATTTATGACCAGTATCGGTTTTGACCGGTTCGCACCGTCTAGCGAGTTACTTGACGGTGACATCGTTCTGGCCAGGCCCAGCCCGGTCCAGTGGCATTTCCTGATCCGGGCCAAAGACGGTTTTGTCCATGCCCATGCAGGTCTGGGAAAAGTGGTATTTTGTCCGGGCGATTCCCCGTGGCCGATTGTTTCGATTTTCAGACTGGTGGAGGCCTGAATGGCGACATTGATTTTGACTGCCGCGGGCTCGGCAATCGGCGGACCGATTGGCGGAGCTATCGGGGCAATAGTTGGCCAGCAGGTCGACCAGAATATCCTGCTCAAGCCAACGGGGCGGGAAGGGCCGCGGTTGCAGGAGCTGGCTGTACAGACGTCCAGCTATGGATCGCAGGTTCCCCGCATATATGGCAAGATGCGCGTCGCCGGTACGGTCATCTGGGCGACGGATTTGAAGGAAACCCGGAGCCGCGAAGGCGGCGCAAAGGGGCGACCAAGCACCACGATCTATAGTTATTCTGCTTGTTTCGCTGTTGCTCTGTCCAGTCGCCGAATCCGGGATATCGGCCGGATATGGGCGGACGGGAAAATCTTTCGCGGTACTGCCGGAGATTTCAAAACTGAAACGCAGTTTGTTTTTCACGCTGGTCACGAGGACCAGCCCGTTGATGGTTTGATGGCCAGTGCCGAGGCGGATGGCGGAACACCTGCCTATCGCGATTTTGCATTGGCGGTCTTCAGCGACATGGATCTGACCGAATATGGCAATCGTATTCCGTCGCTGACGTTTGAAGTAATCGCTGATGATGGCTTAGTCTCGATCGCGGATATCGTCACTGCTGTTTCGGGTGCACGAATTTTCTTGCCGCCAAGCGATACGGTCATCGGATTTGCAGCCGGTGGTCGGGATCGACAGGCCGCTTTGTTGTCACTTACCGAATCAATCCCGCTGTCATTCTCGTCCGATCCGAGCATGATTGATCGCATAGCAGCAGAAGCGCGTTCCCATGTCGAGTCTTTGACCGCCGTGACCATCAACAGCGATTTTGTACGCGCGGCTGGCAAACAGGAAATTTCGCCCGCGGAAAATCGCATTGCAGCGGTTGCAGGGTCTCCCAGGCAGTTGTCGGTGCGCTATTATGATCCGGCTCGCGACTATCAATCGGGGATCCAGTCGGTGATGCGACCCGGAACTGGCCGGATATCGCTTGTTCGCGATCTGCCGGCCACACTAGCGGCTGATCAGGCCAAAATGATCGCCACGGAAGGATTGTGGTCAGCATATAGCGAACGATCGAGTTTGAAAGTTGCGGTGCCCCTGGGCAGTATTCCCTATCGGCCTGGTATGTTGGTCAAATTCGAGGCTCTTCCTGGTCTTTGGCGCGTTCGTGAATGCGATACCGCATTGGGCTTCGGAACGCTTTCGCTAACAAGTGCGAACATCAACAGCAGCGTGGTTCTGGTCGAATCGGAGCAGGGCAGAAATGTAACGGATTCCGACCTTCGCGCAGGTTTGACCCGTCTCGTACTCGTTGATTTGCCCTTCGCCATTGATGCGCCGACCATGCCTTCCGACCAAGCGAGGCTCTATGCCGCAGCCGCCGGGGACGCCGGTTGGCGAACCGCCCAGCTTTTTGCCTCTGGTCCCGATGGAGCGCCGGGCGCATATGTCGGCCAAATATCAGCGCCTGCGGTCATCGGCATTACATCGGGCGCGCTCGGTTCTGCCAACCCCGCATTGATTGACCAGATCAATCACATTGATGTGGATTTACGAAATCCGACGATGAGGCTGTTCTACGCCGATGATTCACAACTGCTGGCTGGAAACAATATCGCCTTAATTGGTCGGGAAGTCGTACAGTTCGCTGAAGCGCTATTGCTGGAGGAAGGGCGATTTCGCCTTTCCCGGATGATTCGCGGGCTCGGGGGCACCGAGATCGAGGTTACGCGGCATAGCGGCGATGAAAATTTCGTTCTGCTGGACGCAGGGGCAATGCCGGAAATCGATTCCACTGCATATTCCCCTTTCTCGCCCACAACGATATTCGCGCTGGGACGAGATGATCTCCTGAAGGTATCGGCCCAAATTGAATCCCCGGGTCGGGCCCTGATGCCATGGTCACCCGTTCATCCCGAATGGGTTTTTCAGGACAATGGTGATCTCGAAATTGGTTGGACCAGACGGTCCCGGGCGGGAACAATCTGGTCCGACCATGTCGAAGTGCCTCTGGCCGAAGAGGTCGAGAAATATAGGGTCGAACTATCGCCGGACGATGGGTCCGGCGTCGCAATTTCGATCGAGTCGGCGATACCCCACGTGGTCCTGTCTGCCTCTCAAATGGAACCGTTTATAGCCAGCGGGATCGGAAACATCAGCGCCAAGATCTGCCAGGTCGGAGCATATGGATTATCTGAAGCGCTGGTTATCGATATACCGCTCTGAATTCATTGCGTTTCATCTTCTCAATATCATCGGAAAGAACAGCATATGGCTTTGTTAGAAACCACAAGGTTTGAAATACCGCTGCTAGCGGCGGGACAGGCGCATAAGGAATTGTTCCACAATGAAGCCCTTACGCGTATCGATTTTCTGATCCAGCCGGCGGTGCAGGCGATTGAAACTGATCCGACAACCATTGCACCGCTTCCCGGGCAGTCCTGGCTTGTAGGGCCGAGTGCCACAGAAGATTGGCTGGATCATGATGACGAGATCGCCGGCTGGTCCGGAAATGGCTGGCTGTTCCTTAAGCCGCAAGCCTGGATGCGTGTCTATATCGAATCGGCGAATGCATTCGCAATATACCACGGGTTCTGGCAGTTAGCCGCCGAGGTCCCAAGTCCGGTGGCGGGCTCTGTAATTGATGTCGAGGCCCGAAGTTCCATCGATTCGATTCTAGCCGCGCTCGAAGCGCAGGGAATCCTCAAATCCGGGCTATAATATCGAATCCAGCAGTCTATGGGAATGCGCATTTTCTCAATCTAACCGATCCTGAAAGTCATTTTTTGGACTAAATGCCGAAAATGGCGACATTTTCGCAACAGTTCTGCGATTTGGTTGCTTGCACTGACCGGAGCGAGAGGTTAGAAAGCGGCGTGAAATTTAGAACCTAATTGAGAAGGGGAATATAAATGCGGAAGCTTGCCTTAGGAATGGCGCTTGCCTCCACAGCGCTCGCTACACCTGCTCTGGCTCGTGATGACCAGTGGTATGTTGGTGTCGAGGGCGGTGCAATGATCGCTGAAGATCTGTCGATCAACGTTGCCGGTAACAATGGTGCGTTTGAAGTTGATCATGACGCCGGTTATGATTTTGACGGCATTGTCGGATATGATTTCGGAGGTTTCCGTCTGGAAGCCGAAGTTGGTTATAAAGCCGCTGCTGCCAATCGCATTCAAGCCGGTGCGCCGGGTATCTCTCCGAATGCAAACGGCGCCGGTCCAACCGTTACTGGTGTATATCCGATCAATGGCGAAGTGAACGCGCTCAGCTTCATGCTGAACGGTTTGCTGGACTTTGGTGACGATGACGGCATCCAGGGCTTTGCTGGCGGCGGCGTCGGCGTTGCACGGACCGAAGTAACGAATATCTTTGCTAGCACTTATCTTGACGATTCGGACACCGGTTTTGCATGGCAATTGCTTGCAGGCGTTCGTGCCCCGTTGAGCGATAGCTGGGATGTCGGTCTGAAGTACCGCTTCTTCAATGCTGATAAAATCAATCTTGTCGATCAACTTGGCCGTGATGCTGATACGCGTCTGCGGACCCACTCGATTCTGGGTAGCTTGATTTACAACTTCGGCGGCGAACCGGATGCACCACCACCACCGCCACCGCCACCGCCACCACCGCCTCCACCACCGCCACCACCGCCACCACCGGCTGTATGTGCGCCTGGCCCTTATATTGTGTTCTTTGACTGGGATCAGTCGGACATCACACCAGAAGCGGCTTCGGTTCTCGACAATGCGGTTACCGCATATGGTGATTGTGGTTCGGCTCAGGTCATGCTGGCTGGTCACGCTGACAAATCTGGTTCTGCCAGCTACAACGTCGGTCTGTCCCAGCGTCGCAACGGAGCTGTTCGTGCGTATCTTGAATCGCGCGGCATCAGCGGCGGCGCAATTGCAAGTGAAGCCTTCGGTGAATCGCGTCCTCGCGTTGACACCGCAGACGGTGTTCGCGAACCGCAGAACCGTCGTGTTGAAGTTATGTACGGACCTGGTTCGGGTAACTAATACCAACATAGATGCTAATAGTGAAAAGGGCTGGTCTTCGGACCGGCCCTTTTTCGTTTCCGGCTCAGCCGAATGAGCGAGCTAGACGCATCTTCTTGCAATCCCAATGAAACCGGGATGGCCAAGAACCTTCCGCCGTTTGCAAGCGTGTGAAGTTTAGAAAATTGTGTTACCGGAAAGTGCTTCAGCAACATCTGCGGTCGTATCCGCACCAATGGATGTCAGGAGGTCACGGAATTACGTGCGGCCATGCGGAACCAGCTAGACATCTCGGCTCGCTATAAGCGGGTGAACGCGCCCGAAATTCCGATTGTCCGGGGCATATACGCCCGATTGCGGTTTTCAGAACAAAAGCCATCCGGTTCGACGGAGCGCGGCGCTCTAGTTCAGGAGACTTTCAAACAAAGCAATCCCGTCAGTCCCGCCATGTTTTCGATCGACTGCACGCTCGGGGTGCGGCATCATCCCCAGGACGTTCCCGGTTTCGTTTATAATACCGGCAATATTGCGTGATGAACCGTTGATATTGCTCCGGTATCGAAACACTATCTGACGATTGCTTTCCAACTTGTCCAATGTTTGATTGTCGGCAAAAAAGTTACCGTCATGATGGGCTACCGGAATCGAGATGGACGTATTTTCCGAATATCGTGATGTGAATATAGTATCGCTATTGGTGACTTCGAGATCCGCATCCTTGCAAACGAAATTGATATTGCTGTTTCGCATCAATGCTCCCGGCAATAGTCCCGTTTCCGTGAGGATTTGAAATCCGTTGCAGACGCCCAATATCCTGATTCCGCGCTGGGCCGCTTCGATGACCGGCTTGATGATGTTCGAACGCGAGGCCATTGCACCAGATCGCAGATAATCTCCGTAAGAAAAACCGCCCGGGATAGCGATGAGATCCAGCCCCGAAGGCAGCTCGCTGTCGCCGTGCCAGACCATATGCGGCTTTTTACCCGATACCGTCTCCAAAGCTACGGCCATGTCACGGTCGCAATTCGAGCCGGGAAAAACAATTACCGCAGATTGCATCAGGAAATCGACTCTTGAAGCGATTCCGGAGTCTCGATTTCATAATTTTCGATTACGGTGTTGGCGAGCAGTTTATCGCACATTCTGTCGATTTCGACCCGGCTGACTGATGCGTCAACATCAAGCTCGATCAGCTTGCCCGCGCGAACGTCATTAACGCCCGAAAAATCGAGGCTTTCGAGCGCATGATGAATGGCTTTTCCCTGAGGATCCAATACGCCATCCTTCAGCGTTATAAATATTCTGACTTTCATCCGTCGCCCTCGCGTTGTTCCGCCGCCAATATCGCCTTGCTATAGCGGCAAGATTAGCCGGGGCAAGAGCAAGAAAGAAAAATGGAAAAGTCAGACCGAGCAATGCTGTGTTGTGGCCCTAGAAATAGCGAGCCAACTTGAAATTCACGCGGTGGCGGCTCATTTCATACAGGCCGTAGTTGCTGTCCACCCGTGAGTAATTATAATCGATGGAAGGCGAGAAGCCGAGGAACTTGATTTTGCGGCTGCCGACATAAGCGCGGGCGAACCCCCGCCAGTCTTGCCGTTTCTCTGTCGAATAGAGCAGCAATGGCGCATCAAATTCGGAGCGGCTGATGCTGGCCGAAACACCGGCGTTGAGGCCGAGCGGCAATTCTCCGCCAATCCCGAGATTTGCGCCATAGTTGAAACTGGAAAAGCCGTCCGCGTTGAGCAGATCCCGGCGGGCAAACAGACTGGCAGAAGCGATCAGCGATTTGCCGACGAGATGTTCGTAAGTGGCGTTCGCACCGAGCTGCCAGCCGCTATAGGAATCGCTCAGCTGCGACTCGGTCCGGCGAGCGTCCAGTTCGAAACCCAATCTTTGCCCCTCGCTGAGCGCTTGTTGATATCCCAATCTGCCGCCATATTCACGCGTGGCGAGCCGGCCACCATACCAGCGTTGCAGTCCAACCGCCTGCAATGAGAGGCTGGCGTAGCGGGCGATGCGGAGTTCGGGGCCAGCGGCAACCTGGATAACAATATCGTCAGCCGCTTCGCCTTTGTAATTGATGATCTTGCTATCGGCATCGAACAGCAAGGCCAGCCGGTCGTTGGCTTTTACGCGAATGCCTCCGGAAAAACCGGCAGTTTGCCCGATGCCGGATCGCTCCCGGGCATCTTCATCCAGTTGTAGCGGGAGTTTTATCGGGCCGAAGTTGATGTCGATCGTTTCGGCATTGGTTGCGCCATTGATATTGGTGTCCGGCGCAAAGCCGACATCGAAACTGAATCGCCAGACCCGCTGATCACGCAAAATGCTGCGCGTATTGCGAATGGTCTGGGATATTTCATCAGGAAGATTCTCGTCATTTTGTGCAAGACGGAAGTGATAGTCTGCACTGGCCTCCTTGCCGGTCATCAAATAGGCTCGCGCCAGTTCCAGCCGTACCCGGGTCTGTCCGGGATTTTCGTCCAGAATCGACCGAAATTTCTCGATCGCGCCATCTACATCGCCCGTTTCAATGGCGATATATCCGGCCAGAAACTGCTGCTGCATTTGCAGTTCGGGTACCTGTCCCAGCGCATCCACCAAAGGCAGAGCCGCCTGATAGTCTTTGGCCTGAATCAGAGATTCCGCTTTAGCCAGCAACTGACCTGGCGTCACTTGAAGATGGCATCTACCGGCGGAATCACAGGTCGGCTGCACCGTCGCTGTGAAATCCGCAACGGAATCCGTCGCAACGGCCAGCGATGTAGCAGCCTGCACCTGACCAAATCCTGCAACGGTTATGCAAGATACAACTGTAGCTTTGACCAGAGTGCTGGAATTGATCATTCTGGCCTCTAGGGCTTTTTGCCGACAAAAGTTCCCAGGATGTCAATCCGCTCGTCGGGTGTGCCGCCAACGATGCGGTAACCACCGCCTACTTCTTGAGCGCTTGGCCCATAGAACGCACCATTGATGCTCGAACCGGCAATCAGGAGATCCAGCCGAGCGCCACCAGGGTTTACAAACCAGGCTTCGCTAAATTGACCCAGAAACCCTCCTGCTTGCACGAGGCTGATATTGCCGCCGCCATTGGCGCGAAATTGTGCGTTTTCCAGCACGCTATGCTGGCCGCTTGTGCCGTCAAACGTCGGTGCGCCAACCGTACCGTCCAGCGATAGCGAAAAAGTATTCGCACCGAAATTTACGCTGGTCGTGGCGCGACCCGCAATCCATTGGAAATAGGTGTCGAAATTCCCCGTTGTATCCGGCTGGTCGTTGAAAACCATAGTCGCGAGCATCGAGCCTTGGAAGGTTCCGGTGCCAGTGGTGGGGACCACATCGCTCGCCGTTATTTCACCATAAGCAAAAGCACCTCTTTCGAAGGTGTTATTTTGAGTAGTCAGACCGGTAGCGCCATCATAAGACACCGTAGCCTTGTTTCGAAGATATCCTGCAAATGTCACATATTGGGTTTCGGTTCCGGGACGCTGATAAAAGAACGTTGTAGCATCATAACTCCCGCCTGCGGATCGATCGATGAGGTCGAAGCTGAACTCTCTGGGAGCACCGACAACGGGTTGTGCCCAGGAAATGTTGGATGAGGAACCGGATTCAAGATATTGAATCCCGGGAACGTTCCATGCTCCCGATTCCAGATTCGGTGTACCGATCTGCGGCTGAACAGCGCCGCCAAAATTCGTACGATGTATGGGATCCTGGAAGCGACTGGCACCCGATGCACCTGCCAGTAAGTTAGAAAAGCTGACATTGAAGATCGCGTCGCGCGGATCATAGGCAATTGTCAGGTTCGAGTTGCGGACGGTGGTCGCATCACCTGCATAAAGTTGCGCATTCTGAGAGGTTTGCCGCAAGGACCTTTGCACCGGAATCGTATTCCCGCCAGCGTCGAGCACCAGGTTTCCATTTGTGTCCTGCAGTAAGCCGCCGCCGTCTTGGATGGAATTTTGATAGCTATGCGAAGAACCCACGGCAGTATAGGTTTTCTGCTCGGTAGGGTCGACAAATGTGTGGGCTGTGCCGCCACCGGTTCCACCACCGGTACCGCCACCACCTGTCCCGCCGCCGGTTGGCGGCGCGCTGCTACCAACAGATTGTGGGCCGGCTCCGCCGCAGGCGGCGAGCATCGTTGTCGTGGCGAGCAAAATTAGTAAGCGCATTGGAAATATTCCTCACATGAGTTCCACATGAGGGCGGTGCTATCATTTCAATGGTTAAATTCGCGTAAACCATAGGTGATATTCACGGCATAGTGCCGCCCCCTTGATGGGGTTAATCGCATGATCACCTAACCACGGCCCAAAAGACTATGGTTACTTTCCGCGCTTTTTTCGTTCACTATTGAGGTCGAGCACCTCGCTCTCGCCTTCCGGGAGAAGGCCAAGACGGCGGGCAACTTCCTGATAAGCCTCGGCTTCTCCGCCAAGATCACGACGGAACCGGTCCTTGTCGAGCTTTTCGTTGGTTTTGATATCCCAAAGGCGGCAACCGTCCGGGCTAATTTCGTCGGCCAAAATAATCCGCGAAAAATCACCCTCGAAAATTCTGCCGAACTCGAGCTTGAAATCGACCAGTCTGATGCCGATCCCGGCGAACATCCCGGCCATGAAGTCGTTGATCCGGATGGCCATGGCGGAAATATCCTGCATTTCCTCCTGGCTCGCCCAGCCGAAGCAGGCGATATGTTCTTCGGCGACTAGCGGATCTCCGAGCGCATCATCTTTATAGCAATATTCCAGCAAGGTGTGAGGGAGCGGCGTGCCTTCTTCGATGCCGAGCCGCTTGGATAGAGAGCCGGCAGCGACGTTGCGGACAATCACCTCAATCGGGACAATTTCGACCTGTTTGACGAGTTGCTCGCGCATATTGAGGCGGCGGATGAAGTGACTCGGGATGCCGATATGACCGAGCAATGTGAAAATATGCTCGCTGATCCGGTTGTTGATCACGCCCTTGCCGTTGATCGTACCCTTTTTCTCTGCATTGAAAGCAGTGGCATCGTCCTTGAAATATTGAATGATGGTGCCGGGTTCCGGACCTTCATAAAGAATCTTGGCCTTGCCTTCATAGATTTGGCGACGACGGGACATTGCTTTTTTCCACTTCGCAAAGAGAGCGACAAAAAATCATGCCCCGATTGTTCGAATCATGGCTGATTGAACGGATCGGGGCAACCGAGACTTTCTATATGCGAAACCGGCTTGCGGCGCAATCAATCCCGTTTCATGATAGTTAACCCAACGAACCGAAGGAATGCGACCGCGATGACCAAATATGCGACCATCGATGAAGTCCTCGACACGCTATATGATTGTATATCGGGCCCGCCGGGCGGACAGGACTGGGAACGCGACCGCGAAATCTATCATCCGCGTTGTGTGCTTGTTCGTACCAGGATCGAAGAGGGCAAAGCGGTCGCCTATCCGTTTAGCTTTGATGAATTTGTCGAGGCATCGATCCCGATGCTTGCGGGCCGGTCATTTTACGAGATCGAGATTGGCCGCAAGGTCGACGTTTTTGGCCAGGTGGCTCATGTCTATTCCACTTATGAAGCCCGCGAGACACCCGATCATCCCGAAATCCAGTTTCGCGGCGTGAATATGATCCATCTGTGGAATGATGGGATAGGCAGTGATGGCAAGCCCGATGGGCGCTGGTGGATCATGGGTATGATCTGGGATAATGAACGGGAAGCTTTGGACTTGCCGGAAAAATGGCTGAAACGATGACCCATATTTCCGGCAAGTTGTTCGCGGCTTTTGCGCTGACCGTTGCTTTGGCAACAATTACGGTTGGTTTGCTGATGTTTTTCGGTCCCGACTGGTCGCGTTTCGCCCCGGCGACGTGCACCGAAACCAGATGTTTCTGCGAAATGCCCAGAACCGGCGCGTTTCTGTTGCAGCCGGCCAACAGCTTTTCATCGTTCGGCTTTGTATTTACCGGTTTTCTCATGATACTGCTGGCCCGGTCACGTGACTGGATATCGGCTTTCCCGCCACAGGCGGCCAGCATATTGGGGGTGGCCACAATCGTTACCGGGGTTGGATCGGTTCTTCTTCACGCGACGCTCACCTTATGGGGGCAGTTTTTCGATGTGCTGGGCATGTATCTGGTCAGTGGATTTTTCCTGATCTATGCGATCGCGAAATGGCGGGGCATCGCCGATCGGCGCGCGATGGTCTATTATGCTCTGCTTTGCGTGGTTCTGGTCGCGATCCTTTATGCGCTGCCCGAAGTCCGCCGCTGGCTCTTCGCGGTCATCCTGCTGGCCGCGATTATCCTAGAGCTTATATTTGCAAGACCCCTGCGTCCGCAGGTCCGGATCGGCTATTATGTCGCTGGTCTTATCGCCAATATCGTCGCCTTCACAATCTGGAATCTGGACCAGCGCGGCCAGCTTTGTAGTCCGGCTAGTTTGTGGCAGGGACATGCGGTCTGGCATCTTCTCGGCGCGGTCGCTTTATGGTTTGCGTTTCTCTATTATCGCAGCGAGCGGCCTGTGAGGTAAAATCGTTTAACGAAGATACATCTCGATCAACATTCCGCTACTTTCCCCCTACCAACCCTGAATCCACCCTGCTATCGCCTCCGTCATGAGTGATGTAACCGATGCGCCCGAAGCGGCTCCCGAAGATGAATTTGACGCGATAGTAGAAGCCCCGTTTGATGCGGCGCTTTCCGAACGCTATTTGATTTATGCGATGTCGACGATCACCGCCCGGTCGTTACCGGATCTGCGGGATGGTTTGAAACCCGTGCACCGCCGCCTGCTATGGGCGATGAGGATGCTGAAGCTCGATCCGTCGCAGGGTTACAAGAAATGCGCCCGTGTGGTCGGCGATGTCATCGGTAAGTATCACCCGCACGGCGATCAGTCTGTCTACGACGCGATGGTCCGCCTCGCCCAGACGTTCTCGCTGCGCTATCCGCTGGTCGACGGGCAGGGGAATTTCGGCAATATCGACGGCGATAATGCCGCGGCCTATCGGTATACCGAGGCCCGGATGACACGCACGGCAATCGAGCTGATGCACGGCCTCGACGAAGGCACGGTCGATTTCAAACCGACATATAATGGCGAGGATGAAGAACCGGAGGTCATGCCCGGACTCTTCCCCAATCTGCTTGCCAACGGCGCGAG
>NZ_JBATHY010000226.1:0-5039 GCF_049667325.1 Parasphingorhabdus sp. | reverse complement strand
ATTGTAGAACGAATTTCTTTCGGCCGGATGGAAATACGCGAATACCAAAACCAGGAAGGTCGCTATCCCAGATAAAATAGTCCTTCGACTTGATCTCCAATCCATCGATTTTGCTCTTTGTCAGTTTAGTCATGCCATTCCCTTCTGTTACCAGTGGGGTCATCGCAGCGCTTACTGTAAGCATATAGTAAGCAAGAGGATGAGGATCGCTGCGAAAACCTGCGTAGACACACAGGATCAATAGCTGCCCGCAGTCAAGTGAACGCGGTGCAAATGCGGGAAATAGCGTAATAAAAAGAACTAGTTAGTAGAATATTTTGCAGCGCTCATAACCTGAAGGTCGTAGGTTCAAATCCTACTCCCGCAACCAATAAATTACCCCGCCTTGCGCGGGTTTTTTTTGTTCAAATTCTACAGGAGCCGAGCTTTGCGCCGTTGAAATTGGGGAATCTGCTTCGCTCGACGATCAGATACTTCATTTTCGCCCTATGGAGATTGCCCCGCTTATCTGTTTAAGGCATGGATATGCGCGTTATCCACATTCCGGCAAGCGGCGGGACAATCACTTTTGAACAATATTTGGCCGATCTTCAGCTTTCTGAAATCAAAATCAGACGCGGGTCTGAAAACGGCTCTCGTGACGTTGACCGCTGTCACCGGCGCGTCGACGCGTAATCCGGGTACGCATATGGCTATTGGTGAAGACGGATCCTTCTCGGGTTCTTTTTCTGGGGGCTGCGTGGAGGTGGCAGTGGTGTCCGAAGCTCTGGATGTGATCAAAAGCGGGGAGCCGCGGGAGGTCAGATTTGGTGCCGGCTCTCCCTATCTCGATATACGCTTGCCCTGCGGCGGCAGCATCGACTTGCTGTTCACGCCGATAGCGGATGGCTCGATCATTGACGATATTTTTGACCGGATCATAAAGCGCGACCCGCTGACGATCATTCTCGATAGCAAAAGCGCTGATATACGCTGTGAAACGCAAATATCACACAAGGCTTCGGTAGAGCGAGAAGGTCCGGAGATTCAGGTCCATCATATTCCGGCCGCCAGAATGATTATTATCGGGCACGGACCGTCGGTCGAAAGTCTCGTGCGGCTCTCTGTGAGCTATGGCATCGATTGTGCTGTATTGTCGCCAGATCCCGTGGTCGTCGATCAGGTTAAAGGTCTTGCAAGCACTGTTAATCTGCTGAAAACGCCCGAGGCAAACAGTTTTCTGAACCCGGATCCGTGGACCGCCTGCATCTTCTATTTTCACGATCACGACTGGGAGGCCCTTCTGATGAAGCAGGCCCTGTCCTCTTCCGCTTTCTACGTCGGCGCCATGGGCAGCCGCAAAACCCATGCGCTTAGGCAGGCCTATCTCGAAGAGTTCGGCGTTTCGAAAGCAGAGCTGGCAAGAATGTCCGCTCCGATTGGGCTGATCCCCTCGACACGCGATCCTGCGACACTCGCATTGTCGACATTGGCAGAGGTTGTCGAAAGCTATCACCGGCATTTTGGTTACAGGGCGTAAAGATACACTGTTCGCTGTTCCTTCCGGTTGAAAACTGGAATAGAGTTCGGACAAGAGTGGATTCAGGGTTCGGGGAATATTATGAAATATAGTCTGGTTTCGGTTATCGCGGCATTGCTTTTCTCAGGAGCGGCACAAGCGCAAGACAGCGCTGAAGAATCTGCAAAGGAAAAATGGGACGTCAACGCCCCCAAGGGTGCGACGATCAAGCAGGTCGCTATCAATGTAGACGAAGGCAGCTGGATCGATGTCGATGTCAGTCCTGATGGCCAGAGCATCGTGTTCGCGCTGCTTGGCGACATTTACACCATGCCGATCGCCGGTGGCAAGCCGGTGCGGATTGCAGAAGGCCTCGCCTGGGAAGTACAGCCCCGTTTTTCCCCCGACGGGAAAAGAATAGCCTTTACCTCCGATCGCGGCGGCGGCGACAATATCTGGATCATGAACCGCGACGGCAGCGACAAGAGACAGGTTACCAAGGAAGAATTCCGGCTGCTCAATCAGCCAAGCTGGAGTCCCGACGGCCGCTATATCGTCGCGAAAAAGCATTTCACCACATCGCGTTCGCTCGGCACGGGAGAGATCTGGATATATCATGTTTCAGGCGGAGGCGGGGTGCAACTGGTCAAGAAGCCCAGCGACAAGCACCAGAAGGAATTGGGCGAACCGATATATGCGGCGGATGGCAAGGCGGTCTACTACACCAAGAACATCACCCCGGGCGGGACCTTCATCTATGCCCAGGACAGCAATAGCGACCTGTTCAACATTGAAAAATATGACCTGGAAACCGGCGAGGTTACCACGGCCGTCTCCGGTCTTGGCGGATCGGTGCGCCCGAGTCCTTCGCCCGACGGCAAGAAAATTGCCTTTGTCCGCCGCGAGATGACCCGATCGAAACTCTATGTGAAGGACCTGGAATCCGGGATCGAACAGAAAGTCTATGCTGATCTCGATCAGGACGTGCAGGAAACCTGGGCGGTCACCGGCGTCTATCCGAATATGGACTGGACTCCCGACAGCAAGGAAATCGTGTTCTGGGCCGGTGGCAAGGTCCGCCGTGTTGCCTCTGACGGCGGTGGTTCGTCGATCATCCCGTTTCAGGTCAGCGACACCCGCGGCGTTGCCAATGCGCCGCATCCCCAAATTGCGGTCGCGCCTGACAGCTTTGCAGCCAGAATGCCGCGTTTTGCATCCGTGTCGCCTGATGGCCGACAGGTTGTGTTCGAAAGCCTCGGCAAGCTGTACATCAAACCCACGGCGGGCGGCTCGGCCAAACGCCTGACCAATGCCGGTGCCGAGCTCGAGCTATTCCCGTCATGGTCACGCGATGGCCGATCGATTGTGTTTGTTGGCTGGACCGACGCGGGACTGGGCCAGATCAAAACCGTCGCGTCAGGCGGCGGATCGCCGCGCACGATTACCAATCGTCCCGGCCATTATGCCCGGCCGCAATTTTCTCCGGATGGTCAAACCATCGCCTTTGAAATGCAGGGCGGCGGCTATCTTACGTCTCCAAAATGGTCGGTAGACGACGGTGTCTACCGGGTCGCTGTTTCAGGCGGCGCGCCGGTGCGCGTATCGAAAGGCGCGGCCAGCCCGCAATATGGCGCGACAAGCGACCGGATATTCATGGTCGATAATGACGAGGACAAGCGGATCCTTATCAGCACCGACATGAGCGGCGAAGCCAAGCGGACCCATGCTTCGGGCGAGCTGACCAACGATTATGTCGTATCGCCCGACGGGCAACATGTCGCTTTCCGCCAGAGCTACGAAGCCTATGTCATGCCGCTGATGCCAGGCACGCAGGCGGTCGATGTCAGCCCGACCAGCAAGTCGCTTCCGGTGACCCGGGTCAGCGCCAGCGGCGCCGATTATATCCATTGGTCACAAGACGGAAAGCAATTGCACTGGAGCCTCGGGTCGACGGTCTATTCGGAGCAGACCAACCGGTTGTTTCCCGCTGCGCCGGCGACAAAAGATGCGCCGAAATATCAGCCACAGACCAGCGGCCTGTCGCTGGAACGAACGATAGCGGCGGACAAACCGTCCGGCACCGTGGCGCTCACCGGCGCGCGGATTGTCACCATGGCTGAAAGCGACGGTGGCATCATCGAAGATGGTGTAATCGTCATCCAGGGCAACCGCATTGCTGCGGTCGGCGCTCGGGACGCGGTCAGCATCCCCGCAGGCGCAACGACCGTAGATGTCACCGGCAAGACCATCATCCCCGGCCTGATCGACGCCCATGCCCATGGCCCGCAGGGCAGCGACGAGATCGTGCCGCAGCAAAACTGGTCGCTGCTGCAAAATCTCGCGCTCGGCACGACTACGATCCACGATCCGTCGAGCCGCGCCAGCGAGATTTTTGTCGCTGGCGAAATGCAGCGCGCCGGGATGATCCTCGGCCCCCGCATTTTCTCGACCGGTGAAATTGTTTACGGCGCGAAAGCGGCCAGCGTCTATGCCGAGATCAACAATCTCGATGATGCACTGGCCCATGTCCGCAGGCTCAAGGCGCAGGGCGGCAACAGCGTCAAGAATTACAACCAGCCACGCCGCGAGCAGCGGCAACAGGTGGTCGAGGCCGCGCGTCAGGAAAATATGCTGGTTGTCGCCGAGGGCGGCTCGCTTTTCGGCATGGACATGGCGCTGGTCGCCGACGGCAATTCGACGCTCGAGCATAATATCCCGCTCGAGATTTTCTACGATGATGTCGTTCAGATGTTTTCGCAGTCGCAGACCAATTATACCCCGACTCTGGTGGTCAGCTATGGCGGATTGGCCGGCGATCCCTATTGGCGGCAGGCCACCAATGTCTGGGAAAATCCGCTGCTTGTCCACACGCCGCCGAACATATTGAACGCCGCTACGGCGCGCCGGACCACCGCGCCGGAGAGCAATTTCGTCGACGATGACAATGCCCGCGAGGCCAAGAAGCTGGCCGATGCCGGCGTCAAGGTATCGATCGGGGCGCACGGTCAGCAAGCCGGCATCGGCAGCCACTGGGAACTCTGGTCGTTCGTAAGGGGCGGCATGAGTCCGCTGGAAGCGCTCGCCACCGGGACCATCGATTCCGCAAAGTCGCTGGGCATGGATGCCGACATCGGGTCGCTGGAGGCCGGCAAGCTTGCCGACCTGCTGGTCCTCGACGCCGATCCGACGCAGGACATCCGAAACAGCGACAAAATCCACCGCGTGATGCTCAACGGGCGGATATACGATCCGCTGACGATGAACGAGGTGGTGACGGGGAGCAGGAAACGCGCGGCTTACTGGTGGGAGTGAGGGCGCGAGCAGGGGTGCGGTGATTGCTGCACCCGTTGTCGCGACTCCGGCGAAAACAGTATATCCGTTCTAACCGCCCAGCTAAAAGCACAGGAATTTCATGAACCCTAGTTTAACGAGCGAATGAATTCGCTGAATGGTGAATGAATACTGCGTTCAGAAACTCGGTTCGTCTTAATTTTACACTCGTATTAGCCCTGTCCGGGGACCCTAATGTCATGCGTGTTCG
>NZ_JBATHY010000225.1:0-2066 GCF_049667325.1 Parasphingorhabdus sp. | reverse complement strand
ACCATCAGGCCAGCCGCGTTGAAAAAGGCCAGGATCAGCCACAAGACACTGTGCACCGGATTGCGCGCAAAGATGCAGAAAGCACCGCTGGCAAGCACGATCGATGCGAACAGATAGAAAGCGAATATTTGCATTAGGCCCCTGTCTTCCCCCACTCCGTTTGTGCTGAGCTTGTCGAAGCACCTCTCGACGAGAAGCGCCCTTCGACAGGCTCAGGGCTAACGGTTTTTTCCTCGCGCTGCGACATATCTGATTCTCGCGCGACCACTACCGATAAGGCGCATCGGCGGCAAGGTTTGCCGCGATTGCCCGCTCCCATTTGTCGCCATTTTCCAGCAGTTTCGATTTGTCGTAAATCAGCTCTTCGCGCGTCTCGGTCGCATATTCGAAATTCGGTCCCTCGACGATCGCATCGACCGGGCAGGCTTCCTGACAAAAACCGCAATAAATGCACTTGGTCATGTCAATGTCATAGCGGGTGGTCCGGCGCGAACCGTCTTCGCGTGGCTCGGCCTCGATCGTGATCGCCTGTGCCGGGCAGACCGCTTCGCACAGCTTGCAAGCAATGCAGCGTTCCTCGCCATTGGCATAGCGGCGTAGCGCATGCTCGCCCCGGAACCGCGGCGAAATCGGGTTTTTCTCGTAGGGATAGTTGATCGTCTTCTTCGCCTTGAAGAAATATTTCAGCGTCAGCATATGCGCGCCGAGAAATTCCCAAAGGGTGAAGGCTTTGATATGTTGTGCGATACTCATAGCGGCAATCCAAACTTGTCAATCATCACATAGCCACTCACCAGCACCACCCACAGCAGGCTCAGCGGCAGGAATATTTTCCAGCCCAGACGCATCAGCTGGTCATAGCGGTAGCGTGGCACGGTCGCCATCACCCAGCTGAAGATGAAGAAGAAAAAGAACATTTTTCCGAACAGCCAGATGATGCCCGGGATATCGAACCACGGGATCCAGTCGACATCCAGCGGCGGCAGCCAGCCACCCCAGAACAGGATGACATTGAGCGCGCACATCAACAGGATATTGGCATATTCGCCAAGCCAGAACAAAGCGAAGGACATGGAACTATATTCGGTCTGATAGCCCGCAACCAATTCGCTTTCCGCTTCGGTCAGGTCAAACGGATGCCTTGCGGTTTCCGCCATCGAGGCGATCAGGAACACCACCGCGATCGGGAACAGCAGCGGATTCAGGCCATAAGCACTGACCATTCCGAAAATATGCCCTTCTTGCGACAGCACGATATCGGTAAGATTGAACGTTCCGGCAAACAGCACCACCGAGATAAGAATGAAGCCGATCGAGACTTCGTAGCTGATCATCTGCGCGGCGGCGCGCATGGCCGAGAAAAAAGGATATTTGGAGTTACTCGCCCAACCGGCAATCACCACCCCGTAAACGCCCAGCGAACTGATTGCGAGAATGTAGAGCAGTCCGATATTGATATTGGCCAGCACCATGTCTTCGCCAAACGGGATCACCGCCCATGCGAGCAAGGCCACGGTGAAGGTGATAATCGGCGCGAGCAGGAACAGGCCCTTGTTGGCGCCCGACGGGATGATGGTTTCCTGCAGGAACACCTTGAGACCATCGGCAAAGCTTTGCAGCAAACCGAACGGCCCTACTACGTTAGGCCCGCGCCGCAACGCCATCGCCGCCCAGATTTTGCGGTCGACATAGATGATCATCGCGACGGCTAGCATCAGCGGCAGCGCGATCAGCAGGATCAGCGCGAGTGTGGCGACAAGCCAGCCGAACTCGGCACCCAGGAAGGTGGATTGGAGAAATTCGGTCATGCCGACACCTCAGTTACACCGTTCGTGCTGAGCTTGTCGAAGTATGAACGGTGCGCGCGCAGGCTGTCCTTCGACAGGCTCAGGACGAACGGCAGTCTAGTACTCATCATTCCGCCGCCTCCATCATCTCGTCATCGGCGTGCAGCAATTCTGCGGAGCAGCGCTGCATCGTTGCGCTGGCGCGGGCGATGCTGTTGGTCAGGTAGAAATCCTTGATCGGATGGACGCCCTGCCCTTTGGGTGCACTCGGCAATCCGC
>NZ_JBATHY010000224.1:0-1855 GCF_049667325.1 Parasphingorhabdus sp. | reverse complement strand
CCGCAACGGGACCGAATTCGCGCATTAGCAATGGTAAAACCGGGACCAAAGAAATGATCGCCATGATCGGCATGACCGATGCCGCTAATATGATGATACCCTGCCGCGTGCCAGCCTGGGGCGCTGTGTTTGCAACACCTGTGTCCGTCATGCTTGCATCCCTCCGGTTTTCGCAACCCTCTTCATGGGGTCAGTTATTTAGTCTTCGCTATCCTGCCACTTATAAGTCAGCGGCGCTTCGCGAAAAGCAAAGCGGTCAACATGCCTCTCAACTGCGCCCTTCAAACCATCGCGCTGGCCTTCCGCCGACGCCTTGATGTGGCAAAGCAAGCCGCCGTCCGCCGGTTCCAGAGTCACTACCGCATCGCCGGGCCAGTCCGCCCCGCGCGCATCTTTTGGAAAAGTGATTAGAAAAGCCTCGCCCTTTTCTTCTACAGTGAGATTGTGCGCCCAATGTTTGCCGAGCTGTGTGGCATATCTTTTTGCATTGTTGGTCGGGACTTGAGCTTCGGTTATGTAATTCACCCGGCATTCCCGCCCAACGTTTCGGCAAACCAGTCGGAAAGAAGATCCCGTCCATAGGCCATATTATCTGCTCCGACATGTTCAACCCCGCCCTCGCGAGCGGTGAAGATCACCTTTTCGCGGCGCGGCGAGTTAACCAGTTGATCGTAGAGGTCATCGGCATAATTGACGCTGATCTGACGGTCATTGGCACCATGGGTGACAAGGAAGGGGACATTGATCCGGTCCATATGGCCATTGAGGTTCATATCGTCCGATTTCTGGAGGAAATCTTCCTGACTATTCGCACCGAATGCCCAATGCACATGCGCCCAATAATGGGGCACGGGATTCTGCCCTTCGCGCTCCATGCGTTTGTCCTGCACTTCGCGCCAGTTGTGATTGGCACCCCATACGGCACCACTGGCGAAACGCGGCTCATAAGCAACGGCACGCGGCGCGAAATGTCCGCCGAGCGAAATACCTGTCATACCGATTTTTGACGCATCGACATTGTCCTGTGTTTCTAGCCAATCGACGGCTTTCGAGGCCCAGCTTTCACTGTGCGGATCGACCGGTAGTCCTTGCAACCTCAGCGCTTCGCCAGAACCGGGCTGGTCAACGCACAGCGTTGAAATACCGCGCCGCGCCAGTTCTTCGGGCAGCCGCGTCCAGTAGAGAAGCTCCTTGTTGCTGTCGAGACCGTTGCAGAACACTACGGCTGGCTTACGCCCTTCGCCCGGAGCACGGGTCCAGAGCGCAGGCATGGTGCCCGTTTCGAGCGGAATTTCCACCCGCTCGCGATTGAGTTTGCCGAGTGCGGTCGAACGATCAAAGGCATCGCGCGCTTTGGCGAATGTCTCGGTGCGGCCCGGATGTCCATGCCCCTGCATCCGTTCCGCCGTGACGAGATAAAGTGATGCGCGTTCCAGCTTGTTCGACGCTGAGAAATTGCGGCCTTTCGCTTCGTCTTCAGCGGCCAGTTCGAGCAATTTGTCGCCCATTGCTGCCCACTGCTTCATGAATTGCGGTGTGCCGGCATCCGCGCCGCTGTCGGCCGCATCCTTGATCGGCTGGCACATGTCGATGATCTCGCCGATCTGTCCGCCGCTTTCCATCGCAATGGCTACCGATAGGTTCCAGATATAATTGGGGAAATACTCAAAAAGAGCCATAGGATCAGACCTCCGCCGGTTGGAACAAGCAGGGATCGGCGTCCGCTTTCGGCATGGTCTGCGGTCCTCCGGTACCAATGCCCCATTGATCCATCACATTGGGCGCGGGTTCATGCACCTTGTCGACATGTTTTTCGAAATCAACCTCTTCGAGCTCGGACGTATATTCCACCGCG
>NZ_JBATHY010000223.1:0-4650 GCF_049667325.1 Parasphingorhabdus sp. | reverse complement strand
GCCGTGTGCCCGGCGACAGAGCAATCGTCTGGGCGATCGCGCGCGGCACATCCAGCGGATCGGTCGAACCGCCGCCATTGCGCAACGCGCCCGCGACCAGTGCCGGATAGGCGGCCTTGCGCTCGGCACTCGCGCGCTCGAGCATCGGCGCGGTATATTGATTGCCATTTTCCCAGATCTTGGTGGGAAAGCCGCCGGGCTGCACAATGGTGACATCAATGCCGTGCGGGACCAGCTCGTAAGCCATTTGCTCGCTCATCGATTCGACCGCAAATTTGGTCGAGCTGTAAAGACCCATGCCGGGCACCATCACGCGCCCCAATTGGGAGGAGACATTGACGATCAGCCCCGATTTCTTCGCCCGCATCGCCGGCAGCGCGGCCCGTGCCACCCTTTGATAGCCCATGACATTGGTGTCGAACAGCAACTGCATCGCTGCCATGTCCTGCAGCTCGACCGGAGCGCCGGTGCCGATCCCGGCATTGTTGATCACCACATCGAGCGCGCCGCCGTTCAGACGCTCGGCCTCCGCAACCGCATTATTCACCGACTCATCAGACAAGACGTCGAGTTCGAGAATGTCAAAGCCCGGCCCTTCGGCCATTGACTGGCCTTCCAGTTCCCCGGCCTCCTGGCGCGGCAAATTGCGCATCGTGGCGAAAACTCTGGCGCCCAACGTCTGGTAATAGAGCGCGCCCAGAAAGCCGAAACCGGACGAACAGCCGGTGATCAGCACCGATTTTCCGGTCAGGTCCGGCTTGTCGTCGGCGGCAGCCGTTGCCGGCCCTGCTGAAAGCGCGACGCCGGTTACGGCTGTGGCGGCCAGCAATTGACGGCGATTGAGCGATGGCGTGCGGTTCTGGTCGGTCATGGCAAGACTCCTAATTTTCGAATTGGCTGCTACACTATCACAAAATCCGGAGGGTGGAATGCAAATCACGAAAGCCAGCGACGCGGTGGGCGCGATTGTCGAGGATGTCGATGTCACCAAGCTGTCGGACGAACAGTTCACCAAAATCCGCGCCGCCTTTCGCGACCATGGCGCGCTGTTCTTCCGCGAGCAGCAGCTGACGCCGGAAGAGCATATTGCCTTTGCCCGGCGCTGGGGCCCGATCGACTTCAACCGCTTCTTCAAGCGCCGTGAAGGCTATCCCGAAATTGCCGAAGTGCTCAAGGAGCCTGACCAGCAGCTCAATATCGGCGGCGGCTGGCACACCGACCACAGCTATGATGAAGCACCGGCTATGGGATCGATCCTCTATGCGCTGGAAATACCGCCAAGCGGCGGTGATACGCTATTTGCCGGGATGGCAGCGGCCTATGAAGCGCTCGAAGATGACATGAAAGCCCAGATCAAAAACTTGAAAGCACGGCACGGCAATGCCCATATCTTTGGCGAGGAAAGCGAATATCGCAAAGGCTTTGAAGGTCGCTATACCAACGCCGATCAGGCCGGACAGACTGCGGTCCATCCCGTGGTGCTGCCCCATCCCGAAAGCGGTGTAAAAGGCCTTTATGTCAATCCCGGCTTCACCCTCGAAATTGTCGATATGGATCCGGCAGAGGGCCAGGCGCTGCTGCAACAGCTATACGGCCATATCATGGAGGACCGCTTCCACTACCGCCACCAATGGCATGCCGGCGACCTCGCGATGTGGGACAACCGGTCGACCTGGCATTATGCGCTGAACGACTATCAGGGCCACCGGCGCTATCTCAACCGGATCACGATCGAGGGCGTGGCATTGGGGTAGATTTTCCCAATAAACCGCGGATATTATGGATGAAAAATCTAGCGGCCTAGGAACCCAGTGAATCAATCACCCGTGACAGCTTGTCCTGAACGGCGGCAGCGGCTTTTTTAAGCTGCGGATTTTCGATAGCCTGCATCGATGCAACCGGGTTGATGGCGGCCACTTCAACTTTGCCATCTCCCTTTTGCTGGACCACCAGATTGCAGGGAAGCATCGTCCCGACCTTGTCTTCGAGTTGCAATGCCTCATGTGCCAAGGTTGGATTGCAGGCACCAAGGATCGTATAAGGCCGAAAATCGACGTCGATTTTAGATTTCAAAGTCTCCTGCACATCGACGCGCGTGAGAACCCCAAATCCCTCGGTTTTGAGCGCAGCTTCGGTGCGCTCGATGGCTTGGTCAAAAGACGTCTTCAATGTCGCCGCCATATAATAGCTCATAAAGAACTCCTTTCCTTGATGTTCAGATCACTCGTCATCGATTTGGTGATCAATCTCGTCATGTTCAACATCGCGCTGCCCATAGCCTGTCTGATTTTGGCCATGCTCGGCCGATTCCGTCGAGCGCGGAACAAACGCCTGGGGATCGATCGTCAAGATACCGAAAATGGCAGCGGCGATGGTGGCAAAGCCGACCAGATACGAGAAAAGCGACGGCTTTTGTGCGTTGCTGACACCGGCATGCCGTCCGGCACGTTTGTAACCGGTTATCATGGCCCGCACCAGATTGTCCCGGGTCATGAGAGACATGACGAAAACAGCCACGATATGTATGACAACCAATCCAAGGAGGCTCCAGCCGATGATCTCGTGCAGATCTTCACCCGCTTCTCCTCCGCTGGTGACGATCAATGCGCCAGTCCAGATCGTGACTATGCTGACAGCGATAAGCAGCAAGGCAGATATCCAGCCCAGGGGGTTGTGACCGACCGCCGCCGCTGGCTTAAAACGCAACAATTCGCTGATATGATGCCCAAGGCCGCCGCCTTTCCACATCCCGGAAAAACGCGCATATTCTCCGCCGGCGAAGCCCCATATGAGACGAAATGCAATCAGGATCGCTGCTACCCAGCCCGAGATGATGTGCCATTTGTTGAGTGGGCTTTCCTCTTCGGCTGAAAGAAACGCGACGGCGATCGCGATGACGAGAAGCCAGTGAAAAAGCCGCAACGGTGCGTCCCAGACACGGATGCGCGCGGCGGTTGCTGTTAAGTCAGAATTGGACACCATCATCTCCTCTGATCGTCAGGATCAGGCTGAAAGAGTGATCAATGGGGAATTTACAGCGTCTCTGAAATAGGGAAATTTACGGAGTGTGTCGCGCTGCACTAATCCCCGCCATGCGCGCAACAGCATATCGTGGCGCAGCACCCGCCGCCCTCGCGGTCTTGGCAACTTGCAGTTTCGCGACGACTGGGGCAATCAGCGTGCCATGGTATCGGGGATCAGAAATTTGAGGGAATCGCTCGGCCGGTGGCTGGCATTGCTGAAAACCGGCCCGATCATCACGGGATTGCTGGTGGTTTTTGCCATCGCTGCGCTCCAGTTTTCGGCGCTTCCCGGGTTCGACCGGCTCGGGTTGATGGTCTTTGACAGCTATCAGAACGCCGCGCCGCGCGCTTATCAGGACGCGGGCGTGCGGATCATCGACATTGACGAGGAATCGGTCGAACGGCTGGGCCAATGGCCATGGTCGCGGACCGAGATCGCACGGCTGACCCAGAAGCTGTCCGACGCCGGCGCGGCAGCGATTGCCTTTGATATTGTTTTTTCCGAACCGGACCGGACATCGCCCCAACAGATTGCCGCGCGCTTGGCGAAACAGGAGGGCAATGCGGATCTGGTGGGCTCGCTTTCGGGTCTGCCCGACAATGACGATGTGCTGGCCGACAGTTTCGCCCTGGCACCGGTGGTCAGTGGGTTCTTCCTGTTGCGAGATGACCGCGGCGAGCCAATCGAACTGCCATCGGGCATGGCGGTGCTGGGATCGCCGCCAAGCGGAACGGTCGAGCAATATCGAGGGGCGATTCAGTCGCTACCGCAACTCAGACAGGCCTCCGCCGGACTGGGTTCGCTGAGCATTGTCGGCGATGCCGACGGGATATTGCGCAGAGCACCGCTGGTTTTTCTCCACAAGGACAAGCTGGTGCCCTCGCTCTCGCTGGAAGCCCTGCGGGTGGCGCAACAGGCGGGCTCGATATTGGCCAAGACCAGCGATGGCAGCGGCGAAACCGCTGGCGCGCCCGGAGCAATCGTGAATCTGAGGGTCGGAGATTTCGAAGTACCGACCACCGCCGCCGGCGAATTGTGGATGCATTTCAGCGAGCCGGCACCGCGGCGCACCATCCCGGCGTGGAAGCTGCTGTCCGATGCTATGTCGCAAGAGGAGATCGGCGCGGCTGTGGAGGGTCAGATCGTCTTCATCGGAGCCAGCGCGACCGGGCTGCGCGATCTGGTTTCAACCCCGCTGGCCGAGAATGAACCGGGGGTAACCGTTCACGCTCAGGCCGCAGAACAGATGATCCTCGGCGAGTTTCTGACCCGCCCCGACTGGGCGCCGGGGATGGAATTTTTCCTGATCCTGTTGCTCGGCGGCGGGCTCGCGCTTTTGCTGCCGGGCGCAGGCGCGATGATCGGAGCCGCGATCGGGACGGTCGCCACTCTGGCGGTTGCCGGCGGCAGCTGGCTGGCCTTTGACCAAATGCACTATCTGCTCGATCCGACCTGGCCGATCATCGCGCTGATCCTGGTTTACGCGGTGCAGACGCTGCTGAGTTTCCGGCAGGAGGAGCGGCAGAGAGCCTATATCCACACCGCTTTTGACCGCTATCTTTCGCCCGAGATGGTCCGCCAGATTGCCGCCAACCCGGAACGCCTGCAGCTCGGCGGCGAGGAGCG
>NZ_JBATHY010000222.1:0-2768 GCF_049667325.1 Parasphingorhabdus sp. | reverse complement strand
GTGGAACGGGACATCATGCCATTCGCTCAGGTCGCGCAGGCTTTGATGATTGCTGACCACGCCGACAATATTGACCGGTAATCCGCCGGTCTTCCAGCGGTGCAGTAAATCATTGAGACAATGGCTGCCCTTCGAAACCGCGATAACGATATTGGGCTTTTCCGCGCCGCTGACGAGGGTCCAGTCGAGTGCATATTGCTTGCCGATCGCCGCAAATTTCCTGGTCAGGGCATCGAGGCTCGCCGGAAACTTCTCGCCCGCGCCCTTGAATTCAACCCGCATGAAAAAGCGTTCCTGCTCGAGATCGGCATATTGCTGGCTGTCGAGAATGAAGCCGTCATGTTCCGCCAGAAATCCGGTTACCGCCGCCACCAGACCGACCCGGTCTTCTGCCGTGAACGTAAGAATATAGCTGTCGGTCATATGATTATCGCCTTTTCGGCCCCCAATTGGCCCAAAGTGGACAATTTTAAAAGCGGGATTTCCCCTTGTGCTGATATCTGCAGCGATTAGAAGCGCGGGTGACTTGATACAGATCTGGATATCGCGATGAGCAAACTCGAAGACGCATTGGAAAATTTGGATATGGATGACTTGCCGGAAGACGAGGAATCGACGCTTGAATGGTGGGATTTTGATGACGCCGCGGAGATGGTCGATGCGGTCGCCGGAGACATCCAGTTCATCATCGAGAGCGCCCTCGATGCGCGCGGCGATGCCCTGCTGGCCTTGCCCGCCAGTGACGAGGCGATGCCGGTGCTCGAGGCGCTGGCCGAAAAGCAGATCAAGTGGAAATATGTCACGATCATCCCGACCGACGATCTTCTGATCCCGCTCGACGATCCGCGCAGCCATGTCAAAAAACTGGCGCAACTGTTCCTGACCCGCGGTGCGCGGGTGCTGCCTCTGGCGCCGGATCACGAGGATTATCATATGGCCGGCGCCGCCGCCGATGCGCGGTTGCGCGACACAAAATGGCCTGCCGATCTGGTCTGGCTTGGCATGGGAGATGGCGGCAGTACTGCCGGAATCATGGAAAGCGCCGATATGGAAGAAGCGCTCGATGGTTCTCCGGAAAAACTGGCGGTTGGACTGCTTCCCGAAGGTGGTGACACGCCGCTGGTGACGCTGACCAAAGCGGCGATTTGTGAAGCGCGCACGGTGATGGTGCTGCTCAGGGGCGCTGCGAACCAGACGCTGCTCGAGCAGGAAATCGAGCAGGGCGCGGCAAGCATGACCCCGATCGGCCGGATATTCGCCGATCTGACCGTGCCGGTGGATATCTACGTCGAGAATTAGGGTCTATTGCCGCAGTCTATCGTCTGTCGATGTGAGTATCGATTGATTTAACTGTACGATTAAACCATGGTACTGCAATTGCGAATCGCCAGATAAGGCGATCGTCCAATTGGAGAGCGCCGAACCATGCATCCCTATCTGCACGCCCGGGAAAATCCCGACAAGCCAGCCGTTATCATGGCGGGATCCGGCGAAATCATCACTTATGGCCAGCTCGACGAGCGCTCCAACCGGATAGCGCAACTTTATCGATCTCGCGGCCTGCAGATTGGTGACACGGTTGCGATTTGCATGGAAAACAATCCGCAATTTTTTCCCGTGACATGGGGATCGCAGCGCTCCGGCCTGATCCAGGTCGCCATCTCCAGCCGCCTGACCGCCGATGAAGTCAGCTATATATTGAAAGATTCCGGTGCGAAAATGCTGATCGGGTCGAAGCAGATGCTGCCGGTACTCGATCAGGTGCGGACCTTGAATCCTGACGTCGCGCAACTGGTTTTCGGTGCCGAAGACGAGCGCAACATGGAGGCTGTACTGGAGACGATGCCGACTAGCCCGATTGCCGATCAACGGGCGGGCGTCGACATGCTCTACTCGTCGGGCACAACCGGCACGCCCAAGGGGATAAGGCTACCGTTGCCAGAGGACGAAGACATTGCCGGGCGCAATGCCCTCGGGGCGCTTGCCGAGATGATTTTCGGCTTTCACAAGGATTGCGTCTATCTGTCTCCCGCACCTTTATATCATGCGGCGCCGTTGCGCTGGAACATCGCCGTGCAGGCACTGGGTGGCACCAGCGTCATCATGGAGAAATTTGACCCCGAAGCGGCGCTGCGGCTGATCGAGAAATATCGCTGCGATGTCGGGCAATTTGTCCCGACCCATTTTGTCCGGATGCTGAAATTGCCGGAAGAGATACGCGCCAAATATGACGTGTCTTCGATCAAGAGCGCGGTGCACGCCGCTGCGCCGGTGCCGGTTCCGATCAAGGAAGCGATGATCAAATGGTGGGGTCCGGTGCTCAACGAATATTATGCCGGAACCGAAGGCAATGGCTTTGTCTTTTGCAACAGCGAAGGCTGGATGGCGCACAAGGGCACTGTTGGTCAGCCGGTCAATTGCCAGATCCATATCTGCGATGAAAATGGCGACGAAGTGGCGGTTGGCGAAGAAGGCCAGATCTATTTCGAAAGCGATTCAAAATTCGTCTATCATAATGATCCGGAGAAAACCAAGGCGGCGACCCATGCCAAGGGCTGGACCTCGCTGGGCGATGTCGGGAAAGTGGATGCGGACGGTTTTCTTTATCTGACCGATCGCAAGAGTTTCATGATTATTTCCGGCGGGGTGAATATCTACCCGCAGGAGATTGAAAATCTGCTCGTCAGCCATGACAAGGTGGCCGATGCCGCGGTCATCGGTGCGCCGGACGAGGATATGGGCGAGAAGGTCGTCGCGATCATCCAGCC
>NZ_JBATHY010000221.1:0-7382 GCF_049667325.1 Parasphingorhabdus sp. | reverse complement strand
CGGCCACACGCCAGGCCATGTGATTTTCTATCATCAGCCGTCAAAGCTGGCCGTTGTGGGTGATGTTATTTTCCAGGGCTCGATCGGGCGCACCGATTTTCCGCGCGGCAATCATCAGGACCTGATCAATGCGATCACACAAAAGCTCTGGCCGCTGGGCGACGACGTGACCTTCATCCCCGGTCATGGTCCGACCAGCCAATTTGGCTATGAGCGCAAGACCAATGCGTTTGTTGCGGATGACGTTTTGGCGGCGCGCTGAGCGATTTCAGCCCAGATACGGGATGGAGATCGCATAAATGCCAAGCCCGAGCAGCGTCAGCATCGTGACGATGGTACCAATCATCCGGCCTTTGCCAAGTTTGCCGTCATCCATGCCGACCCCGTGTGCGACCCGGCCGAGCAAAAAGAGGCCGCTGACGATCCAGAGCCAGGTGGGGGATGTTATGCTGGCCAGTTCGATCGCTGCGACCAGAAGCACGACAAATGGCGCGCTTTCGATATAGTTGCTGTGCGCGCGCATGCGGCGGATGACATTTTCGTTGCCGCCATCGCCAATGCTGACTTTCTCGCTTGTCCTTACTTGCCCCACACGGATCATCAGCCATATATTTATCAGCGCAGCAGCGCCCACAACGGTCAATGTTATCGGTAAAATCATCTCGTCCCCCGGATATGTGAAAATTATAGGCCGTCTATAGAAGCACAATGCTTGCAACGCACAGGAAATTCATTATACGCGCCCCTTCGCGTGCCATCTGCTGAACCCCAACCAGATGATTCTCCAAAATACGGAGACTGGATTGTTCAGCTTGGATGCAGGCAATTGACATTAAATTTAGAGAACAGGCTTAGCAATGGCTGTACCAAAAAGAAAAACTACACCGTCGAAACGCGGTATGCGCCGGTCTCATGATGCTTTGAAAGTCGAAGCCTATCAGGAATGCCCGAATTGCGGCGAATTGAAGCGCCCGCACCATATGTGCGGAGCCTGCGGCCATTATAATGGCCGTGAAGTCTTGGCCGCTGATCTTTAATCAGCTAGTCTCTGGACTTCTGACGCGAAATCAAGGGGAATAACTGGTGGGAATGAGGCCGCGAATCGCGATTGATGCGATGGGCGGAGATGAAGGCCCGCGCGTCATGGTTGCGGGCGCCGCGCTCGCGCGTCACCGCCATGCCGGTTTTCAGTTTCTTTTCGTCGGTGATGAAGCGCAGATCAGAGAAGCGCTTAAGCATCATCCGAACCTCAGCGCGGCATCCGAAATATTGCATGCAGCGGACGTTGTGTCGGGTGATGACAAGCCGGGGCAAGCGCTGCGCAGTTCAAAAACAACATCGATGGGCATGGCTGTCAATGCCGTCAAAACCGGAGAAGTCAGCGCTGCGGTGAGTGCTGGCAATACTGGCGCGCTAATGGCCATCGCCAAACTGGCGTTGCGCACCATGCCAGGTATCGATCGACCAGCCCTGTCGGCGCTGCTCCCGACGATGAAAGAGACCGATGTGGTGATGCTGGACCTCGGCGCGAACACCGAATGCAACAGCCGAAACCTGGTGCAATTCGCAGTGATGGGCGCGGCTTACAGCCGGATCATGCACGGTTTTGATCGGCCCAAGGTGAAATTATTGAACATCGGGACCGAAGAAGCAAAAGGGACCGGGACCATTCAGGAAGCTGCTGCGACGCTGAAAGGCGCTGCCGGCCTGCATATGAATTTTCTCGGATTTACCGAAGCTGACAAGATATCCACCGGCGAGGTTGATGTGATCGTGACCGACGGTTTTTCCGGCAATGTGGCGCTCAAGGCGCTGGAAGGAACCGCTCGGTTTGTCACCGATCTGTTGAGACGGAGTTTTTTGAGCAGTCTGCGTTCCAAAATCGGCTTTCTGATATCCCGGCCGGCTACGGAAATGCTGCGCGACCAACTCGATCCCAACAATCATAACGGCGCCGTGTTTCTGGGTCTGAACGGTGTTGTCGTAAAAAGCCACGGCAGCGCAGATGCAAAAGGCGTCGCCAACGCCGTCGAAGTGGCCGCCCGGCTGGTGGAGGACAGTATTTTGGAACGCATCAGTGAAGATTTGACGAAAATCAGCGAAGCGGCACCGGTGACAGAGGTCGCGAAATGAGCGTCGTCTCTGCCAGGCGTGCGGTCATCAAGGGAACCGGTTCGGCCCTACCTCGAACGCGCGTTTCCAATGCCGATCTCGCGCAGCGGGTGGACACAACCGATGAATGGATTGTCGAGCGTACCGGCATCCGTTTCCGCCATATTGCCGAAGATGACGAGACGACATCCAGCCTGGCGATCGAAGCAGCCCAAAAGGCGATGCAGGCGGCCGGTTTCACGAGCGCGGATATTGACCTGATCATTGTCGCGACCGCGACCCCAGACCAGACATTCCCGGCAACCGCAACGATCGTCCAGGACGCGCTCGGATGCAACGGTTGCGTTGCGTTTGATGTTGCTGCGGTGTGTTCGGGGTTCCTTTACGCGCTTTCGGTTGCGGACAGCATGATCCGGGTCGGCAGTGCGCAAAATGCACTGGTAATCGGCGCGGAAACGTTCAGCCGGATACTCGACTGGGAAGACCGCGGCACCTGTGTCCTCTTCGGTGACGGCGCCGGCGCGATCGTGCTGGCGGCCGAGCACGGGGAAAACGGCATCCTCGCGACCCGTTTGCACGCCGACGGAGCGCATAATCAGCTTCTTTACGTCGATGGCGGGGCCGGAACAACGGGGACCGTAGGCAAGCTGCGCATGAAAGGCCGAGAGGTCTTTCGCCACGCTGTCGTCAACCTGGCTTCGGTTCTGAAAGAAGTATTGGAAGAAGCAGGCGAATCGATCGACAATGTTGACTGGGTCGTTCCCCATCAGGCAAATGCCCGGATATTGGATGCAACCGCCAAAAAGCTGAATCTTGCGCCCGAAAAAGTGATCAAGACCGTCGATCTGCACGCCAATACATCTGCCGCATCGGTTCCACTGGCTCTGGATACGGCAGTGCGTGATGGTCGAATCAAAGCCGGCGATCTGCTGGTCCTGGAGGCCATGGGTGGTGGATTTACCTGGGGCGCGTCGGTCATCCGCTACTGAACCTGCTGTTTTCATTGATAGATCGGTCCAGAACCGGCACCTTCGTCGTTAATTTTACATCTTGGTCGAAAGCCAGTTGAGATAATCGCATCGCGGCCCCTAGCTTCGCAGCATGGACTATCCGATATCCACCAGTTTGACGATTTCCGCCCAGTTTCTTTATCGTGCCTTTCTCAGCTGTCATGCGCTTCAGGCCCGCAAGCCCAAACTGTTGAGCGCGCTGCAATGTTCTGAATCGGAATTGCGAGATCCCGGCTACCAATTGCGGTACGATTCGATCTCCAGTCTCTGCGTGGCGGCTCGGGAAGAACTTCACCGGACGGATATCCATTCGGCGATCGGCAAGAAAATGGTTCCGCAAGGGTTTTCCGACCTTGGCTTTGCCGCTTTTTTTCAGCCCAGTTTTGGCGATGCGCTGATCCAGCTTGTAGCGGAGCAACGCCTGGGGGGTGACAAACCGATCGTAAAACTCATGCCGCTCTCTTCGGGAGACCGGCTGGTGTGGAACACGGATATGGCGGTCTCGCCCGATCTGGTTCACATCGTCTTTGCCCTCATCTACCATTGTGGTGAATCTCTGGCGGAAGGCCGCTTCCATACCGTGAAAGCTGTGCATTTCAGGCATCCCCGGCCGGACGGGTTCAGGGGGTTTCCAGAAGGAAACGTGAACGGCGACCCTATTCCCTGTCATTTCAATCGACCATCCACTTATCTCGAATATCACCGTTCGGCGATGACCAAGCCGATGCCGCGTCACAATCCCGCGATCGTTTCGGCTACAGGCCGACAAAGGACGAATTTTACCCGGAACAGGTTTGAACGGGGGAATCTGGCGAAACTGACCTATGAATATCTCTTGTATCTCCTCGACAAATCCGGCCTCAGCCTGGATGCCGCAGCGATAACATTCGGCATGGCGGAACGGACGTTGCGGCGCAAACTGGTAGCCCAAGGCCTGTCCTATCGTCAGCTGCTGGAACGGGTCCGGCGGGATACCTGCCATCTCTATTTTCTCGAGGGGACGCGAAACCTCTCCGAAATTGCCGCAAAACTGGGCTATAGCGAATTGAGTGCTTTCACCCGCGCCTATACAAGCTGGTATGGTCATCCGCCCAGCCAGGACGCCGGTACGTCGACAGCGCTAGCCGCCTGAAAATTACAATGTCCCGTGAAATGGTGGGCGTAGAGAGAGTTGAACTCCCGACCCCTTCGATGTCAACGAAGTGCTCTACCACTGAGCTATACGCCCACGCTGGAGGCCGTCTAGCCAGCCGCCTCGGCTGGCGCAAGCGCTAATTCAGGTCGCTGATACTGTCCGGTTCGAACAGCCGGTCAACCTCCAGAACCAGATCCCGCAAATGGAAGGGTTTCGACAATATTTTGGCTTTCGGCACCGATTGTCCAGCGCGTAAGGTTACGCCGGAAAAGCCTGTAATGAACATGACCTGGGTTGTGGGGCAGACCGAGGCACAATGCTGTGCCAGTTCGATTCCATCCATTTCCGGCATGACGATATCCGTCAAAAGCAGATCGAATTTTTGCGATTCGAGCAACGGAACTGCCGCAGTTCCGCGATCGACAGCGACGACTTCGTAGTTGGCTTTCTCGAGAGCCCGTGTAAGATGCTCGCGCATTGCTTGTTCATCTTCCGCGAGGAGAATTCTTATCATTTTGTCGCGCCTTCCCGAATATGCCTGAATCCAGACCGGCTATTATGCCGAGACCGGTATATAAGTGCAAATCGGTTAATAATTTCCCGAAACCGGCGATTTTATCAGCGACGGGTCCTTGTTTTTGGAAGAGTGAACATGGCTAGTCCCGGTTCGAGCAAACATTTGTCGACGGCGTCGGCTTATTCTCTGACCAATATCGAGATGCTTGAATTTCCGGTGCTGATCAGCGTTCCCCATGCCGGTCGGGAATATCCGTCGGAGCTTATCGACAACCTAAATGTGCCAGCCTCCCAATTGCTCCGACTGGAAGATCGCTATGCAGATCGGCTGGCGGCATCTGCCATTGCTACCGGATTTCCGGCGATCATCGCCCGAAAGCCGAGGGCATGGGTGGATCTCAATCGCAGTCCTGCCGAAATAGATCCGGATATGGTGGCCGGGATGGATCCGGCAAAGACACCGCATATCAGCAAGAAGGTAAGGGGAGGTTTGGGCATATTGCCGAGGCGTCTGCACGGCGCGGGCAATCTGTGGCGGGAAAAATGGCAACATCAGCATGTTGTCGACCGCATCGAGCAGGATCATGAGCCCTATCATCTGAAGGTCGGGCATATTCTCGAACAGATGCGCTCCGTTTTCGGATGTGCGCTCCTTTTGGATTTGCACAGCATGCCATCGGTGTTCGACGAGAATCGCAGCCAAATCGGGTTTGTTATTGGTGATCGCTTCGGACGCAGCTGCGATTCACGCTATGCCGAACTGGCGGCGGTTCATTTCCGGGGGGAGGGCTATCGCGTCCAGACCAATCACCCCTATTCCGGCGGCTATGTTCTGCAGCGGCATGGCAAACCCGAACGCAATGTTCATGCATTACAACTCGAAGTCGACCGGTCCCTGTATCTCGATGAAAGTTTGCGCGAGCCGACTGACGCCGCGCAATCGATTGCGAGATTGATCGGCGATTGCTGCGTGATGCTCGCCGAACAACTGTCCGGCCGTCACCAGCTGGAAGCAGCGGAATGAAAGAATTCCAATAAAAAACCACCTCGCCGGATCGGCGAGGTGGCCAAGGTTCAGGGAGGTGGCATTTCAAAGAAATGCCTGCATGGATCCGATCGGGGGATGCAGACCCATACAACCATAATGTGGGCGCTAAGCAGACGAGTTGCAAGACCAAAGACCGGAAAATTATTCACTTCCTCCGGGCCGGTTCAACCGGCCCGGGAGAAGCGGGAGACCGTCAAGTGGTCAGACTTGAACGGACGGTGCTTCGGTCACTTGCGGCATTTTCCCGGCACTAACCTGTCTTGCGAAAACATCACGCATCAGCTGAAGCGAGAAGAGGTGAGCGTAGATCAATGGCAGCATGCCATTCTGGTTGATCTTGCGGAGCTCATCGCCGCGCATGTCGCGCAACTTCTCTTCGTTGACCATCTTGAATCCGCGATAGACAAACGGCTTTTCCACGCCGGTTTGCTGAATGGATACTTCGCCATCCATCAACAGCTCCATCTTTTCCAATTCCTGGACGAACTGGCCGGTCCGCTGGCCAGCCTGTTCAAACTGTTCGCAAAAATCCAGGATATTTTTCGTGGTTTCGCTTGGTTTGTCTTTGTCGAACAGCGCGTCCCCTTCCTTATAATCGCCGATTGCGTCGGTGGTCGGGTCGAAACAGAGCGAGAGCTCTTCAGCGTCCGGGCGCAATTTTGCGAGCATGAAGGGATAGCGGCGAACATAGGCCGGGACATAAGCCGGTTCACTGAAATGGCCTTCATCGTTCATGAACGTGTTCACGCCTTCGTTCAGACCCATGAGGATCAGCGGAACGCTGTTGTCGCCGACCGAAAATACAATCGGATAATTGCGCGAGGCATTGGCGAATTCATCGGTGGTAATCGGAATGGCATGTTGCGACTGCATGAAGGATGCATTGTCGAGTCCTTTGACTTTCCATTTTGCATGCTCGTTGGAATTGAGCGGGACCAGGTCCTTGTAGAACATTGGCAGTGGTTGTGCTTGCGGCGTGCTCGCCATAGTTAGTTTCTCCGAAAATTTACTGTTGAGGCCGAATTAGTTGACTTGCGCTTTAAGAGCCTGACTGGCCGGACGCAAGGGGAACGAGTTTGCCGGGGTTCATAATGTTTTTGGGATCGATCGCGGTTTTTATAGCGCGCAACATGGAGAGGCGCGCGTCGGACGACAGTCGTTCCAGTTCCGTGCGCTTGTTTTGTCCGATACCATGTTCTGCCGAAATCGAACCGCCCGCTGCGATAACAAGGTCATGGACCAGCGGCGTTATCTTGTCGCTATAGTCCCGCATCCAGTCCAGTGCTTGTGCCCCAGGTGGCGCCTTGACGTGAAAGTGGACATTGCCATCTCCCATATGGCCGAACGCGGCAACTTCCGTACCGGGGAATGTTGCCTCGACAACCGGGGATGCCTCGTTGATGAACCGGGCCATGACCGGCACCGGCACGCTGATGTCATGCTGCAAGGCGGGGCCATTGGCGCGTTCCGCTTCGGCAATGGAATCGCGTATTTTCCAGAAATCCTCTGCTTGCTGTTCGCTGGCCGCCAGCGTTGCGTCTTCGATCAAATCCCGTTCCAA
>NZ_JBATHY010000220.1:0-3077 GCF_049667325.1 Parasphingorhabdus sp. | reverse complement strand
AAAACTTTCCATTGGTTGAAGGAAAGTCTCGAATGCTACCTATTCCAGCGATAAGCCCTCACGGTTTTACCGGGAGTTATTCAGTGAGGAAACAAGATTGCGAACCGTTTCCGGAGCCATATGGAATTCTCGGCCTGTTAGCTCGCAGGCCAGCTCCGCCGGAGCGAAATGGACCGCGTAGTTCTTGACGCCTCTTTTCTTCCGTTTTGCCGCTCGGTCCTGAAGCCACGCGAGGCGGTGCGAATAGGCGGCAGCGATATAGAGTTCCTTCAGCATCCGGGCGGTTGTGCGCTTGCGGCCCCGCTTTGCCTTCAACTTCATCTGCAGCCCTAAAACAACATGCTCGCGGAGTATATCATCGGGGACGAGGTGATGATTTGCTTCGATAATACGCATTACATCGGCACTGAGGATCTGGCCTCCTTCTTTAGAACGGCGATGCAGCCATCCCACGCTTGATGGATCAAATTGATGATGCGGACTGTTCGGATCGTGCATTCCGATACCTATTGTTCGCGGGGGCGCAGCAGCTCGTGCAGCTCGATCCCCAGGCCTTTGGCGAACTTCTCGGCCAGAACGAGGGACGGATTTCTGAGGCCGCGTTCCACGCCCGATACGTATGTCCGGTCGATCCCGGCTGCGAAACCGAACTCCTCCTGCGACAAGCCTCTCTCCAGCCGCAGCCGGCGCACGTTTGTGCCAAAGACTTTTCGAACATCCATAATCCGACATGGGCAGCGATTATGCCAATCCGTCTACGGACGATCAGTCACATTTCTCTCGACTTCCAAATGTTGGCAAGCAATTGGGCGGTATGGAGAATGATCAGCCAGACTATTTCAGTTCGTCAGTTCAGGAGAATATTCTCGAACATCAATTCCTCGCGGCACTGACTTCATCCCTTTGGCGACGCGGATTTCGGGATATCGAAGTTCTTCGAGCGGAAGTCGATGCCTTTGGACATGATCTCGTTGTGGAGGCGGGCGGTGTTGTTCGCCACATACAGCTCAAGGCCAGCGGCAGGCATGCCAAGACCGCGCGGGTGAAGATCAATACAAGGCTGTCCCTCAAATCTGCGGGCTGCGTGATCTGGTATCTCTACGATCCGGACACGCTCGAGCTTGGGCCCTTCCGCTGGTTCGGGAATCGGCCCGGAGCCGGTCTCCCGGACCTTGGCAATCGTGTGGCAAAACACACGAAGGGCGACGGCATGGGAAACAAGGCCGAGAGAATGGCTATCCGGGTACTACCAAAAGCCAGATTTACCGTGGTCGACACCATCGATGAGATCGCATCCCTGCTGTTCGGCTATCCATCGGGAAGCGAGATCCAGCTGATCCGCCAGCAACTGGCGCAGTCCGATCTTCCTGATTGCGCACCGGACTGGGTGCACCAGGTTCGCGGCGGCAATCTCGGCGCTGTTCCTGATGCCCTGAACTGGAACAATTCGGTACACTTCGCTCATCTGGTCGACGGATTCGCGATCTGCGATATCCTCGGCCTCGGGGATCCGTTCCAATTCGAGGCCCGGAAACTTGAAAATGCCCAGACCACCGGAATCTGGGCTGGCGGACCAGCGGTGCTCTGGGCAACGCTCTTTCTCGAATACCGGCGTTGGCGAACAGCGCCGATCGACCCCGACCCCGAGATGATGGATCTTCTGGACCGCCTGTGCCAGCAATTGGCGGGCTCGCTGAAAGAGGGCCCAAATGGCCCGGGCCAGCTCATTCCCTGATCGTTGAATCATTTTCCCTGTTCAGAACACGATGTTTCCCTGATGTGTCCGATTTAATTCCCTGTTTTCCTGAGTAGGGAATTTGCTCCAGAACACTCGGAAATTCGGGCTTTTCATCGAGCGATTGTGCTGGAAAATCTCGAGATTTGCATGATTTCCCTGTTAATCGAACATTATCAGGGAAATGCACGGTGAGACCGGTTCGCGACAGACTGCGCCGCGCACCACCGAGTTTCCAAGACCTCCGCCATCTCTGAATCCTCGCTCTGACGGCGACCTTGATGGCCAAGACTTGGCGATGTCCCGGACATCATAATAGAGATCTGCCTGACCGAGGCCCTGGGTCAGCCGAGAAACCGAACCCGTTAATCGCCGGTGGCAGCGCGCCTCCATGTCTATGCCTTGCAGAACGGACCGGCCTTTCGAGAGAGCCTGAATTTCGTCAAACCAAAAGCCTGATTTCAAATCCTGCGCCTTTATGATATCCGATCTGCCTGCCCGATTTCGCGGTCTGTCTTCATGCTTTGTCGCATTGCCTCGCCACGAAAGCATGGTCTTTTAGGAGAAAAAAATGTCTGTCGTAACCACGCAAAAGCATGACAATATTCTGGTCATCGTTTCCAACAATCCACCGGTTAATGCGCTCGGCGCAGCGGTTCGTCAGGGGTTGGTCGATGGCATCAACGAGGCACTGTCAGACGATGCAGTCGAGGCCGTGGTTATCCGCTGTGATGGACGGACATTTTTTGCCGGTGCCGATATTACCGAATTTGGCAAGCCGATGAAGGGCCCCAATCTGGGCGAGGCGATTGACCAGCTGGAGGCTAGCGACAAGCCGGTTGTAGCAGCGATCCATGGCACCGCGCTAGGCGGCGGCTGTGAGGTGGCCTTGGCTTGCCATTACCGGGTCGCGGTTCCGTCTGCAAAAATCGGTCTGCCGGAAGTCAAATTGGGCCTGATCCCCGGCGCCGCCGGAACCCAGCGCCTGCCGCGGGTGGTTGGCGCAGAAGCCGCCTTGCCGATGGTCGTGATCGGCAACCCGATCTCAGCCGCAAAAGCGCAGTCTATCGGGCTGATCGACACGATAGTCGGTGAGGACAGTCTGGCCGACGATGCAATCGCCTTTGCGCGCGAACAGATTGGCAAGAAACCCCCGCGCTCGTCGGAGGGCGCCGCCAATCAGGATGGCATCAAGAACCCGGCAATATTCGACGAATTCCGGCAACAAAGCGGTCGCAAAATTCGCGGCTTCGATGCACCGGAAGCCGGCATTCAGGCGGTCAAGGCAGCGGGCGAACTGTCCTATGCCGATGGCGTAGAGAAAGAGCGCGAGCTTTTCATG
>NZ_JBATHY010000219.1:0-1837 GCF_049667325.1 Parasphingorhabdus sp. | reverse complement strand
CGCTTGTAGATCGACCCGGAAGGGCAGGCGGCAACGCAGGTCGGGTTGAGGCAATGTTCGCACAGGCGCGGCAAATACATCATGAATGTATTTTCAAACTGGCCGTACATTTCTTTCTGGATACCGTCGAAATTGTAATCTTCCGACCGTTTGGAAAACTCACCGCCGAGGATTTCTTCCCAATTGGGACCCCAGTTGATCTTTTCCATTCTCTTGCCGGTGATCGCCGAACGTGGCCGGGCTACCGGCTGCGCCTTGGATTCTTTTGCGGTCTGCAAATGGGCATAGTCAAAGGTGAACGGCTCGTAATAATCATCGATCTCCGGCAGGTCCGGGTTGGCAAAAATCTTGGCCAGAAGCCGCCATTTTCCGCCCATCCGGGGTTGCAGACGGCCGCCCTTCTTGGTCCAGCCGCCGTTCCACCGTTTCTGGTTTTCCCAATCCTTGGGATAACCGATGCCCGGCTTGGTCTCGACATTGTTGAACCAGGCATATTCCATGCCTTCGCGGCTGGTCCATACGTTTTTGCAAGTCACCGAACAGGTGTGACAGCCGATACATTTATCAAGGTTCAAGACCTTGCCGATTTGTGCGCGAACCTTCATGTCACTAGCTCCCCGGCCAATGCCCCTTCGGGCAATTCTTCTTCCAACCAGTCCACTTTGGACAATTTGCGCACGATGACGAACTCGTCACGGTTTGATCCAACCGTGCCGTAATAGTTGAAACCGTATGAAAGCTGGGCATAGCCACCGATCATATGGGTCGGCTTGAGTACTGCCCGGGTGACGCTGTTGTGGATACCGCCGCGATTGCCGGTCAGCGGTGATCCTGGCACATTCACCAGCTTCTCCTGCGCGTGATACATGAACAAGGTTCCTTCCTTCATGCGCTGCGAGACGACCACGCGGGCGACCAGAGCGCCGTTGCTGTTGAACGTCTCGACCCAGTCATTGTCGACAAGTCCCGCCTTCGCGGCATCGACTTCCGACATCCAGACAATCGGTCCGCCGCGCGATAGAGTGAGCATCAGCAGATTGTCGGTATAGGTGGAGTGGATGCCCCATTTCTGGTGCGGCGTGATGAAGTTCAGGATGACGTGCTTTTCATCCTTCGCCTGATCGATCATTGGCTTGACCGTCTTGGTGTCGATCGGAGGACGATAGACGCAAAATCCCTCCCCAAATGCCCGCATCCAGCTGTGATCCTGATAGAGTTGTTGCCGCCCGGTTAGCGTGCGCCATGGGATAAGCTCGTGGACGTTGGTATAACCGGCATTGTAGCAGACATGCTCGCTCTCGATCCCCGACCAGGTTGGCGAAGAGATGATCTTGCGCGGCTGGGCCTGCAGATCGCGGAAACGGATTTTCTCGTCTTCCTTGGGCAGAGCGAGATGCTTGTGTTCGCGTCCGGTGTTTTCGGACAATGCCTCCCACGCCTTGACCGCCACTTCGCCATTGGTTTCCGGCGCCAGCATCAAGATCACCTCGGCCGCATCAACCGCGCTTTCGATCTTCGCATGGCCCTGGGTCGCGCCGCCGTCATTGACGGTGCCGTTGAGCTCTTTGAGCAATCGCACTTCCAGTTCGGTGTTCCAGCCAATGCCTTTGCCGCCATTGCCCAGCTTTTCAAGAAGTGGCCCGAGCGAACTGAAGCGTTTGTAAAGACCGGGATAATCCCGCTCGACCACCGCGACATTGGCCATGGTGACCCCGGGAACCGGTTTTGCATCACTCTTGCCCCAGTCTTCGACATCGAACGGCTGCGCCATTTCTCCCGGTGTATCGTGGAGGATCGGGGTCAGCACGATGTCTTCTTCCACGCCCAATACTTCCGG
>NZ_JBATHY010000218.1:0-7328 GCF_049667325.1 Parasphingorhabdus sp. | reverse complement strand
CTAATAGCGTATCGGATTGGATAAGGTTGCAGTCAAAGAAAAAACCGGGCGCTTCAATTACCGTAACTGCCGTCACGGGTGTAGCCGTTCTGCATTGGTGCAATTATCTGATTGATGTCGCCATCATTCCGGGACTACCATGATTTCCATTGGAAAATGGCCAAAGACAGAAAGGTTTTCTCATGCGCCCATTGGCTTTCTTGACACTATTTGCCGCCCTGACCTCCGGCGCTCAGGCGCATGAACCCGCGACAGAGGGCGAGGCCGCAGAGATACGCTATATTGTAAACGAAGACATGAAGCAGCGCGGCCTGCCCTTTTCCAGTGCGGTCGAAGTGGACGGATTGATCTTTCTGTCGGGCACTCTGGGAACGGTTCCCGGCGGAGAATTGGCTGCCGGCGGTATCGGTCCGGAAGCCCGCCAGACGATGGAGAATATCAAATCCCTGCTGGCCAGCGAAGGTCTGGGCATGGAACGTGTGGTCAAATGCACCGTGATGCTCGCCGACATCAAGGAATGGCTCGCCTTCAACGCCGTCTACGTCGATTTTTTCGAAGACAACTACCCCGCCCGCAGCGCCTTTGCCGCGAGCGGCCTGGCATTGGGCGCGCGGGTTGAAGTGGAGTGTATTGCCAAAAGGTGATGGGGAAGGCGTGAGGGTTTTAGGATTGTTGCCACTGTCACCGTAATTGACCTGAATTGCGTAATTGCACTGCAACTCTAACATAGCGTGCGGAGGCAGTTAACAATGAACGGCGCAATATTCTACGCAACCCGATATGGCAGCACGGCGCAATATGCCGAATGGATTTCCGAGGCGACCGGAATATCATCGTTTGACGTGAACAGGGCTGATGCCGATCCGTCTCATTACGACTTCGTCGTCATCGGTGCCCCGGTTATCTACCACAAGCTCGCGATCCGAAACTGGGTCAGGCAGAAAATGGCGACTTTAAAAACCAGGCCAGTCCTGTTTTTTACCGTTTCCGGTGCCCCGGCAGGGTCAAAGCTCGACGGCTGGATCGCCAACAGCCTGCCCGGGACGCTGATCGAGCGAATGCATCATTTCGCCCTTCTTGGCCGACAAAACCCCGGGGACCTGTCCCGGTTTGATCGCATGATGCTGATCATCGGAGGCCTGAAGAACCGTGATCGGGTAGCGGGAAAAGAGGAGCTGGAGGGTTTTGACTATATGGACAAGGCTAGTATCCAGCCGATAGTGAAGGCGATACAGCAACTGCAATCGAGTGACGGGGTAAGAAATTAAGGAATGCGGCAAATCCACGGCATCAAATTTGGGATCAACCATCTAGGCGCTTCAAACCACAAGCCCCCGCTTTCCTACATCACCCCACCAGTGCTAAAACGCGACTATGAACAAAACGCCCGCACATCCGCCTCAAAACCAGCCCATTGGCCGCTTCTATCAACCCCCAGATTTTCAATATTATAACCCTGTAAACTGTGTAAAGTTTGAAATTATATTTCGCCGCGATGTGCAACCAATGTGATATTGGCCCTAGACCAATCACACTACAATGTGATATCTCCGTCTCAACATCACATCACAAAGGCGAGTCCATGAGCAAAATCCTGATCGAGCAACTGACCGAACTGATCGAATCCGGCAAGGAAAGCCGCGCCGGGCTGGCCCGGGCCGCCGGTCTGCACGCCAACAGCCTGCGCCGGCTGGGCGAAGAGGACTGGAACCCGACCGCGGAAACGCTCGGCAAGCTGGAATCTTATCTGGCGCGCGGCGGGGCTTCGGTGATGGCTTCGGCGGAAGAGATTATCAACGAGGCGCGCAACGGGCGGATGTATATATTGGTTGACGACGAGGATCGCGAGAATGAAGGCGACCTGATCATCCCGGCGCAAATGGCGACCCCCGACGCGATCAACTTCATGGCCAAATATGGTCGCGGGCTGGTCTGCCTGGCGATGTCGCGGGACCGGGTCGAGGAGCTGGGCCTCGACATGATGAGCCAGAATAATCGCGGCGCCTATGAAACCGCCTTCACCATTTCGATCGAGGCGCGCGACGGCGTCACCACCGGGATCAGCGCCGCCGACCGCGCGCGCACTGTGGCGGTGGCAATCGACCGGACCAAGGGCAAGGAAGAGATTGTCACCCCCGGCCATGTCTTTCCGTTGCAGGCGCGCAACGGCGGCGTGCTGGTCCGCGCCGGCCATACCGAAGCGGCGGTCGATGTCTCGCGGCTGGCCGGGCTCAACCCGTCCGGCGTGATCTGCGAGATCATGAAGGATGACGGCGAGATGGCGCGGCTCGATGACCTGATCGAATTTGCCCAGCATCACGGGATGAAGATCGGCACGATCCGCGACCTGATCGCCTATCGCCTGCGCTATGACCATCTCGCCGAGCGCGGCACCGAAGCGACGTTCAACAGCCAGTGGGGTGGCGAGTGGAAGGCGATCACCTTTTTCAACACCGCGACCAAGAGCGAGCAGCTGGTCCTGCAGAAAGGCCATGTCGATCCGGAATCACCGACGTTGGTAAGGATGCACGCGACGGCAATTTTCGGCGATATATTCGGTCAGACCGGTCCGCAATCCAGGATGCTGGCAGAATCGATGAAGCTGATCGGCGAAGCGGGGGCCGGGATCATCGTCTTCATCAGCCCGCGGGTGGACAATTTCTTCTCCAGCCAGATGACCCGCCTGACCGGCCAGAAACCGCCCGAGATGGATCAGCTGCGCGACTATGGCGTCGGCGCGCAGATTCTCACCGAACTGGGTGTCCATGATATGGAACTGCTCTCCAACACCAGCCATGAACTGGTCGGGCTGGATGCTTACGGCCTCAGGATTGTCGGACAGCGTGCGATACCGTGCGGTGATGCTCGCGCGGAAACCGGCGTGCTGGAAGCGGCAGAATAATCATCACCCCTCCTCTTCAGAGGAGGGTCTCTAGAAATGGAAAGAACATAAAATGGCAAAATTCCTGATCGTCGAAGCGCGATTCTATGACAAGCTCAACGACATGCTGATCGAGGGGGCGGTCGATGCTTTGAAAGCGGCGGGACACGAATATGACCTGATCACCGTGCCCGGTGCACTGGAAATCCCTAGCGCCATCTCGATGGCGATCGACAGCGATCGCTATGACGGCTTTGTCGCAATCGGCGTGGTGATCCGCGGCGAAACCTATCATTTCGAAATCGTCGCCGGCGAAAGCGCGCGCGGGATCATGGCGCTGACCATGGACGGTGCGGCTATCGGCAATGGCATTTTGACGGTCGAGAATGAAGATCAGGCGCTGGCGCGGGCTGACAAGAGCCGCAAGAACAAGGGCGGCGAGGCGGCCCAGGCCGCGATGGCGATGCACGAGCTGGCGATGAAATTCACCGCCTGAAGAAAGCATATTGGCGGCGGCAGGCCGATATGCCCGCCGCCGCCAAGACAAAAGGCTTATTGCGTGCCGGCGAGCGCGGCTTCGAACTGTTCTTCGGTCATCGTGATCGAGACACCGTCGGCTTTGGCCATGAACGCAGCGACCGGCAATTTCACCGGCTGGCCGTTATGTTCGACGGTGACATAGTCGGCATCGCTTTCCTGAATGGTGCCGATAACCGCAGCGCCGGTGACCGATTTCACTTCGGTGCCCGGGGTCAGGCTGGCGAGCAACTGGGCTCTTGCGTCGGCGGCGGCCTGTTCTACGGCGGCATCGAGATCAGCCTTGGTCATCATGATCGACAGGCCGGTCTCTGCTTCGGCAAAGGCGTCGGGCGCGAGCGCAGCTTTGTTCGTGCCGGTATCCACCACCACGACGCCAGCGTCTACGAAATCCACGGTACCGACATCAGCGCCATTGGGGCCGACAACCTTCATGCCCACTTGAGCTTCGACAGTCGGAGCGGCGTCTTGCGCCAGGGCCGGTGTCGCGGCAAGCAGCGCAGCGCCGGTCAAGAGGGTCAGAAAATTCTTCATATCATACTCCTAAAAATTACAAAAAATGGCGATCGATCGCCGCTGGCTTCCGCGCTAAAAAGCGATGGCCGGATTTGTTAAGGCGATTGAGGCGAGGCGAGCCATGAGCAGGGCAGAAAGAGACCGTGTCACGATTAGCGTAATGATCCGCCGGAAGAACTGATCTTGGCAAATCGCTTCCGGTTATCACTCCGGCTTGGTCAGCTTCAGGACAAAGCGGTCGGTCTTGCCGCGTACCGCTGGGTCAAAAACATTCTTGCCATGATCATCACCCTCGCCCGCGAGCAGATCATCATCGCGTTCGACGGCGAAACCCGCTGCCTCTGCCACCGCTACTGCTAGCGCCGGATCAATCCGGTGGCTGGCCGTGTTGTCGCCATCAGGATCACCGACATGGTCAATCACCCCGAACGTCCCGCCCGGTCTCAGCTTGGCCTTGACGGCAAGCAACATGCCGGTCGCCGCGGCTGCCCCGTAGCTATTGTAGACATCATGAAAGTTGAGCGCGGTGATCGCCACATCGATACTGTTGTCGGGCACGCCGAGATCGGCGATTTCGCTGTTCAGCCTTTCGATCTGCGGCAGATCATTGGCAGCGAGTCTTGCAGTGATTTCCGTTTCATAAGCGCCATCGCGCAATTGCAGCGCCGCCGCCGGGTTTTGGGCATAGACCTTGCCTTCCGGACCGGTGGCGATTGCCGCCGCGACGCTGTACCAGCCGCCGGATGCAATCAGGTCGAGTATGGTGTCGCCCGGTTTCAAGCCGAGAAAGGCCAGTACTTCTGCAGGCTTGCGGCTGGCATCGCGCGCCTTGTCCTCGTCTGACCGGCCTTCTGCCGCGGTCAACTCCGCATTGGTGGCGGCCACATCAATGGCTGCACCGGCATGTCGTTCGTGATGTTCCATCGCCTGAACCGGCATCGAATTAGCCGCGATCAGGGCGAGGGAACTGGCGAAGGCAAGCGAATATCTGTTCATGGTCTGGCATCCTGCATGGTTGATGGCCGGTTATCCTGACCCCATATTACGCGATCGACCTGATACTGCAAGCGACGGAGCTGGCCGGTCAGCAGGTCTTGCCCAGAAGCGCGCCCATCATCGAAGGTTTGCACGGTTTTTTCTTTGGCTGTTCGTTTTGGTCATTGTCCGACATGTCACCGATGCCTTCCATCCCCTCTCCCATCAGCAAGCTGGTCGTCGAGCGGTAGCGGGCACGGGCGGTCCATTCCGGATTCCACACGCCTGTCGCCGGTCTTGGCGGATAGGCGAAATTTGATTCCGGCCCGAAGGCGGTGAGATTGCCCATCATGAATTGCGGCGCGGCGGCCTTGACTTCGGCGGGGATGGTGCAGCTGGTCTGGGTCGGCGGCATCACGGTTTTGTCGGCAATCAGCCGCCGCACCGTTGCCGGTGACAGCCAGTCCCAAAGACCGCCGCCAAAATCACGGCTCATCGAGGACGACCACCAGACCATGTCACCCATTTTCTCGCCGGTCATTTTACCGCCCATTACCCATGCATAATAGCCGGTTGCAGCAGACACATTGTTCCAGTTCAGATTTGTCGCGCCGCCGGCTGCCGGTGATGACTGGGCGTTGAGCGGTCCCATGAAATCCTGATTCAGGGTGAATTTCATTTCCGGCGTATAATTGCCCGCAACCCTGTGCTCGCCCAATATGGAGGCATTGCTGTCCGGCATTTTCCCGGATTTCTGGTTGGGCCAGCTGCCATAGGTCTTGCTGTTGGTCCGGGTCAGCCCGCTTTCGACCGGCACCCTGGTCGAGAACAGCCCCGGCGGCATCTGGCCTGCCGCGACCTTGGCAAAATCGATCACCACCGGCTGACCCGGACCCGCCTTGGCACCGCAGCCCCAGAACAGCAGCAGCCGTCCTTGCGGACGTTCGAATTTTTCCGGCATGCGGTCTGATGGCTCCGGTGCTGATGTCACCGGCGTGATCAGCGGCAGGGATTTTCCGAGTCTCAAGCCGGCATCGGGGAAGTGATCGGCGCTGGCTGCTCCACCGGTCGGGGCGAGACGGGAGCCCAGTCGCAGTTCCAGCATGTGGGACGGTTTGGCCTTGCCGCCAAACATCATCGACATGGCGCTGCCGATTCCACCGGTCATCCCGCCAAATCCGGTAACCGTTCCGATGTCCATTTCATATTGTGCCTTGGGCGGATTGGCAGTTTGTGCCTGGCTCAGGCTGCCGGGTATCAGCAACAGGCTTGCCAATAGGGCGCTGTTGGAAACAATCGAATTCATTGCACATCTCCCGAAAAGGAACTTGCGACTCGAATATATTTGCGGCTCTTGTTTATTCCGATTTTCGATGCCGGAATAGCGTTATTTTTCATCGACCTGATGGTTTTGTGAAGGCGGCACATAACCAAAAATCATGCAGAGACTGCAGTCTGGCTTGACCTGATTTCAATCTTCACTAAACTAGAACAAATCATGAACAATATCGATTCGGATTCGGGGCGGGCTTTCGGGCCTTCGCCGGTCAACCCTTCTGCTGTGCCTCTGGCAATACCAGCAAAACCCTCTGTCTTGCGGGCGCGTCTCGCCAAGATACTGGCGGCGTCTGGCACAAGGACGGCAACCGTCGATGGCGCGCCCTCGCATTTCACCTTCGGGGTGGAGCGGATCGACGCCGCCTTGCGCGGTAACGCGGGGGCCGACGGCCTGCCGCGCGCGGCGCTGCATGAACTGCATGCGGCGAGCAAGGATGACCGCACAAGTACAGCGGCGATGGCGCTGCTGCTGGCCCAACGTTGTCGGGAGGAACGCCCTGTATTGTGGATCAGCGAAAGCGGGGAAGCCAGACGGCAAGGCAGGCTCTATCCGCCGGGACTGGCGGAGCTGGGAATTGATCCGGACAGCATCATCCATGTCGATGCGCCGGACAGCATCGCCGCGCTGCGCGCAGCCGCCGACGGCGTGCGATCCTCGGCCATGGGAGCGGTGATCATCGAACTGTCGGGCAAGAGGCCCAAGGGCCTCGACCTGACCGCCACCCGCCGCCTTTCGCTATCGGCACAAAAGTCGGGTGTGCTCAGCCTGTGCCTGCGCTCCGGCAGCGATCCGGAAAATCCTTTGCCGACCGCTGCCTTCAGCCGCTGGCAGATCGCGGCGGCACCTTCGCTCGCACTCGAGGCCAATGCTTCGGGCCACAGCGCTTTTGATATCAGCCTGCTGCGCCATCGCAGCGGTCTTTACGGGCTCGGCGCCCGACTGGAGTGGAACCGTGACCAACAAATCTTCCGCGAGCAGCAGAACACGCCGGACATTGGCGCTGTTCCTGCCCTATCTGCCGTCGGAGCGGATCATCAGGGCACACGGGCCGCCTGACCATCCGTTTGCGCTGACCGAGAA
>NZ_JBATHY010000217.1:0-23693 GCF_049667325.1 Parasphingorhabdus sp. | reverse complement strand
CGCCAATCGACGCTGAGGCATTGGTCAAATCTGTACTCGAGCTTTCAAAGAAGATTCCAGGTGCCGCTTCGTAGGATAACGGTGACAGTTTACTAAATGCATCAAATCGAGATCGCGTTGGTCCGCCTCCACCACCAAGCCACGCGAAACAAAATTTCCTACAATTGTAACAATCCATCCAACATGACGCAAAACAAGGCGTCCTTGGCCCCAAGTTTGACAAACTTTGGGCTCCGCCTCGCGCCCGACTACGACCTCCTCTCCCTCTTGGAGAGGATCCCCTTTGAACCGCGATAAAGCTCCCCCGCAAAAGCGGGAACCCGGTCCGGCAGATGAGCCAGAGCGTTTCACCGGCGCGATAATTGCACCAATGCTGACCAGTCGCGTCAACGACCGTTCATATTGCCCATTGTAAAACTCCGTAACGTTTAAAAAAGAACCACAACGGGAGTTTCATCATGCGCAATATCCTTATGTCCATCGCCGCCGCCACTCTGGTCCTGCCTGCCGCCGCTATCGTCGACAGCGCGCCTGCCCATGCCAAGAAAAAGTACAAGAGCCGCTATGACGACCGCGGACGCTATTACGAGCCCCGCCGCGTGAGCCGCGACGAACGGATCTGGCGCGGCAAGGACGGTCGCTATCATTGCAAGCGCGACAATGGCACAACCGGCCTGATCATCGGCGGCGCGGTCGGCGCGCTGGTCGGCCGTGAAATCGACAGCAGAGGGGACCGCACGGTCGGCACCCTGCTGGGCGCAGCCGGCGGTGCCTTGTTGGGCCGCGAGATTGATCGTAGCGGGATGAAGTGCCGGTAAACCAGGTGGATTAATCCATCATAAGCCTGAATTGTCGCCCCGGCGAAGGCCGGGGCCCAGTGGAAAATAAAGCCGCGTAGCGACGTTTTCTTTAAACTGGGTTCCCGCGTTTGCGGGAATGACAGGCTCGAAGAGCGCGCGTCCCGCTTCACCTTCCGCCCTAACGCTGCGGCAACAACCTTCGCCAGTCACCCCACAGCACCACCACCAGACACGCACCGATCGCCGCCAGATCGACCGCCGGCTCGACCGGATTATATTGCAGGCCGGCGAGCGCCGCCAGGCCGCCAATCGCGGCCCAGATCACGAACAGTTTCCGTCCGCCGTCCCAGCCCTTGACCAGGCCGATGCCGGCGGCGAAGAGCAGCATCGGGGAGATCATCATCAATATCGGGCCGATGGCGGGCAGCAGCAGGAACATCGATGTCGACAGCATCGGCGGTAGCGTGGGTAGGGGCAGGGGGAGAAAGTTGAGGGCCGCGACGACGATCGCGCCCCAGCCGATATATGTACGATATTTTTCCATGCGCCTGCGATATCACGGCTGACCGCATTTGCTATCCCTGTTTACGATTTTTCGGGACCGGGCCTCTGTCCTACAATATCGCTTTATGCTACGGATGGGCTCATGAGAGATATGGCCGCCAGACTGGTTCAACCACCTGTAAAAACGCCAAAAGTCGTGTTTTCGGGAGAGGTGGGATTTTTTTCTTTTAACACTGTAAAGTTTGTAAAGTTCGGGTCGGTGCCAGCATGAAATTTGTCCGAATCATTTTTGCCCTCGCCGCCGCCTTCGGCTTCCTCGCGCTCATTCCCGGTCTGTTCGTCGAGGCGGGCGGCGGATCATCGCCGGTGATCGCCGGACCGGAATATTATTACGGCTTTACCGCGCTGGCCCTGGTGTTCCAGCTGATCTTCGTGATGATCGCTTTCGACCCGGATCGCTACCATCCGCTGATCCCGATCGCGATATTGGAAAAACTGTCTTTCTTCCTGCCTGTGACAATCCTCTATGCGCAGGACCGGGTGGCGATGGGGCCGGTGTTTTACGGAGCGATGATCGACGGATTGTTCATGCTGCTGTTCGCGCTGGCCTGGTGGCTCTCGCGCAAGGCGGGGCAGGCGTCCTAGCACCAGTCGCGGCGAAAACCCTGCCAGCGTTCGGCCAGCCCCTCGTTGACCAGCGTGTCGCCAAGGCTGCGACCGTCGCGGGTGATGATACGCAGATCGCGGCCATATTTGTCCTGGTCGCGGTCGGTCCTCTCCAGGGAGAAACTGCCCTGATTGAGCAGGACCTGCAGCCGGATCTTGGCTTTCTCGCCCAGCCGTTTTTCGGAGGCGCAGCCGGGGCTGGAAATTTCCGGTGTGTTGATATCGGCGATCCGGATCTTGCGGCCGTCGAACCAGATCGTGTCGCCGTCGACGACACAGGTGTAGCGGTCGGGGCCAAAGCAGATGCCGAAACTGGCGCGGTGCGGATCGGTGCCGACCGCTGCTGTGGTGGCGGCGGGACCGCCGCTGAGGAAGATGGCGAGAAACAGCGCGATACACATGGCAGCAGTAACCGCGATAAAGGTCGACCAGCGGATGCCGTCGCCGTCATCGCTGACAGAAATGGGCCGGAAGGGTCCACGCTTGGCGCGGTGCATCGCATCGCTTTGATTGCGCGATGGAAAAGGCGCTATTCTCTGTTCGTTCACCCGCCAGAAAATAGGGGAGAAATGTTAAGGGAGGCTAAATTGTCACGACAGTCCATTGGCGATTATCGAAGGCGTTTGGCGGCTGCCGCAAGCCTTGGCAAACTAGACCCAATATGAGTCTATCTCCATCTACCCTCGGGATTATCAAGGTGCTACGAATCTATCATGATGAAAAAATTGAACTTATTCGCCGCATCACTGATCGTGATCGCAATGACCATTCCCCAGGCTGGCGCGGCTCAGGATGGCGGCGCCGCCGTCGAGACGATCAAGCCGACGATCCCGTCGCGCGAGGACTATCCGGATGCGGGACAGGCGTTCGGGATGGTCTGGCACAATGACAGCGAGGACAATATCCCGCTGCTTTCGTTCATGGTGCCGGAGACCGATAACCGGCTGTGGACAATGCGCTGTGAAAGACTGGATGATGACTCGGTACGGATCGCGCATATGATCATCGCGACCCCGCGGGAAATGGTGGCGGAGGACCATTTCGGATTCACCGTCCGGGTTGATGACGCTGCATCGATCGGTGTTTTGGGGCGGATGTTGCCGACCCAGATCGAAGGCGAAGATCTTGTGATGCCGCAATTCTATCTGCCCAATAATCATGCGCTGTTTCCGGCGCTGGCGCGGGGCAATCGCGCCTTTGTCAATTTGAACGGCAACAAGTTCTCCGTTCATCTAAAGGGGTCGGGCGACGCGCTGGTGACATTTCTGCGCGCCTGCCGCTAGGGGCACCTCCGGTGATCAGATCACCAGCGATGCACTGCTGTTAACGGCGGGGCCGATCGCGGCGGTGAGGAAGACACCGGCCGAGACGAAGGCGGCAAAGGCGGCAGCGAGACGGTTCTGGAATTTGGGGGACAACATGTTCTGGGTTCCTTTTATGGGTTCTAGGCGATCAGTGCGGCGGCATTGTTGACGGCGGGGCCAACGCTGGCGCTGACAAATACTGCGGCTGCGAAGAGTGCGGCAAAAGCGGCAGCGACTTGGTTCTGGATGTTGGTGCTGGTCATTTTGAAGTTCCTTTTTGGTTCAATTGGCTGCTTCACAAATTGTTCTGCGAAGATGCCAGTAACATTGCATGAGGCGTGCCAGTTTATGAAAGGCCATATATAACAGATAGATAACGTCAATTGGCGACCTAATAAATATGAACCGAAACTGAATAATGGTGATTTATACTAACTATTAGTTCTAGTGATCGGAATTTGGATGGCGACCTTCTGTTAACGTCGAACTGCTATCGGCGGGATCATGTTCGGACCGCGCCTCTCTCGTGTCTTTGCCAGCCGCGGCAACGCTTTGTGGTGGTCGGCGATGGTGCTGGTCACTGCCTATTGCGTCGCGGCGGATCCTCCTGCGGAAGTGGCCTCAGCGCCGAATGCTGCAGTGGAAGAGGCAGAAAAGAAACCGGCCGATCCCTGGGCGGGGATGGAGAATGTCGCGAAGAAGCGGAAAGAGCTGCTGCGCTGAATCGGTCGATTGCTGTTTTGCCTGACGATTTTCAACACAAATTGAACACTGCTTTAATCGTAGGTCGCGACGGCTGCCTTAATGGTTGTTCATAAAAAACACCATTAATATGAACCTGAGATAAAAGCATCATTCAGTCTCCGGTCAACGCGGCTCCGCTAGAACTCCTGTTGTTGGGCAGCAATTGATTCGGGTTTAGGAAAACCCTTTTGGAGTAGAGAATATGATCAACAGGATTTTGGGAAGTTTAGCGATTTCAACCGCAGCCATTGCAACAATGGCTTTTGCAACGCCGGCCGAAGCGCGCGGCGGCTATTCCAATGGCGGCTATTACGAGCAAGTCCGCAATGACGGACGTCGCAACTACCGGCGCGGCGATTATTATCGCGGTGATCGCTACCGGGATCGCCGGGACTATCGCGACGAGCGTGACTATCGTGACCAACGCCGTTACCGCGACAATCGCTATTCCAGCAACAGCCGTTATCGGGGCTGTGACCGCGGAACCGGCGGCACAATTATCGGCGCGATTGCCGGTGGACTTCTGGGTAATGAAGTAGCCCGTCGTGGCAATAAAACCGAAGGCACAATTATCGGCGGTGCCGTAGGCGCACTGGCTGGTCGCGCGATCGACGGCAATTGCTAATCTGATTGCATTCTAATCAATAGAGTTAAACCCCTGCGCGAGAGCGCAGGGGCATGGTATTCCCCCGAGTTGCTTATTGGGGGAAAGGGGGTCGGTTTGTCTTTGGACAATCCGGCCCCCGCTCAATTCATGGCCTGGCAAGCAACGCAGGAACCGGTCCGACCCAGTCCGCCAGATCCGGTTGGTCCTTGACGAAATAGGGCTCGCCTTTGCTGTTGAGATAGAAGCGCTGCATCTCGCTGCGGGTAAACGGCCGCGAACCCAGCCGTCCGAAGACCGCCATCTGCCCTCCGGTCTCGTCCACGGCCCGGTCGCGATCCAGACCCTTGGACAATGCCAGTGCCGGCTTAGGCGTACGGGCAAAGGCAATCAGTTCCGGCTTCGGTGCCGGCGAGAAGCCATAATAATTCTTCTGGCTATCCGGCGTAGTCAACTGGACCACCTTCAGCCCATTACGCCCGTCGGCGACATAGGCAAACAGGGTGGCGTTGGTCGACCCGACGATGACATCCTCTGCATCATTCATCGTGCCGCCAAAGGTTTCTTTCAGGTAGATGGTCGGTGCTTCCGGCCGCGTGATATTGGCAATCACCAGGCCTTCGTCCTTGGCAGCGATATAGGCGTAGGTGCGGGCGAGATAAAGCCGTCGGGCGTTCCGCAGCGCTATGGTTCCCGATGGCACCGCAACCGGATTTTCCATATCGGTGACATTGAACAGTTTCACACCGTCGGCATCGGTAACCCAGAGATAGCGGAATTGCAGCGCCGATGCCCGTGCATCGGTCATTGGCAAAGTGATGACATGGCGGGGTTCCAGCGGCTTGTCGAGATCGATCAGCGTCAATCCGGCATCTGTGGTGATATAGGCATAATGGCCGGCCAGCGTGATATGACGCGCGCCGTCCAATATCCCGCCTTCGTTCCAGGTCAGGCTGCGCTTGAAGAAATTGTTGCGAAATTCGCCATCGGCCAGTGTGTTGATGTCGACCAGTATCAGGCCCTCCTCGCTGTCGGTGACCACTGCATAATTGTAGATTGGGTGAAAAGCCTGTTCCTCGTTGACCTCGCGCAATTCCTTGGTGTTACGCAGCGGTGCTATCGGCTGGTTGGTAGCCAACGCCATGCAGGTCGCGTTTTTGGTGTCGACATGCGTGTCATGGCCAAGCGAGGAGAAGGGCGCTTTGACTATCCGTTCCGAGAACCCCTTGTTGCCGATGGACGCGACATCATAAGCGCGGAAACCGCCCTTGCCTTCGGCTACGAACATATATTCGCCGCGCAATTGCAGGCAGCGTACGGCATCGCCGGTCCCCTGAATGACATTCTTGAATTCTTCGAGCGCCTTGGTTTCGCCGGAAAAATCCTTGTCGAGCCGTTCACCGCGAACCCAGTCGATCAGTTCCCGGTCATTGTCCTCAACATGCATCCGCCAATAGTCGGGATAGGCATATTTTTGAAGATAGGAGCCGATCACTGCCTGCGGTTCATCCCACTCCGTAACCCGGACTGCTTCAAAGCCCTTTTCAAGGCCGACCCAGGCGTGGAGGCCGATGAAGTTGACGAAGTTGGTGCCCTGCAACAATGTTTGCGCCATGATTGCATTATTGTCATTGGCTTCGCTTACGTGACAATCGGAACATTGCTTGGTTTCGGTCTTGCGCACGGTGTGCGGGAAATGCGGTGCAAAAGCTTGCGACGAAAAGCCGATACCGGAAATTGGCGGTTGCTGGACATAGATGCGCTCGCGATTGATGTTGGTCGAGGACAGGATCAGCGCTGAAGTTGAGCGGACTGGTGCGATGACATTGCCCTTGGTTGTCTGGTGACGGCCGAGCTGGAACATCTGATCACGGGCAACCTGTGGATTGTAAGTCGCGTAATTCCGGGTCGTGCCACCTTCATATTTATGGTTGTCGGCCTGCCAGTTGGCTTCGATCGGCAAGTGGCAGCCACCGCAGCTTGTCGTCCAGCTGAGGTGACAGGTAAAACAGACCATATTTTCGTCTTTATGCGCCCGGTCGTCGTTCGTAACGCCGCTGCCAAAAGCAAATTTGCCGGTTTCAGCACCGGTTTTGGACATGAGCTTCGCCCGCGCCGCCTTGAGATTGAAGTCAGGGTGTGAACGATCAACGCTGTTTTTGACCAGACTGACTCGCCAGCTGAGTTCGGGATCGACGATTGAGCGCTGGATCAGCACGCGTTTGCCATTGGGGTCCTCGAACCATTCGAAGCGCCGCTCACCATTGGCATTGCGCAGCAGACCGAGATTTTTGCCCTTTGGCCGCGCCGCGAGATTGCTGGTCATCAGGTTCGGATAGGCATCGGCGGTACCGTGGCAATCCTTGCAGCTGATTTCGACCGCATTGGCGACCTCCCCGTAGATCAGGCCATTGCCATGACTGTCTTGTGAAAAATGGCAATCGGCGCATTGCATGCCCACTTCGGCATGGATGCTCATCATATGGACCGATTTGCCCGGATTTACTCCTGCTTCGACGAATTTTCCTTCGCCATTCTTGCGGAATTTTTCCGGATCATCATTGGCGACTATATTCTCGATATCGGTGCTGTAGCTTGCCTGATTACCTTCGGCGTCGAGCAGATTGCCATCGCGATCGCGTTTCAGGATCGCGCGGAAGTTCCAGCCATGGCCGTGATAATCGGCAAACTGTGTGTCCTTGGCATCGCTGTTGACGTCGTAAACATTGCGCAGAAAATCAATGTCGGCCCACAGCCCCTTGGGAGCTGCGCCCTCGGGATTGCGATCGAGCACTTTGCGAACTTCCTCGGCATCCGGATATTTCTGCTGCTTATATTTTTTCTGATATTCTGCGTCGCTCATGCCTTCCGGCTTGGGCGTCTTGTTGTCCGGACCGGGCCACATATAGGGCGCGTCGGATTCATAATCCCACATCGTGTAGCCTAGATAGCTGTTCAGGAAGATATTCGGCTGGTGCATGTGACAGTTCATACATTGGGCGGTCGGGATGGCGCGGGTGAAGGCATGTTGTACCGGATGGCCTTTTTCGCGTTTCGCAGGATCCGTCTCGACCGCGTGATCATCGCCATGACCTTCGTCGTCACCATGCGCATCTGCAGCTGAGTTCTTGTCTTCGCCGTGATCGCCCTCTGCGCCGTGGGATGCGTCATAAGTGCCAAACTTACCGAACCGATGCTCGCCCTCTTTCAGGTTTCTTATCGTCGGATCGGCGGTGTTCGTCTGTCCGTCGCGGCCAAATTTTGCCCAGATCGAACTGTGCCGCGGTTCGCGGTCATTGGCGTAGACCACGTGACAACCGGCGCAGCCCGACTGGCGATAGTCGCCCGGCTGGTCATTGGTTCCCATGAACCACATAAACGGGTCGTTGAGCCGGGTCTTGTGGATGTTGAGCACCGGAATGGCGACGCGCAGGCCGGTCCCGGGACCACGGTTGGATTGTTTAAGATCGGGGCGTCCTGGCTCTTCTAGCCGCTGGATGATGCCGCCGATATTGGGCAGTCCGATTTCAGGGAACTGGGTGTTGATATTGCGGCCACCGCGCTCGAACACGCGGAAAATATCGCCCGGCGGAACAGTGTGCCAGGTCGGCAAGGGATAAAGGATCGGAAGGGCACCGCGTTTCTTTTCGGCGTCAGTCACCGTGCCGTGCGGATTGCCGGGAGATTTGATCGTCGCAGGTTCGCCCTTGCGTGTATAAGCCTCGCCGAACACGTAATTTTTAAACGGGACGATACCGTTATTATAGGCGGCTCCACCCCATAGCATGGCGCCGGTTGCCATCAGCGACCGTTCGGAAGCCTCGATGATCTCCATATGACAGGCACCGCAGGATTCACGCGCGACGCGATAGTCGGACGGATTGACAAAGCGGACAAATTCCGGCGATTCCTTGTTCAGCAGCCCATAGCTGCGCTTGGGATTGGCAGAAGAAGGCCAGTGCCAGCTTTCCGGATATTTGGGCAGGACGTGCGCTTTGGTCAGCGCATCCATATAGGCGAGGCTGTTCTTGCCCCATTTGTTGTTGCCGACAACCGCAGCATCACCGCCGTGACAATCGACGCAGCCGAGAACCACGGCAGGGGTCTCGTGCATCGTCTTCTGGTCGCTGTCCGTATGGCAGGATTGACAGCCGCTGCTTTTGGCTTGCGCTTCGTCCCAGGTCTGGTTTTGCGGAGCAGGGGGCGTGAAGCTATAATCGACCTTTTGCGGTTTTTCCTTGCCTGCTGCCATCAACAGCGAGGCTGGCGTGACAGCCAACGCCAGCGCGCCCAATCCTGCGAGGATCAATTTGCTATTGCCGGTCATGAGGTTCCGCCAGCGCATCAGAAAGCCAGTATCGCGTTGAGCAAAATCGAATAGTGAAAGTCGCGCTTGTCGGTCTGATCGAACAAATCCTTGAATCCTTTTCCGGGTATCAATGCAGCGCCGGACAGGCGGAATACCATGTTTTGCGTTGCTTTAGGCCGGTAGATCGCGGCAACGCTAAGGTCCCAGCCGATATCTCTGGGAATCGAACCTTCGACCCGCAAAGCTTCGAGACTCTCTGTCTTGTGGAACCAGAGATGGTTTGCATTGGCGGAAAGCCGGAAATCTGGTGTCAGATCGGCATCAACGCCGACGCCAGCCAATATCGTACCCGGATTGTTGAAATTGCTCTGCCCCTGTTCCTTGGAGGAACGAAGGGAGTTGAGAATACCATTGCGACCGTTGATAGAGATCACCCGTCCGCCGCCGGCAAACGGGATCGTCTGGCGGATCCAGTAGCTTGTGTCGGCTCCGGCAAAAATCGGATTTTCGAATATCGCGTCAAATCCGGCTTCGGTGTTGTTATAAGGATTGCTGTCGCCACTGGCGAACAGGCCGGAGGCGCGGAAGCGCAGAAAGTCGACGTCATAGCTGGCTTCTACTGCGCCGAAATAGGCGGCGATTTTGGCAGGCTCGCTGGTAAAGAAGCTGTTCCGGTCTTCGCCAAATGCGCCGTAAACTTGTCCGGTGAGATTGATCCGTCCGATCCGGCCATCAAAAGCATAGCCCGGATAGACCACATCATAGGCGCGGCCCCTGAGGTCTCCGAGCAGCGCCGGACGAACCGGAAATCCATTGTCGTCAATTTCGACGTCGGACCGCTCGCGGTTCATATTATAGGTCAGGCTGAACTGGCTGGTCAGGCCAACAAAAGGCAAATCCTGCCGGTAGAGATTGGCAAAGAAAATATAGCTTTCGCGCGGGGTCTGGGTGATATCGTTGAGGCCGGAATTGGTGTCTTTTTCCAGCTGGACAAAGGCCCCGAGATTATATTGGATCCGGTTGTTGTCGCGGGTGCCGAACAGACGGAAACCAAGCTGGTTGTCCTGGAACAGGAAGCCGCGGAAATCGGCCTGCATCGGCTGGATACCGATACGGAAACTGTCAAAGTCGTAGCGCGCCGAAGTGTTGCGAATATGATAGTCGAAAAAGGCTTCCTGCACTCCGACAAACCAGTCAGTGCGGTGCGAGGATTTGGAAGGCTCTACGAACAATACCCGGCGTTCCGGCACATTCACATGATTGACCTGCGCCGCCAGTGTCAGGCGATATTCCACATCGGGCGGTTTGTAGGCGGTCGACCCCTTGATCAGGGCAAAGCCGGTGATGAAAGTCTGGGCGTAAACCTCCGAGCCCGACCGTCCGAAGACATCGAGACTGTTCGGGCGATCGGTGGTCTGGACGCCGACCGGAATAGGAAAGCTACGGGGTTCGACCACGGTATCGGAAATCGCGTTGACGACGAAGAACCAGTCATCGCCCTTCAGGAAGCCCGGCTTCTTGTCGGCCGGGATCGGTTTATCGCCCTTGAGAACATTCTGGTTATATGGATTGAGCGTCGAGTGACAATTGTTCCGCAGGGCACCGAACAAAGTATAGATCGCTTGATCGCCACCCTTGGCGGGGCAAAGGCTTTGCATGATCCGCCAGCGATCGGGGACGGGAAATTCGTCGGTCGGGAATGCTTCTGGCGGTGGAGCGTTGACTGCACCCGGGTTGTTCTGGGTCACCGGATCGGGCAGCGTTTTCTGGACGCCGGGACGGCGGCGGCCATCGATCAAGACGTCATCGGCTGCGAGGCTGTCAAAGTCCATCTCCAGTTGTTCCGGCGTTTCGGACTGTTCCGGATTGGAAGAATTGGAAGCATCTTTCAGAGCAGATGGATCAGCTGCTGCTTTTTCATCCTGTTCAGCCTCTTCTATGTCCGGTTCTGGTCCGCCCATGCCCAATTCTGGTCCAAAATCGGCAGTTTCTGTCCGTATCCAGTCAAATTCTTCCCCGGCCAGCAACGCTATCAACGATGCCTCCATTTCCTCGACCGAAGCCTGCTGAGTCTCCATCTGCTCTGCCTGGCCAGACATCACTGCCATGATCGGTACAAAGGAAGACGCGAGCGCTGACATCCGTCCTACAATCCCTCGCAAACATTTTGCTGGTTGGTGTCGAGGAACGGTGCGAACGGGCAGCTCACATAGCGCAACCGGACATTGGCATTGCCAAGATTGACGACCACATTGTCGGCCCGGATCGCTTTTGGCGCGTTGCCAATGCTGCCGACGCGCTGCCCGGCGTTGTGCAGTCCGAGGAAGCTGATCATATCATCCTGATCAATACCGTCGCCGGATACGCCGATGCCGCCGATCAATTGATTGCCGCGATAAATCGGTACGCTACCGGGGAAAATCTGGATGCCGTTTTCAAGCCGGTTCTGTCCCGCTACCGCATCTGGCGTTCTGGTGCAGCGCTCCGGTGTGTCGTCTGGTAGCGTCTCGGTAACGAAGGCGAGATGCTCCCCGAGATTGCGTAAGATTAACGCGGCTTGCAGTCCCGTGGCTAGCGGATTAAAATCTTCGATGGGGCGCGACAGCGGCCCGTTGGGACGACCCACTTCGCCATCCGGAAAATAGGGGCGCGAGAGATTGCCGCCCGAGCGATCGGCAAAAGCGACCATTCCTGTGAGCGCATTGGGATCATTCAAAAATGTTCGGACCCGTCCAACAAATGCTGCAACATCAGTATCCGGATTGCCGAGCAGATCCGATGCTGCAACGCTATTCGAGAAAAAGGATGCAGTCCGTGCTTTTTGCAGGGAAACATCGGTGCCGAAAATCGGCGCATCGGGCGAACGGACAATTCCAAGTATCTCGCCATGGGTATCGACAACCGAAATCGAAACTTGTGCACGGCTGTCGAGCGGTTGCCGGATCTGAGCGCGCGCACGAGACATGATGATAAACGCTTCTTCCAGTATCGCACGTGTTTCGGCGGCTGTGAGCGGGGAAGTCACGTTCGCTCCATCCGTGGCGCCGCGAATCGGGAAGCGATTGGTTCCCGCGCCATCGGACAACACGAAGGCGTCGCGGTTTTTGAACTCCGCCGTAGTGGAGGCCCGTATTCCAGAGGCTTCCGTACCATAAGCGGTGCCGGCAGTGATCACGGCTTCGGTATAGCCTTTGATGCGCCGCAAATTTCCTACGGTAGTATTGATTGCGGCAAAATTATTCTGCAACGGCGACAGATCGGAAACCACCATATCGCTGAACCGCAAGGATGTGCCGTCGACCGATATCCGGTTGGCTGTAATCGATGCTGGCGGCGCAAAACCCTGAATTCCGGCCAGTGCAATGGCTTCCTCGTCATCGACATCGACATCAAGTATGTTTGAATCGAAACCATAGTCGCCATCACCCATCACACCAATGGCCCCGACAACTACACCGTTTTTGTAGAGCGGCAATCCGCCCGGATCAGCAGACAAGCCCAACGGTGATCGCTTTGGCCCAATGAGTGCCGCGGTTCCGGCGTTACCAAATCGCTGGCTGAAATCAGAGCACGGCAATTGACTGAATTGCACACCAAACAGCGGACCGCTTTCCAGGCCGACAGTGGTTGGCGCAGGTGGGAAATGTTCTTGAACAATCTGACTGGCCGTACGGCTGGAAAAGGCGTTGCCTGCGCTCGACAAATAAGCACCTGTAACGGCTTTTGCAATCGCACCCGCTGCGGCCGGCACTTCGATGCCCTGCACATCGACTATTGGATTGTTAATCGCTCCCAATGCGGTACGGGCGCTCGTCAATGCGGTCGGCCTTGCGCCGTTCATTTCAAACACGGCCAGAACATTGCCGACCCGGTCTGTTACCGCGATAACGGAGGGGAGGTTACGGGCTGTGGCTTCGCCGACCGCCTGCGCAATGATCGTCTGTACATCGGTGACGCTCAGCGCTTCCCGGGCAGGCGGCACAAAGGCGCCGCCATTGCCATCAACCGGTGTCGGCGTAGGAGACGGAGAAGGTGAAGGCGAGGGTGTTCCGCCAAAATCATTGCTGCCACCGCCCCCCCCACAAGAGGTCAACACAAGCGCTGCGGCAGATATCGCAGAGGTTAAAAAGGGTTTTCGCATCACCAAATCCTCTATCTGAGCGACCGGATCGTGCGCACAGCGCTACCCAGTGCACGGCGATATTTCAGCGGTTCATAGCCATTGGGTTCGGCGACGGCAGAATAAGCGATGTTGATTTGGCCGCGCAGGCTGGCGGCAGCGGATTCGCTCACCTGACCGCTATTGACCAATCCGTTGAGCAACGTGTCCACAGCCATGACCGCCTGCACGCTACCTTCATAGTCGGTAAAGCGCGGCGATATGGCCTGGCCGGCGATGGTTTCCATGATCTGGAAGGTCTGGTCGCGGCCAAAGCTGGCGCGGGAGAAGCGGTCGGCGAGCTGTATGGCATATTGCCGCAATCGTGCCGCTTCCTCGACGGCCGGACCGCGGCCTTGAGCCATCGCTGCATGAAATGCTCTGGAGCGGCTGTCGAATTCGCCGGCGATGTCCGGCGCAGCGACTTTGATTGCGGCGCTGAGCATGATCATATTCTCGTCATTATAAGGCGGCATCCCTTCGGGAACAGGTCTGCCGGGATTGTTGATCGATGTCGGACGGGCGGACGGGTCGTCATAAATCCGGCGGTGACAGCTGTGGCAATCGTAAAAATAGAACTCGGGAAAAATGCCCTCGGTGCCAAGCGCCGGTTTGGTGAACAGATTCAATGAACGTTCGAGGGCCATAGCCTGACCGACGGCCCAGAACCGGACGCTGTTGGTGCGGCCCTTCCGGCGGACATAATCGACATCCTCGTCATGATGTTGTTGCAGCGTCGAGAATAGATCCATCTCGAATGAAATGCGCGGATGGCCGGCGGCCATGATCCGGTGATTGACAAACTGCCCTTTCTTGGCGCTGCCGAAATGACAGTCGAGGCAGACGCTGGCCCGCGCTTTGGGATTGTCCAGCGGCATCAATCCCTGGGACACATTGCGGCTATGGCTGGCGCCAACCGCATAATGGCTGGAAATCCAGCCGGAGGATGCTCCGTGGCAGGATTCGCATCCGACACCATCATTTGTTTGGAATCTCGGGCCTTTGCGTGCAGCGTCTGTCGTGTGACAACCGAGACATTCCGACGCAGAAGCCGCATTCTTGATGCCCAGACGTTTGGCTATCGCGATACTACGCGGTTCGCGGAGGACCCGAAAGGCACGGCTATGGGCTCCGCCGGGCGTGGATTCTTCCTGCCAGCGCATGATCTCGTCCTGCCTGACAATTTCGCCGTCGGCTTCCTGTCGTCCGTGGCATGTGGTTGCGCCACAGGAAGCCACACCCAGGTAGGTGCCGCTGGCAAGATCCGTGGCTGCTTCTACGGGTGCGGTGCTTGCCATGGTCGAGACGAACATTGCCGCTGCAACCAGGGTCGAACAGAATAGGCTAGCGGCCAGTGCCGGCCAGCTCGGTATCCACGAATTTTTTTTCCCCGTTTGCATCGTTGCCCATTCCGGTTCTGTCACCGGTCTCCTCATCCAGCACGACGCGACCCTTGCCGTTTCCCCATAACGATGACGATACCTATCCTCCAACCCATGCTCAATGCAAACGAAAATCGACCGATTTCTTTTATTTTTTAGGGCCTTGTCGTCAACGCCGTCATCCTGCGCAAGATGGATGTGGCGCATAGGCAACGGTCATCTTTGTTGGTTTAGGGTGTTATGTCCTTGATTTTTCGCGGAGTTAACGGCCCCGGATTTGGATTACATCAAGAAACGGGTTAATGGTATAAATACCAGTAGGGATGCCGGGAAGGAATCGGCTGAATTTAGAGGCATAGAGGGAAAAATCTTATGGAGCTCACCATGGAATCGGCCTTTTCATCCAGCGGACTGCTTGGGCATCTTTCCTATATTCTGCTGATTGTTTCAATGCTGAGCTGGAGGATGTTCTGGCTCCGTGTCGGCGTGATCGGATCTGCGCTGGCAGGAATTGCATATGCGCTGATCATATTGAACGACCCGGTGGCGGTGTTCTGGGAAACGTTGTTGCTGATCGTCAATCTGTTCCAGTTGGTTCGCCTGATTTTGGCGGAGCGCGCCGTGTCTCTAAGCAAGGAGGAATCCGAAATGGTGAGAACCGCCTTCTCGGGCCTTGGAGGGCTGGACGCGCGAATGTTGATTGACCAGGGTTTCTGGATTGATCGCGAAGCGGGAATCGAATTGATACGGGAGGGTACCGCGGTGGATAATCTATATTATCTGGCCAGCGGCAAAGCAGAAGTGCGCAGCCGGGACAAGATTGTCGGTCATTGCAAATCGGGTGATCTGATCGGTGAGGGAACGATATTGTCGTCTGACAGGGCGACGGGAACGGTCACACTGTCTAAAGAGTCCAGACTGTGGTGCATCCCGGCGCCGATCCTGCGCAGCCACTTGACGAAAAATCCTGCGGTCAGGAACATTGTCGATCGGCGCATTGGCGATGCGCTCAAGTCCAAATTGCGCGCAAGCAATGTCGCTCTTTCCCAGGCCGGCGGATTGAAAGATTAGCCCGGCTTGCGCCGGATCACCAGATTGCGGATCTCGGTCATGTCCTCCATGGCAAATCTTATGCCTTCGCGCCCCAGACCGCTATCTTTGACGCCGCCATAAGGCATGTTGTCAACGCGATAGGACGGTACGTCATTGATCACGACTCCACCGACATCCAGATGATCCCATGCGTCCAGTGTCTTGAACAGATCGCGGGTGAAAATGCCTGCCTGCAAACCGAACTTGCTGTCATTCACTTCGTCCAGAGCCGCGCCGAAATCGCTGAATTTGGACAGCAGGGCGAGCGGCCCGAAGGCTTCCTCGCGATAGGCATCCGCGTCGGTTCCGACATTCTCGAGCAGCGTTGCCTCGAGCATATTGCCCTTTCGATTGCCGCCACACAGGAGCGTTGCACCGTCTGCTACTGCGGCTTCGATCCAGCCGTGCAGTCGGGTTGCTTCGCCTTCGGAAATCATCGGGCCAATGAAAGTGTCCCGTTTTTTGGGATCACCGGACACCAAGCCTTTTGTTTTTTTGACCAGCATCGCCTTGAACTTGTCGTAGATACTCTCGTGGATAATGATCCGCTGCACGCCAATGCAGCTTTGGCCGGACTGGTAAAAGGCACCGAAGATGACCCGCTCCAGTGCGTCGTCCAGATCGGCGTCATGATCGACGATCACGGCGGCATTGCCGCCCAGTTCGAGCACGACTTTTTTCTTGCCGGCCTTGGCTTTGAGGTCCCAGCCGACGCCCGGCGAACCGGTGAACGAAAGAAGCTTCAGACGCTCGTCGACGGTGAACAGATCTGCACCGTCCCGGCTTGCGGGCAATATCGAGAACGCGCCTTTTGGCAAATCGGTCTCTGCCAATATCTCGCCCATGATGATTGCGCCCAGCGGTGTCTTGCTAGCCGGTTTCATCACGAACGGACAGCCCACGGCAATGGCCGGTGCGATTTTATGTGCTGCCAGATTGAGCGGGAAGTTGAACGGTGAGATGAAACTGCACGGTCCGATCGGAACGCGCTTCCACATTCCCATATAGCCTTTTGCACGCGCGGAAATGTCGAGCGGCTGGACCTCGCCATAATTGCGCACGGATTCTTCTGCTGCGATCCGGAATGTGTCGATCAGGCGGGTGGTTTCGCCTTCCGCATCCTTGATTGGTTTTCCCGCCTCGACACAAAGTGCATAGGCAAGTTCGTCATAGCGTTCCTTGAAACGGTTGACGCAATGTTGCAGCACATCTTGGCGTTCATAGCTTGCCATGGCCGCCATCGGTTCGGCAGCGGCTACCGCGCCCGCGATTCCCTGTTCGATGACATCGGGCGTTGCAAGAGCGGTCCGGAAGGCGACTTTGTTGGTATATTTGTCGGTGACTTCCAGATCCGTGTTGGGCTGCACCGCTTCGTTGTTGAGATAAAGCGGGTAAACGTCTTTCAATTTTGTCATAGGTGCCTCGCTCAAGCCTTCGCGCTGAGTTCCTTGATCTCGTGATTCAAAATGCGATCATTGTCGGAATAGTCTACCGGACAATCAATCAGATGAACGCCCTCCGTGCTGAGGCACTTGTCGATCGTTTCCTGCAGGTTTTTGGCACTGGTGATCCGGTGGCCATTGGCACCATAAGCTTCAGCATATTTGACAAAATCGGGATTGCCATAGGTCAGACCCCAGTCCTTGAAGCCCATGTTCGCCTGTTTCCAGCGGATCATGCCATAGCTGTTGTCGTTCAACACCAGCACGGTGATGTTGAGTTTCAAGCGGACCGCGGTTTCCATTTCCTGGCTGTTCATCATGAAGCCGCCGTCGCCGCAAATCGCCATCACCTTGCGTTTGGGATAGACCATCGCCGATGCCATGGCGGAAGGCAGACCGGCACCCATCGTCGCCAGCGCGTTGTCGAGCAGAACTGTATTCGCCTGCCGCGCCTTGTAATTGCGGGCAAACCAGATCTTGTAGACACCATTGTCGAGACAGATGATCCCGTCTGCCGGCATCGCGTCGCGCACGACCTTGACCAGATGCGGCGGGTAAATCGGACAACGCATGTCGTCGTCCATCGAATCCGTATGTTCTTCCTCGGCCCGACGCGCTTTGTACATCGCGTCGAAATTCCAGCTGCCGGAGGGAACAATATCTTCCTTCATCTGCCAGATGGCATTGCCGATATCGCCGATCACTTCGATCTGCGGGAAATAGACGGGGTCAACCTCCGCGCTGTTCATCGACACGTGGATGACTTCGGTGCTGCCGGGGGCCATGAAGAAGGGCGGTTTTTCGATCACGTCATGACCGACATTGATGATCAGATCCGCCGATTCGATCGCGCGATGGACAAAATCATTCGCCGAGAGCGCCGCGCAACCCATGAATTCCTTGTGGGTTTCATCGACCACGCCCTTGCCGAGCTGGGTGGTGACAAACGGGATGCCGGTTTTCTCGATAAATTGCGTGAGCATGCGACCGGTGGTGGTCCGGTTGGCGCCGCCGCCGACGACGATAATCGGCGATTTCGCGGTTTCGATCTTCTTGGTCGCTGCACGCACGGCTTTCGCCTCGGCAACGGGCCGGCGGGTCAGGCTGGGAGCGATCGGAGTTGAATCGGTTTCCTCGTCGGCAATATCTTCCGGGAACTCGATATGGGTTGCACCGGGTTTCTCTTCTTCAGCCAGACGGATCGCCTCGCGCACGCGGCTCGGGATATTGTCCGCAGATGCCAGCTGATGCGTAAATTTGGTGATTGGCCCCATCATGTCGACGACATCGAGAATCTGGAAACGGCCCTGTTTGGATTTCTTGATTGGTTTCTGGCCGGTAACCATCAGGATCGGCATGCCGCCCAATTGTGCGTAGGCCGCTGCGGTCACCAGATTGGTTGCCCCTGGGCCAAGCGTTGCCATGCACACGCCGGTCTTGCCGGTATGCCGTCCATAGGTCGCCGCCATAAAGCCGGCACCCTGTTCATGACGGGTCAGGATAAGTTTGATTTTCTTCGAGCGGGACAGACTGTCGAGCATATCGAGATTTTCTTCGCCGGGAACCCCGAATAAATATTCAACGCCTTCATTTTCGAGACATTCTACGAACAGATCGGATGCTTTGGTCATGTGGGTCCTTCCCTGATCGTGATGACCAGTGTTTGTGCGAGTAAATGGCAACGACCCAAATGAACCCCATCCCCCTCAAGAAGGAGACTCATCTTACCCCTATGTTCTTGGATGGTAAGTTAAAAATGCCTTCGAGTCACCCCTCAATATCCGCGATCGAAGTCGGCGACGGCGATCATCTCATCGCCACTTCGGTAGCGTTTCAGGTTTTCGACGAAGCGGATAGCGGCGCGCTGGAACATGAGCGTTTGTGCTTGCCCCGACAAATGCATGGTGATGATGCAGTTTGGCGCGTCCCACAGCGGATGGTCCGCCGGCAGCGGCTCGGGATCGGTGACGTCGAGCGCGGCACCGCCGATTGCCTTGTCATTTAACGCCGTAAGTAACGCATCCTGATCGACCAGAGTCCCGCGCGCGACATTGACTAGCCAGGCCGATGATTTCATCGCGGCAAATTCTTCTGCACCCAGCAGATGTCTGGTATCGCTGGTCGCAGGCGCCGATACAAAGACCCAATCGAACTCGCCGAGCCGGTCACGCCAGTCGTCTAGCCCGATCACATTGGCTTCACCGGTCGCAGTGCGTCGGACGGCAGTCACATCCACCTCAAAGCCGGACAGCTTTTTTGCGATCTGCTGGCCGATCCCGCCATAGCCGATGATCAGTGCCTTGCTGCTGGCGATCTCGGTTGTTCCCGGCGGCAATTCGAGCCAGTTATGTTGGCGCTGGTTGTCGTTGATGATATCGCTGCGCTTGGCAGCGGCAAGCATCATCATGATTGCAAATTCGGCTATTGGAGCGCTGTTCAGTCCGGCACCATTGGTCAGGATTGTACCTTGCGCTTTGAGCTGCTCGAGCGGAAAATGCTCGACTCCGGCATAGATGCTGTTGAGCCATTTGAGATTGGTTGCGGTTGCAATAATCTCGCCCATCTTGTCTTTGTCATACATGTCGAACCAGCCGATTTCGGCATGCGGCGCGAGCTTCATTGCTTCTTCGGTGCTGGTGAACCAGGTGACATCGAGATCACCGCAATGCGGTTCGACGAGCGGACGGACGAGGGATGCCATGGCTGCTTTTGGTTTGGTCATATTTAAATTCTCCATTCCCACCGCAGTGGATCACCGTCCATGAGATCGACGCCTTGGGCCGTGAGTTCATCGCGGATTGCATCGGCGGTTACGAAATCCTTTTCCGATTTCGCCTTTTGACGCCGGTCCAGTCTTGCTTCGATTTCAGTGTCATCGAGTTTGCTATCTACGGGCCTGACCCGCAAATCTTTGCGCGTCAGGGAAGTCAGCTGCAGCCCCAGAACTGCTTCCATATCTGACAGCAAGGTGACCCTTTGCCCGGCGGGCAGTTTCTTGAGTGCGAGCAATTCTTCGAGCAGCGGCAGACATTTTGCACTGTTCAAATCCTCGCTCAACGCGGCATCGAATTTGTCCCGCAGTTGCTGAAGAGCAGGATGCTCGATTGTTTCGGCCCTGGTATCGGCCTTTTCCAACAGCCGCTCCGCTCCCATCACTATCCGCTTCAGCCGGGTCAGCGCTGCAACCAGATTTTCCCAGCTAAACTCCAACTCGCTGCGATAATGGGCCTGCAGGCACATCAGGCGGTAGGCGAGGGGATGGAAGCCCCTGTCGATCAATATCTGCAGACGCAGGAAATCACCGCTTGATTTCGACATCTTGCCAGCCCGGTCGATCAGGAAATTATTGTGCATCCAGATATTGGCGCCGCTGTGTTCCGAGCAATTATGCGCCTGGTTTTGGGCAATCTCGTTCGGGTGATGAATCTCGCGATGGTCGATGCCTCCGGTGTGGATATCGAACGTCTTGCCAAGATATTTGATGCTCATCTGCGAACATTCGAGATGCCAGCCCGGCGCGCCTTTGCCCCATGGGCTATCCCATTCCATTTGCCGTGTCTCGCCAGCGGGCGTCTTACGCCAGATCGCGAAATCCTGAGGGTGGCGCTTGCCTTCGACGGTGTCGATCCGTCCTTCGATATCATCGCTTTGTGCACCGGAGAGGCGGCCATAGTCGGGCACTGTGGCGGTATCAAAATAGAGCCCGCTTTCGAGTTCGTAACAATGCTTATCCGCGATGCCTTTCGCAAAGGCGATCATCTCTTCGACATGATCGGTAGCAATCGCCCATTTTGCTGGCTGACGTATGTTGAGGCGCTCGATATCCTGCCAATATGCCTCGGTATAATATCTGGCGATATCCCATGCCGATTTACCCGATTGCGCGGCGGCCTTCTCCATCTTGTCATCACCGGCATCGGCGTCGGAGGTCAAATGGCCGACATCTGTGATGTTGATGATATGGGTGAGCTTGTAACCCTTCCAGCTCAGCGTGCGACCGAGCAAATCTGCAAAAATATAGGCCCGCATATTGCCGACGTGCTGATAGTTGTAGACGGTTGGTCCGCAGGTATAGACGCGTGCTTCGCCGGCGTGGACGGGCGCGAATTCTTCCATCTGCCGAGTCAGGCTGTTGAATAGTTTAAGCGGATGTGTGGCATTGTCATTCATCACCCATCGCCTAATGGTTTTCCGCGCAAAAGGTCAACAGATCAATTGATCGGCTGGATCATTCCGCTGGTTCGAGTTCTTCCTCGTCCCCGTCAACCGCGCATTCTCCGCTATCATCGCGTTCGCAATCGTTCACCCACAGGTCGTCATTGCCCGCACCGGTTACCGGTTCGTCAATCAGCGGGTCATCCGCCGATTCCTCGTTTTCCTTGATCTCGATCAGAAAGCTTTCAAACGGATCCGCCGCATATTCCGCCGGAGTCACCTCTTCTTCGATCACATCTTGGACCGGATCATCCAATTCCGGCGAGACCGGTTCAGGCGTTGGCGTTGGCGTTGGCGTTGGCGTTGGAGTCGGAGTCGGAGTAGGAGTAGGCGTAGGAGTAGGAGTAGGAGTAGGAGTAGGAGTAGGAGTAGGCGCGCAGCTCGCCGGATTGCTTATCACACAGCCATTGATGGTGGATGCAGGGTCGAAGCCGAGCGCGACATTTGTGGCCGGGATTGTATCCAGCCCGGTAGCGCCTCCGACGATACCGTTGATAACGATATTGGCACTGCCTGCTGATGGCCCCGCGACAAGCAGGCTGCCGACGTTAAACCCGCGACGATCCGCGAAATCGGTCCCGCCGGCGGTATTCTGGATCAGCAGATTGTCGGTAACGTTCAATTGAACATTGTCCGCGCGGATCAATCCGTCGGGCAAATCAATGCCATCGTTGCTGGCGAGACGGATGTCGATATCCGCCGCGCTGAGACCAACTATGTCGGTTAAGGCCTGACTGGTCATCGCATAGACATTGGGCGCCGTTATCGAGAGACTGCCGCTACCGGAGAAAGCCCCGTTTGTGTCGGTCATCTGGATGATACCGCTGGCGGCGTCGATAAACATATCCTGACTAGCAGTGAAATTGAGTCCGGAATTGGCGTTTGCATTGCTGAAGTCTACCAGACCGACAACCGTGATAGACTGTCCGGACACCAGATTGAGATTGTTGCTCAGCCCGATATTGGCGGATTGCGGCCCACTGACATTGTCAGCGACCAATATGCTCAAGTCCTGCACGACCATGTCATATCCGCCAAGCCCTGTCGACACGGCGGTGATGGTGAGATCGCCGCCGGATTGAACGCGACTGAATTCGTCATTGTCGAGACTGAATACTCCGGTTGTACCGGTGCCCCCCAGCACCATTTGGGTAGTGCCGTCGGTGAATATCTGGATATCATTGGTCAGATCGGTCTGGCCAAGATTGCCTGCGTCTCCGATATTCATATCTGCGCTGACCGTCCGGATCGTGGCACCTATCGTGCTCGCTTGAACATCGATCAGGCCACCCGCCGTGATCTGCAAATCATTTGCCGCCCTCACCAGGCTGTTGATCTGAACATCATCGACGGCGCTGATGGTGATGTTACCGCCGGTCGCCAATGTAATTTGTGGGCTATTGAAGCTGCTGGTCGAGGTGTCTGAGTTAACAACCACGTCATTGAGGGCGGCGGAACCACCGGCCGCTATAACGATATTTCCGGTCGCCACGGCGCGCTTTACGTCGAGATTTCCATCGGCAAACAGTCCGATGTCGCCATTGGTAGCATCTGCCTCAACGGTCATGTCCTGTTGTGAAACAAGGGAAACGGCTTGGCCGGATGCGATAATCTTGTCGGTAACATCAACATTGTTACTAACATCGACCAATCCGTTTGCTGCGGTAAGAAAAATAGCGTTGCCGGAAACATTGTCGAGATCGATGCCGCTATCGGCATTGATTCTGACTAGTCCCTGACCGCTTTTGGCTGCCGAGACTGTCCCTACCGTTAATATTCCGCCCTGCAGGGTCAGATCAACGTTGGTTCCGCTGGTAATGGAAGTGGCAGTCAGATCACTGTTGCTGTTCATGTCAACATCAACATTGAGCCCGCCGTTGATCGAGGCGAAACTGGCATCGCGGTTGGCATCGATATTGATGGCGCCGTCAGCCGTCACGCTGCCGCCGGTCAGCAATCCGAAATTGCTGTCGATGGTGATACTGCCGGTAGCGTTGATTTCGCTGAAATTGATCGTACCATTGCTGGTAATATCGATATTGCCGCCGCTCGCGCTGTCAAAGTCGATTGTGGTGCCGTCGATCGCGATATCGCCGCCGGAGGTCAAATTTCCGCCGTCTATTCCGCCGCCGGCGTTCAGGGCCATATTGCCGCTGCTCGCGGCGCTGTTGAAGTTGATATTGCCCCCGGCATCGACCGTGAACGTGCCGCCTTGGGCATCAAGATTGCCAAATCCGGCATCGCCCGTCGCATCAAGGGCTATGCCGCCGCCAACAGTAACCGTACCATTGCCATCGATATCGCCTGCAAGAGCATCGAGGGTCAGGTTGCCGCCGATTGTGCCGTTGTTCAATGTTACAGACGCGCCCGTTACGCTGGTGTTGCCACCACTGATCGCGTTGGCAAGGGTTGGCGTTCCGGTTGCAGCAACGGTGATATCATTGATTGCATCGAGCGTACCTGTGGCAGTTA
>NZ_JBATHY010000216.1:0-3432 GCF_049667325.1 Parasphingorhabdus sp. | reverse complement strand
ATCATCGACATGATCTGGGGAACCTTCGCGACCGGCACGACGTCGGCGGTCACCGCGATGCTGGTGCTGCGTTTCGTGAAAGGCTGACTCTACCCCGCGATTTGCTCTTCGATCTGGCCCAGCCGTTCCTTTCCGAAATACATCTCGCCATCGATGTACATGGTCGGGATACCAAAGGCCCCGCGTGCGACCGCCTTTTCCGTATTGTCGATCAACGTCTGTTTGATTGCTGGGTTCTGGGTTTGCGCCAATAGCTCTGCGGCGTCGAACCCGCCGTCCTGCAAAATTGTGCCAAGCGTTTCTGCATCGGTGACATCGAGTCCGTCTTCCCAGATCGGAGGCAGGAGCAGTTCGATAAACTCCGCGCGCCTTGCGGGTTCAAGCGCGACCAGCATCCGCAGCAGGGTCATTGTGTTAAACGGAAAATGCGGGTTCATTCTGAATTTGGTCAGGCCTTGCTTTTTGATGAAGCGGTTCATCTCCAGCATCGCATATTCATTCTTCCCCTTCACATCGGCATCGCGCATGAAAGGTGGAGCATTGCCGGTCAGCTTGTGCATGCCACCGAGAAAGGCCGGGGTGATCTCGATAGTCGCGCCATGTTTTTCCGCCAGCGCCTTGAGCGGCTGCCAGATGAGATAGGCGTTGGGACTGACAAAATCGAATATCAGCTCGATGGTCTTTGACATAGATTGCTCCTTTCGCCGAAACCATAAAGCACCGGGCACAAACATCAATTCCCTCTAGTCGAAATTGCCCTGTCTCGTTAAAGGGTCTTCATGACCACAGACACGCTGATTGCAGAGCCCCAAATCTCCACCGAAACCGTGCGCGAGCACGGCCTCAACGCGGAGGAATATCAGCGGATATTGAACGCGCTCGGCCGCGAGCCGAATATCACCGAACTCGGCATATTCTCGGTGATGTGGTCGGAACATTGTTCCTATAAAAGCTCGCGCCTGCATCTCAAGAAACTCCCCACCACCGGCCCGCAGGTCATTTGCGGACCCGGCGAAAATGCGGGTGTGATCGACATTGGCGACGGACAAGCTGCGATCTTCAAGATGGAGAGCCACAATCACCCCTCTTATATCGAACCCTATCAGGGCGCGGCGACCGGTGTTGGCGGCATCCTCCGCGATGTGTTCACGATGGGCGCACGTCCGGTTGCGAACCTGAACGCGCTGCGTTTCGGACGGCCCGACCATCCCAAGATGAAGCATCTGGTCAAGGGCGTGGTCGCGGGCATTGGCGGCTATGGCAATTGCGTCGGCGTGCCAACCGTAGGCGGCGAGACCAATTTCGATCCTGCCTATGACGGAAATATCATCGTCAACGCGATGACCGTCGGCGTGGCGGACGCGGACAAGATTTTCTATTCGGCAGCGTCCGGCGTCGGCAACCCGATTGTCTATGTCGGGTCCAAGACCGGCCGCGACGGCATCCACGGCGCGACCATGGCGAGCGCGGAATTTGACGACGACAGCGATGAAAAGCGCCCCACCGTACAGGTCGGCGATCCGTTTACCGAAAAGTTGCTGATCGAGGCCTGCCTCGAACTGATGAACAGCGATGCGATTGTCGCGATCCAGGACATGGGCGCGGCAGGCCTGACCAGCTCCAGCGTCGAAATGGCGACCAATGGCGAAGTCGGTATCATCCTCGACATGGACAAGGTGCCGTGCCGCGAAACCGGCATGACCGCCTATGAAATGATGCTTAGTGAGTCGCAGGAACGCATGTTGATGGTGCTGAAACCCGGCCGCGAGGAAATGGCCGAGGCGATTTTCACAAAATGGGAACTGGATTTCGCGGTCATCGGCGAAGTCACCGACAGCCGCCGGATGGTCCTTACCCACAAGGGCGAGACGGTTTGCGACATTCCGCTCGGCCCGCTCGCCGACGATGCCCCGCTTTATGACCGCCCGCATTTGACCCGCGAAGAATATGCCAAACATATCAATATCCAGCCGATCGGTGACATTCCGGAAAACAACGACATCGGAGCGGACCTGCTAAAAATGATGGCCAGCCCTGCGCTCGCCTCGCGCCGATGGATCTGGGAACAATATGATAGTCAGGTCGGCGCAGACACCGCGCAACGCTCTGGCGGCGACGCAGCAGTGGTACGGGTGCACGGTACCAACAAGGGCCTCGCGATCACCACCGATTGCACCCCGCGCTACTGCAAGGCGGATCCCTATGAAGGCGGCAAGCAGGCGATTGCCGAAGCCTATCGCAACCTCTGCGCGGTTGGTGCCAAGCCACTCGCGACCACCGACTGCATGAATTTCGGCAATCCCGAAAAGCCGCATATCATGGCGCAATTTGTCGGCTGTATCGAGGGCATGGGCGAAGCCTGCATCGCGCTCGACATGCCGATCGTGTCTGGCAATGTCAGCCTGTATAACGAAACAACCGGCGCCGACGGCATAAGCCACGCGATCCTGCCGACACCGGCGATCGGCGCGGTCGGGCTGATCGACGATCTCGACAAGATGATGACGATCGGGTTCAAGAATGAGGGCGATATTATCGCCACCATCGGGTTCCACCATGAAGAGCTCGGACAATCGAGCTGGCTGCGGGAAATCCACGGCCGCACCGATGGCCCGCCCCCCAAAGTCGATCTCAAGGACGAGGAATGGGCCGGCCGAATCGTCCGCGAACTGATCGCCGACGGCAAAGTCACCGCCGTGCACGATATCAGCGACGGCGGTCTGGCCGTTACGCTGGCGGAAATGGCATTGGCCGGCAATCTCGGCGCCGAGATAGACAGCATGACCAGCGCCTTCGCTTTCAGCGAAGCGCAAGGCCGCTATGTCATCACCTATCGCGACGAAGAAGATCTGGATCGCGAGAAAGTGCCGTTCGAGAAAATCGGGCAGGTGAAGGGCGACAAGCTTGTGCTGAACGGCAAGCCGATTGCTGTGAGCGATCTGCGTGAAGCGCACGAGAGCTTCTTCCGCGACTGGATGGAGGACTAGACCCTCCACCACGCTTCGCGCGCCCCCCCCCTTCTCATGCCTTCGGCACGGGTTGGAAAGGTTGGTTTTGACAGTTCTGGCCTGACTGTCCCGCTACATAAAATTTTATGATACATCTTTCCTCCCTGTTGCGAAGCAATGGGGAGGTGGCGCGCCCAAGGCGTGACGGAGGGGCGATTGGCGCGAACAACCAGAAAACCGGTCCTGAACGCGAGGCAGTTGCGCAAGACGATGAGCAAACCGGAAGTCATGCTTTGGCAGCTCTTGCGCAAGAAACCGCTCGGCATCAAGTTCCGCCGCCAGCATCCACTTGGGCCCGATATCGTCGATTTCTATTGCGCATCGGCCAAGCTCGCGATCGAAGTCGACGGGATGGCTCAGGATATGGGCGATCGCCCGGAGCGAGATGAACGGAGGGAAAGGGATTTGTCTGTCCGAGGCGTCG
>NZ_JBATHY010000215.1:0-14315 GCF_049667325.1 Parasphingorhabdus sp. | reverse complement strand
GACAGCAAGAAACTGACCGCCGCAAAGCGCGCGCGGCTCGAGCGGGAGATCATCGAATCCGCCCGCTATTCGGTTGCCCAATGTTCCGAGGGCGAGATTGACGAGATCAACATATTGCAGGCGACTTTGCTCGCAATGACCCGGGCGGTGGAAGGTCTGAATAGAATACCAGACCATGTGTTGGTCGATGGCAACCGCTTGCCCCGCTGGCATTTTTCAGCCGAAGCGGTCATCGGCGGTGATGCGATCCATCCCTGCATATCGGCTGCATCTATTCTGGCGAAGGAATATCGTGACCGGCTGATGATTGCGGCGGCGGAGCAATATCCGCAATATGGATGGGAACGGAACAAGGGCTATGGCACGGCCGAGCATCTCGCCGCGCTCCGGCAATATGGGCCGACGCCTCTGCACCGGAAGAGCTTCGCTCCGGTGTCCCAGCTGGAATTGATTTAGGCTTCGGCTTCTGCTGGCTTTGGCGCAATCTTGCGGTCTGCCAGAACCCACTCGCCATCTTCGGCTTTCACATATTTCGGCTGACGCGTGACATTCCAGACCAGACCCATTTTCTCGAGGAGCAGCAACACATAGCCCGCTATGTCTATTTCCCACCATGCCATGCCCTGAAAACTGGCGCGCGGATGTTTGTGATGATTATTGTGCCAGCCCTCGCCGAACGTCAGCAAGGAGAATAGAAAGCTGTTCTTGGCGGTGCCGACACCTTTGGTGTGACGCTGTGACCCGACGACATGGGCGTAGCTGGAAATACCGAGAGTGATCTGCAACACGACGAATGTGCGGAAATAGCCGCCAATCAGAATCGTGCTGATGACATGGTCCCAGCCGCCAAAGACAAGGCCCCAGATGCCCGGAAGGATGATCAACGAGAAGATCAGCCAGTACCAGCGTGTCCTGTGCAGCCAGAGCACCACAGAATTGTCGGCAAGTCCCTTGCCGTAGATGCTCATGTCGGTGACGCAGTCGTCCATGAACCAGCCGAAGTGCGAGTGAAACATGCCTTTTAGCTTGCTGGTCGGTCGGCCCCGCCCGTCGAGCCAGGGGCTGTGTACGTCGCCGATTTCATCGCTATGCGCATGATGTCGCCGATGATCGGCGGCCCAGCGTAGTACTGAAGACTGGATCGACATTTGCGCCATTGCGCCCAATATATATTGCATCGGAACAGAGGTATCGAAGGACTTGTGCGAATAATAGCGGTGAAAGCCGAGCACGATGCCGAGCATTAATATGATATATCCGGAAATGAAGGCGGACCATTCGACCCAGCCGGTATCATAGGTAAACATCCACCAGACCGCGGCGATCGATCCGAAAATCTTTGATCCGAATACGATCGCATATTCGCGGCGTTTCTCGCGCGCCGCTTCGCCGCCGACAATCACGCCAGGATGCGGACGGGGTTCATCGCTCTGCTGAGAAATGCCGTATTCTTGCTGATATTCATCGCGAAAATTGCGCGCCATTTGTTTACTGACCCCCGAACCGTTACTCTGTGGAGCTTAACTATGCTCCCGCATATAGCTTGGACAGCGATTTTTGTGAACCAGATTTGTAACAGGACGATTTGTCGGAAAAGATCTAAAAATAATCCCAAACGAGTCTTTTCCGTCACACCACTAGGGATTGAGTCTCGCGCGCGTGCTGTGACTCCATATCTGGTAACGGACTCGTTTCGTTCTCCCGCTTCGGATTTCGTTAACCATAAAGATACGCCTTTAACCTATGTTAACGGCCTTGACCGCTCGCCATTTCGGACTCACCGTTGCCGCGGCTGGAAAAAGGAATAGAGGTTCATGGGGATTATCGAGCGCATTCACGCGCCCAAAACACGCACCGCGAAAAAGGCTGATGCAAAGGCCGAGGCATTGCCGCTGGGGCAAATATTGAAGATGGATTGCGTTGCCGCCATGGCGTCCCTTCCGGATGCGTCGGTCGACATGGTCTTTGCCGATCCGCCCTATAATCTGCAGCTTGGTGGCGATCTCTACCGTCCCGAAGGGGGGCAGGTGGACGCGGTGGATGATGCGTGGGACCATTTTGACAGTTTTGCTGCCTATGACGCCTTCACCCGGGCCTGGCTGGCGGAAGCGCGGCGTATTCTCAAGCCGAATGGCTCCTTGTGGGTCATCGGAAGCTATCATAATATCTTCCGGGTCGGCGCTTCGCTGCAGGATCTGGGCTACTGGATCCTCAACGACATCATCTGGCGCAAGGCCAATCCGATGCCCAATTTCAAGGGAACCCGCTTCACCAACGCGCATGAAACGCTGATCTGGGCGTCGAAATCGGAAAAAGCGAAATATACTTTCAACTATCGTGCGATGAAAAATCTCAACGACGAACTGCAGATGCGCAGCGACTGGGTGATGCCGATATGCGGCGGGCAGGAACGGCTGAAACGCAATGGCAGCAAGGCCCATCCGACCCAGAAACCCGAAGCGTTGCTCTATCGTATCATGTTGGCGACGACCAATCCCGGCGATGTCGTGCTCGACCCGTTTTTTGGCACCGGTACGACCGGCGCGGTTGCGAAACGACTGGGCCGCGAATGGATCGGTTGCGAGAAAGAGGACAGCTATTGCGAAGTCGCCGAACAGCGGATCGCCGAAGCGCTGCCGCTTGACGAGAGCTCGCTCAAGACCATGCAGTCGCCCAAATCCAAACCGCGGGTTGCTTTCGGAACGTTGGTCGAGACCGGTTATCTCAAGCCAGGTGACGAGCTGTGCAGCAAGAATGGGAAATTCAAAGTGAAGGTGCGCGCCGACGGCTCGATCCTGTGGGACGGTCAGGAAGGCTCGATCCACAAGATCGGTGCAACGGTACAGGACGCGCCGAGTTGTAATGGCTGGACCTATTGGTATTATGATGACGGCACGAAACTGAAGCCGATCGACGATTTGCGGCAGACCTATTTGTTGGCCACCGAACCCTGATATGGCCGGCCCATTGGAAGATATGGAAGCATGTGGAGCGGATGCCAGGCTCTATCTCAAGCCGGTCGGCCTGGTTGACAGTCCGCAATGGCATGAGGATAAAAATCAGCGTTTAAACAATAGTTTAGTTTGGTTTTCTCAGATTGAATATCTAGTAATCGAGGCTGGAAAACCGAACCTTAGGGGCCTGGTAAATATAACCCAATGGCCGGAATGGTCGAAAGCCCTTCCGGAGCCATTGGCGCAGCGCGCCGCTGCCCAGTTTGCCAATCTCACCAGATATCACGAACCGTTGCAATGCGGCGAGCGGATTCTCCGCTTTGACCAGCCCCATGTGATGGGCATTCTCAATATCACGCCGGATAGTTTTTCCGATGGCGGCAAGCATGTGGATGATCCGGATCGGGCAGCCGAGGCCGGGCTGGCGATGGCCGCCGCCGGGGCCTCTATCCTCGATATCGGCGGCGAAAGCACGCGGCCCGGAGCGGATACGGTCTGGGAAGGCGATGAAATCAAGCGCGTTGTACCGGTGATCGAACGGCTCGCCCATTGCGGCGCTGTGCTTTCGATCGACACGCGCAAGGCGGCGGTGATGGAGGCGGCGATTGCTGCTGGCGCGGAACTGATCAATGACGTTTCCGCTCTGTTGCACGACAAACGATCGCTTGAGGTCGCCGGTATTTCCGGCCGACCGGTGGTGCTCATGCACGCACCATCCAGTGGTAACAATCCGCATAAAAGTGACGGATATGGCAATATCGTGACGGATACGCTTGATTGGCTAGAGCAACGGATCACCGATATCGTCGCGGCGGGTTTTGAACGCGACAAGATCATCGTCGATCCCGGTCTCGGCTTTGGTAAGTCGTTGGCTGACAATCTTGCGCTGATGAACAATATTGCGATGTTTCATGCGCTCGGCCAGCCTCTGCTGATCGGTGCCAGCCGCAAGAGGATGATCGGTGCGCTTTCTAAAGAGGCACCTGTCGATCAACGGCTCGGCGGTTCGATCGCCTTCGCGCATCACGCGATCCAGCAGGGTTCGCAGATTGTCCGGGTTCATGATGTTCCGGAAACGGTTCAGGCGCTACAAGTCTGGCGGGGGATGCGCGATGCAGGGGTTACCGCAGCGATTTGAATATCCATTTGGTCATAAAGTGATAAGCGCGCTAGCATGCATCCACCGTGAATCTGCTAGCAACGGGGAACCAGATTGAACGACCGGTCCGACCAAGCTGTTCGAGAGATAATCATTGTCGGCGGCGGCACGGCCGGCTGGATGACCGCAGCCGCGCTTTCCCGCAAGCTGGCCGGAACCGACACAAATGTCCGTCTGATAGAATCGGCGGAAATCGGTACCGTCGGGGTCGGCGAGGCGACACTTCCGCAAATTCGCGAATTCAACCGGATGCTCGGTATCGACGAAGCGGAACTGATGGCGCGGACCAGCGCGACGATCAAGCTGGGCATTGAATTTCGCGACTGGGGCAGGGCAGGAGATCATTATATCCATCCTTTTGGCATCCATGGCGAGCCGATAGGTCCAGCCGATTTCCATCATTACTGGGTGAGGGAACAGGCCGACGGCAGCGCTGATGAATTTGGCCAATATTGTTTGCCGATCGTGGCGGCGCGGGAGAACCGGTTCGACTTGCCGCCAGAAAACCCTTCCTCGCCGCTCCACGCCTATTCCTATGCCTTTCAGTTTGATGCCAGCCTTTATGCCGCGTTTCTCATCGACTATGCGACCGAGCGCGGCGTGGAACGGATCGAGGGCAAGGTCATGGCGGTCGAAAGCGATGGCGAGGATGGCCTCATCCGGTCGCTGACGCTGGAATCCGGAGAACAGATATCGGGCGAATTGTTTATCGACTGTTCCGGTTTCCGCGGGCTGCTGATTGAGCAGGAGCTGGAAACCGGCTTTGACGACTGGAGCGACTATCTGCCCTGCAACCGCGCCTTTGCGGTGCCATGCGCGATCACGGACCCTGTCGGCCCCTTTACGCGGTCCACAGCGCGGTCTGCGGGCTGGCAGTGGCGCATCCCGCTGCAGCACCGGATCGGCAATGGTCATGTCTATTGCGACCGCTATATCAGTGACCAGGATGCGGTCGACATGCTGATGGACAATCTTGAGGGCGAGGCAATTGCCGACCCCAAGCAGCTTTTTTTCAAGACCGGCAAGCGCAAGAAATTATGGAACCGGAATTGTGTGGCGATCGGACTGGCTGGCGGATTTCTCGAGCCGCTGGAATCGACAAGCATCGATCTGATCCAGAGCGGTATATTGAATCTGATCGCCTTGTTTCCAGAGAAGCGATGCGCGTCGTCCGATATCGATGAGTATAACCGTTTGATGGATCTCGAATATGATCGCGTTCGCGACTTCCTGATGTTGCATTATGTGCTCAACCAGCGCGACGAGCCGTTCTGGCGCGATATGCGGGAGATGGCCTGGCCGGATAGCCTGAGCGAGAAAATCGAGGCATTCAAACGGCGCGGGATTGTTCCGCGATATGACCATGGCCTGTTCCAGCCGGCGAGCTGGCTGTCGGTTTTTATCGGCCAGAATCTGTTGCCCGAGACTTATGATCCCCGGGTTGATGCCATGGCAGATGATCATCGCTCGCGTGAGCTGGAACGGATCAGATCGTCGATTGACAGAGGTGTCGGGCGGATGAGCGAGCATCTGGCGTTTATCGAGAAATATCGGGCGAATTTTACAGGCAGACCGGAGGACGCGGCGTGAGTGGCGGGGATAAGCGGGTAAAGCGCATTGCCATTTTCGGCAAGAGCCACGAGCTTTGGCCGGTCGCGGCTCTGATCGGGAAAGACCTGCCAGCGGATATGGGGCTGATCGTCGTGGAAGACAGCGACCCGGTTGATCCGGCAGCTGTTACAATCCGTCTGGATGATCCGTTTCTGGTCCGTCTTGGAATTGGCGCCGATGAATTGCGGACGGTGGACAGCGCGGTATTTTCCCTAGGTACCGAATTGTTGGACTGGCAAGAGCAGGGCAGTCGCTTTTTTCTGACCGGTTCGGGGAACCTGCCTGCAATTGATGATATCGCCATCCACCAGATCATGCTGCGGGCAGCGATTACCTATGAACAGCCGGATCGGCTGTCCTATCTCTATCAGCCTTTTCGTCTGCCAGCCCGGGCCGCAGAGGCAGGCAAGTTTGCGTTCCAGTCTACCGATCCGCGCTCGCCCCTGAGCATGTTGCGCCCGATCATCCAGATCGATCGCGCCGAATATACCGCATTGCTCAAAAACAGGTGCGGCTCCCGGCTCGCGGAAATTATCGAGGCAAAGCCAAAGGCCGTGCAAACATCTGCGAGTGATGGAGCGATATACCGGATCGAGCTCGACAACGGAGAGGCGATCGAAGCCGATTTTTATGCCGATGTTTCCGGAGCGGTGGGCCGGTTGACCGGCGGGTTCTCCGGTTCGGACTGGAATTCGCTCGTCGAGAGCCTTCCTTTTGACCGGCTGCTCTCTGCCCGGGATCCCGAACCACCGATTAAAGCCGAAAAGCACGTCGTGGCGCAGGCGATCAAAGGCGGTTTGCTGATCACCACACCGCTGCGCAATAGCTCGATCGCGCAGCTCCTCTATGCATCGAGTCATTTGACCGGAGAGGAGGAACAAAAACTTGTCGGTCGCGAAGCGCGGGTGGCGCTGTTCGAACCGGGATATGTCGGAGAGCCCTGGAACGGAAATCTGGCGCGAATGGGCAGCGCGGCGTCGAACTTTGGACCGTTTTTATCGGCTGACGTGACGATATTGCATCATGAGGCGCTCGTTCTCGCCGATCATTTGCCGACGCGCGCAAACATGACCGTGGAGGCAAGGGAATATAACCGTCGTCACCTGATAGCAGCCGAGCAAGTGCGTGATTTTACGCTGTTGCCTTTCGCCCTCAACCGCCGCGATGATGTGCCATGGTTCCGGATTCAGGAAAAAAGGATGCCCGAAACTCTGGTCAGGAAAATCGAGCAGTTTCGCGGCAGAGGCCGGTTTGTTGCGTATGATGGGGAAATTTTTGACGAGCCGAGCTGGATCGACTTGATGATCGGTTTTGGCATAGTGCCCGACCGCATCGATCCGGTCACGCTATCGCTCGATATGGCGGACACGGCGCGCCAGCTAAAAAATTTGACCGGCGCCTTTGATCAGGCTTTGTCAGCGATCCCGCTGTATGCAGATGCCATCAGCAGCTCCTGACAGCTAGTCAGCCAGTTCAACCTGCCGGACGTCATATCCGGCCTTGTTGAGGTCTGCGATCAATCCTTCGAGCTGCTCGCGGTCCTTGGCTTCGCATTCAATATCGGTGATCAGGCCCTTCGCCGGCAAGTTGGTAAAAACGCGCTGGTGATAGACTTCGATGATATTGACTTCATGCTCGGCAAATTGTTTCACGACATTGTAAAGCGCGCCGGGCTGATCGCGCAGATGCAAGCGGAGACGCGCCAGCCGGCCCGACCGGGCGAGATCGCGCAGGAGGACGTTTGCCAACAGACGCGTGTCGATATTGCCGCCGCACAACACGAGGCCGACTTTTTCGCCTTTGAACTTGTCTGTGTTCCCCAAAAGCGCCGCAAGGCCTGCTGCTCCGGCGCCTTCGACGACGGTTTTTTCTATCTGCAATAGCAAGCTCACCGCGCTTTCCAGCTGAGCTTCGCTGACCAGCAGAATCTCGTCGACATATTTCCGGATGATCGCGGCGGTAAATTCGGAAGGATTGCGCACTGCAATGCCTTCAGCGAGTGTATCGCCCCCGGCCTCGACAATCGTCCCGGTCAATTTGCCGTACATGCTGGGGTAGAGTGCCGCCTGCACGCCGGTCATCTTGATGCCCGGCTTGATCGAATCCGCTGCGGTTGCCATGCCCGAGAATAATCCTCCGCCACCGATCGGAATGATCAGCCGGTCCAGATCGGGCACGGCTTCGAGCATCTCGATTGCCACCGTACCTTGGCCAGCCGCGACATGCGGATCATCAAAGGCGTGGATATAGGTGAGCCCGCGCTGTTCGGCGAGCGTGAGAGCATGGGTATAGGACTCGTCATAATTACTGCCGAAGATGACGATTTCGGCGCCATGGCCACGGGTTTGCTCGACTTTCACCATCGGTGTGGTGCTCGGCATGACGATGGTCGCCGGGATGTCCAGATTCTTGGCGTTATAGGCAAGGCCCTGGGCATGATTGCCGGCCGAGGCGGCTATTACGCCTGCCTTGCGTTTGCTCTCGTCCATCAGGAGCAACGCATTGAGCGCACCGCGTTCCTTATAGGCAGCGGTAAACTGCAAATTCTCGAATTTGAGAAAGACTTCTGCGCCGCTGAGCTCTGACAGGGTGATGCTCTTCAGCGTGGGCGTGTGGACAACCCGCCCCTTGATCCGGTCGTGCGCCGCTTTCACGTCCTCGAAGTCAAAGGAGGGAAGGGTGGAGGTCTGCATATCATTCATATCGCCAGAGGCCCTAACGCATCTGGTCATCGAGGGAAACAATGATTATGGCCGGGTGAGGGGATATTGGAATCTATGGCGAAAATTGGATTTATCGGGATCGGCGTGATGGGCGGACCTATGGCAGGCCATCTGGTCAAGGCGGGGCACGAGTTGACGGTGTACAACCGGACGAGAGCCAAGGCCGAGGCATGGGTAGCCGAACATGGCGGGTCATTGGCCGATAATCCGGCTGCGGCGGCAAAAGACAATCAGATCGTGATCACCTGTGTCGGCAATGACGACGATCTGGCCTCCGTGACCATGGGACGCGATGGTGCCTTTTCGGCGATGGCATCGGGTGCTCTGTTTATCGATCATACCACGGTGTCCGCGCGGATCGCCCGGCAGTTATCGGTCGAAGCCGAAGGGCGGAATATTCATGTTGTCGATGCCCCGGTCTCCGGTGGTCAGGCTGGTGCGGAAAACGGCAAATTGTCGATCATGTGCGGCGGCAGCAAACAAGCATTCGCGGCGGCAGAACTGATCATGGCCGCCTATGCCGGACGGATCGTCCATGTCGGGCGTACCGGCGCGGGGCAGAACACAAAAATGTGCAATCAAATAGCGATCGCGGGCGTCCTGGAAGGACTGTCGGAAGCGCTGCGATTTGCCCAGGCCAGCCAGCTTGATCTTGAGAAAGTCTATGATGCGATCTCTGGCGGTGCCGCGCAAAGCTGGCAAATGGACAATCGCTGGGCGACGATGGCGCAGGACAAGTTCGATTTCGGCTTTGCCGTCGACTGGATGCGCAAGGATCTGGGGCTGGCGATCGAGGAAGCGCGGACCAATGGCGCGACGATTCCAGTCGCGGCGCTGGTCGATCAATTTTACGCCGAAGTGCAGGCCGCGGGCGGCGGCCGCAATGATACCAGTTCGCTGGTCTCGCGGCTTCCGAAAAGAAAATAATCAAAGGGAAATGATATGAGCGGTCGGTTGAAAAATTATAGCGCAACTTTGGGTGCGGCCGTAGCGGCCGTCTTTCTCGCGCCCGCCGCCGCTCATGCCGACAGCCTGATAGAAAATGTCAACGGGATGACTCTGGACAGCGAAGGCAAGGTCATCCGTTTTACCGCAATGGTTATTGATGATGATGGCCGGGTCAAGCAACTGCTCGACCGCCGCGACAAGCGGCCGCGCGAGGTCGACTTTCAGTTTGATGGGAAAGGCCAGACGCTGATCCCTGGCTTTTTCGATGCTCACGGTCATGTGATGGGAATGGGATTTGCCGCATTGACGCTCGACCTGTCCGGCACCAAATCACTGGCCGAAGCACTGGACAGGATCGCACAATATGCTGCCGACAATCCCAGCCGGCAGTGGATTATCGGCAATGGCTGGAACCAGGAAATGTGGGGCATGGACCGCTTCCCCACGGCAGCGGAACTGGATGCGGTGATCCCGGATCGTCCGGTCTATCTGTCCCGCGTGGATGGCCATGCGGCCTGGGTCAATGGGGTGGCAATGAAGGCCGCGGGAGTCTCGGCAGGGTCCAAATCACCGGGCGGCGGGACCATCGAAAAAATCAACGGCAAGCCTACCGGCATCTTTGTCGATACTGCAATGGACTTGTTCAGCGATGCGATACCCGCACCGAGGCCGGTAGAAAATGATCTGGCTCTTAGCAAGGCGCAGGACATATTGCTGGCAAACGGGGTGACGTCCATCGCGGATATGGGCACGACGATGCAGGACTGGCAGAGTTTCCGCCGGGCAGGAGATGCGGGCCAATTGAAGATCCGGATCATTTCCTATGCGGCCGAAATTGACAATATGATCGCGATCGGTGGCCCCGGGCCTTCACCTTGGTTGTACGACGATCATCTCCGGCTCGCCGGGGTCAAGCTCTATGTTGATGGCGCGCTGGGATCGCGCGGCGCCTTGTTGAAGAAACCCTATGCCGACAAACCGGGAGAAAGCGGTCTTGCGATGCTCAGTTCGGCGCAACTGAAAAACAAGATGAGCCGGGCGGCCATGGACGGCTTTCAAACCGCGGTTCACGCGATTGGCGACCAAGCCAATGACGAGATTTTATCGGCCATTGAAGAATTGGGGCCTACCTATAAAGGTGATCGGAGATGGCGGGTCGAGCACGCCCAGATTGTCGATCCTGCCGACATCAACCGATTTGTCGCTACCGGGACCATCGCCTCGATGCAGCCTGTGCACCAGACGTCGGACCGGCTGATGGCGGAAGCGCGCCTTGGGCCCGACCGTCTTGCTGGCGCCTACGCCTGGAATTCGTTGCTCGTTTCTGGTGCGAAATTGGCGTTCGGCACGGATGTTCCGGTGGAATCGTCCAATCCCTTTGCCGGACTGGCGGCTGCAATGACCCGGGAAGATGCTGCTGGCCAGCCCTTCGGCGGATGGGTGCCCGAGGAACGGTTGAATCGCGCGCAAGCATGGCACGCCTATACAAATGGAGCCGCTTATGCCGCATTTGCGGAAGATCGCCTGGGTAGTCTGGAACCGGGGAAAAGGGCGGATTTCTTGATTATCGACGAGGATATTCTGCTTGCGACGCCTGCGCAAATCCGAAATTTACAAGTCCTTCAAACGTGGATTGCGGGTCGGCCCGCTTTCGTAAAAAACCACTGAGTCTCGACTAAGTGGTTTTGAAGTAAGCCAACTTGACAATTTAATTGGGTTCCACGGTTGCGGAGAATCGGAATTTAGGATAAATGATAAGAACCGAGGGGATGGATATAATGAAAACCCTCGGTCAAGCATTGGGGCGCACGGAAGTTCAGACTTGAGCTTTCAACCTTTGTAAAACGACCTAATTGGAGCATAATTATGAATTTCGGAAAATTGGCTGCTGCTATTTCAGCAGTATCATTGGTTGCGGCCCCCGTCGCAGCTCAGTCGGCTAGCAACGCAGCACCAGCTGTTGAACGCATCGGTGCGACTTCGTCATCTTCAGAAAAACTGGAAGGCGAAAACGGAATCCTGATTGCTCTTCTGGCAGCGGCAGCAGTCATCGCTGGCATCATCATCATCGCTGATGACGATGATCCAACAAGCCCTTGAGCTTTAGCAAATTAATTTGAAAACGGGGCGATTTTCGCCCCGTTTTTGTAAGTGCAGCCGGTTTGATCGAATATCCAATTTCTTGGTAAATCGCCTTTTCATTTCGTTCGCTGCATTGCATATTGTCGATGTCGACTCTGAACAATGTAACAAAAGGCTGGCTTTGTGACCGCACCCGTTAGGTTTCCGCGATTTTTCGTAACCAATCCCAGCCCTTGTCCCTATCTGCCTGGCAAAAGCGAACGCAAAGTTTTTACCGAGCTCAACGGACCTCATACCGAAGAACTGAACGATGCGCTCGGGCGGATCGGATTTCGCCGCAGTCAGAATGTGGCTTATCGACCGAGTTGTCTGGATTGCAAGGCCTGCGTCTCGGTTCGCGTACTCGCTGATGAATTCCAGCCCAGCGGCACCCAAAGAAAACTGATTCGGCGCAATCAGGATCTGGTTGTGGAAGCCTGTGAGCCGTGGGCAACCGACGAACAATATCAACTCCTGCAAAAATATCTCGCAAAACGCCATCCGGGCGGCGGCATGGCGGAAATGGACGAGATGGACTATTCCGATATGGTCGAGCAATCACCGGTCAAAAGCTTTGTCATCGAATATCGCGAACCGACCCAAGACGGCAGCAAGGGGCGCCTGGTCGGGGCCTGCCTGACCGATCAGCAAGGGGACGGCCTTTCGATGATCTACAGTTTCTTCGATGCGGAGCATGGCGAGCGGGCCGGACTTGGCAATTATATCATCATGGACCATATCCTGCGCGCGAAGAAGGCCGGATTGCCTTATGTGTATCTCGGCTACTGGGTCGATGGATCGCCGCAGATGGAATATAAGGTCCGGTTTCGTCCGCTGGAAAGGCTTGGTCCGGAAGGCTGGTACAGATTTGATCCCGTCGGGTTACTCAAACGGCAGCGCCCGAACTGATTTATCGATCAAAGCCATGCCAAAAAAGGCCTACCAACCGAACCGGCTAGCAGGCCCATTTTCTATGTATCAGGCCATTAGTCGTACATGCAGCGTGCCTGCTGGCATCCCTTAAGCGGCGCAGCTTTCGGGGCCGGTTTCCACGTTTTCTTGGACGCCGGTTTCCAACGTTTCTTATAGGTCGGTTTTGAATAGACCACTTCCTCTTCGATGTAGGTCGTTGTCGTTGTGGTCGTAACCGGTGCGGATTGGATGACAATCGTCGTCACCATCGGTTGCGCCTGCGGATAATAATAAGCCGGACCATATTGCCCGTTCCAGCCGCTGGGATAAGCTGGATAGACCTGAGGCTGTTGCTGACTGTGATGCCGGACCGGCGGATGGTTCGGATAGTGTCCGCTATGCTGCTGGTCATAGCCATATTTATCAAGCAGCTTGCGGCACCGGTCGGTTCCCTGATCAATAGCCGCTCCCGCGACCGCTCCCAGACCACCGCCAATCAATGATCCGCCCAAGCGGTTCCCGCGACCTGCGATGCGGTTGCCCGCAACGGCGCCAATGGCACCACCTACAATAGCGCCTCCGATTCCGCTGCTTTTCTTGCAGCGTTCGACATAGGCCAACTCTTCCGCGCGCGCGCTATCGAAAGCGCGATCATCCGGATAGGGAACGTAGCGATCGGATCCTGCCGCTTGGCCTTGTTGCGACCCCCAATGCGGGTTCATATTGCCATCACCGATGAAAGTGCCGGAATATTCGCCTTCGTAGACCCGGCCTTCGGCGTCCCGGTAGGTTCCTTGCCAATCGCCCTGATAACTGCCGTCTTGTTGATATGCGCCTTGCCAATCGCCCTGATAGGTCGACCGATCGCCGTTATAGGCGGACGGCGTGGAAACCACGCGATCATCGCCGGTGAAAACGCTGGGATCATAGGTTGCCTGACCGGCGCGGTAGCCGTCCTGATAGCCCTGATTATAGCGATCCCAATCGACATTGTAGCGGGCGTCCTGAACCACTCCCTGGCGGTCGGTCAGGACTGCGTCGTCATAATAGCGCGACCAGCCATAGCCGTAGTTTGGCTGACTCAGTCCGTAATAGCCGAAGTTTCCGATGAAATAGCTGGGCTGAACATAGGTCTGGGGCAAGCGGAAACCGCGATGGGGTTTGCGATAGCCTTGATCATAGCCTCTCCGGCCCTGGCGGACAAAATTGCCTGCCTGGTGACGGCCCTTCATATGACGGGAGCTTCCCATATGTTTGATTTGACGCGTGTGCCCCATGTTCTTCATCTTATGTCTGCCGCTCATATTTTTCATATGACGCATGTTGCCCATGCTTTTCATTGGACGGGTGTTTCCCATGCGGGGCATGGACTTGGCCCCTTCTGCCGGACCCGCCAGCGCCGTCGAAGATGCGAAAGAGACATCGACCAACGGGATCGCAACATCATCCGTGACCGAGTCGATGGCAGCATAGGCCCCGCTTGGCGCCATCGCTAAAACACCGGCAAGGCCAGCAAATATAAGGGTCTTCATGGTTAACAACTCCCTAGTTTCGGACCTGCACCGAGCATGTCCGACCGAAATTTGGTTAACGTTCATTTACCATTTTTCGGGGGCTTTGGCCATTAGGGGCTTGTAAAATAGAGTAGATTCACATTGCTGTCTCGAAATGGGGCATATTGGTTACCGCAGGCTTAACCAAGGCTGTTAGCAATATCCCCGATCAGCTTGACCAGTCCGCTCTCGTCTTCCGCACCAAAATGGTCGGGCAGGGGGCTGTCGAGGTCGAGCACCGCGATGACCGATCCGTTCTTGAATATCGGTATGACCAGTTCGCTGCGGCTTTCGGCATCGCATGCAATATGGCCGGGGAATGCATGGACATCAG